>NZ_JAXHLN010000003.1:1245262-1556577 GCF_034522235.1 Thiohalophilus sp. | reverse complement strand
CCTGACACTTTTTCCCAAAATACCCATCGCCAGACATTTTACTGCTTTTCATTGCCTGAACAACATATAGTTCTTCATTCCCAGTCAATTTGGACTTATTAAACTTGATCATATCTATTTTTCAGACATTTTCTTAACACGAACCGCGAGTAGTTTCTGGAGTTGCGGAATCACATGACACATTACAGCTTTTTCTTTGTGTTGAATAAACACAATGCCTGCTTTGTATGTATCGGGATCATGTACCTCATCACCTCGCTTCCCCCATATCAGTCTATCGATAATCTCCGACTCAATTACCGGTTCAAAGTCAAAACCCTCAACTACTCCGTAGTCGTAAGTCATCAAACAGTGGCGAGTTACATTCTTCTTAACAGGAAACTGTCTTACTTCTGGTATACCTAGTCCACAAGATGACCGTACAATCCATTCTGCATACGGTGCACCTGTGGCATAGCGTACAAGCTCAGGATATAGATCTCCAGGGGAGCGACGACATATTTCAATTATAATAGGCTCCCCGGATTCGGTAAGAATAAATTGCACATGAAAAATTCCATCCACCAAACACAGTTCATTGGCAATCTTCTGACTATATTCAACCAGTTCTTGTACAGCGGTCTCGGGGCATGACGTCGGCGCTGATGCTCCGGACACAAGATAAGGGCTCAGATGATAGTGTTCGTTATCGGTAAAATGGAAAACTACTCTTCTATCACGCAACATTGCAGTGAAGCCATGGCGTGTACCAGTAATGAATTCCTCAACCACGATTCGCTTAGCCTTGGAAGCGGCAAGAGCTGCTTCAGCAGCCACTATCACCTCAGAGGTGTTATCAACACGCCGGATACCCTTACCACCGGTCATATCTACGGGCTTAACTATGAGCGGGAAACAAAGGTGCTTAATAGCCAGCTCGACCTCTTTAATGCTACGGCAGCTTATTGCACGGGGACTCGGGATGTTATAACTATCTGCAAAGGCTCTCCACTCATCTTTGTGATGTATTACTCGCGACGTCTCTAAGCTATCATGACCAGGTAGTCCCATCTCGGCAGCGGCGTAAGCACAGGATAGTGCAGAAAAATCGTTGCAGCAGGCACATAGGGCATCTACATCAAGCGTCCGAGCCAAGGCCAACACTGATCCATGATCCGAATAGTCACAAGGCGCGTAGTCATCTGATTCTGTGTGCCCTAAATCTTCCGGGCGATTGCCACTTGTGGTGACATGAAAGCCAAGTTTCTTGGCAGCCCGAATCAAGGGAAGGTCAGCATAACTGCCACCAGCAATAAGTAGCTTTTTCATCGGCGAGGCATAAAGAACATGACTGTTTCCGTAACACCCTCGGTGTAGTGTCGCAGGTATAAATCATAATCATCACGTATCCCGAGCACCAGCTCAGGGATAGTCCAGAGATCATCTGCTTTGTGGTAGACACTTACCGCTAGGCGCGGATGGTATTGATGAATGCTCACAGCTGCCCCTCGTAGTGCCGGTATTTCGCCTCCCTCGATATCCATCTTGAGAAAAGTGAAGGGTTCCTTGATCACGTCATCGATACGCTCCACCTGTATCTCTATATTCCCATTGGTATTCGCTACGGAGGATGACCCATCAGATTGGAAACGTAGTACCGAAGGGGTATCAGACGCACCATAGGGATGATAGACAATGCGTTCATGGGTTTCCAACCGCCGCTTCACCTTAGTCATATTATCGGGTTCCGGTTCAAATACGTGCACGCGATCATAATCAGGGCAATGGCGGATAAATTCAGAGCTGGTGTAGCCGTCATAACATCCTACATCAACAAATGATTCACCGCTCTGTGAGAGCTGGAGGAACTCCTCGAAATATTGCCACTTCTGCCTTTCGGTGAAGCCGACCATATACTCCAGATTGCGAGAAAGGCGAAAGCGAACTAAGGCCTGGAAGGTTTCCCGAGAAGCATCATCACTAAGCCGTTCATAGATACCAGCGTATTTCTCACGATGTCTAGTAATGTCGGCCACCACGCCCCGCATGAATGTCACTTCACTGAGGTCAAGCCTTGAATAGCGCTGGAAGGCGTAGTAATCAATGTTGGCGATCCCTTCTTCATCAAGGCGCTGTTTCACGGTCAGAGGTAGAATACCTACCACACACGAGACCACTAACGCATTACTAGGCAAGTCTGCAAAAGCCACTATCGGTTTACCAAGAAATTCACGCTCATCGGTAAACTCATCAATGAAGCCATCCACTTCCAGTTGACGAGCGGTGTCAACAGCATAAGTGTTGCGCCCGAATAGGTAGCGTGGGCGATTTCCCTGCATAAATTCTTCAGTCATAGTACGACTGATATCATCGGTTGCAACTTGACTTTCCAATATCGCCTCGTCAAGCCACATAATCAGCTCTCCTTCTGTTCGAGTGAGACCCAACGACGCTCATGTGCAGAAATCGCCATGGATTCCAGCATACGGAGGCCCTCAAGGGCATGATGAACGGAATAGACCGAATGTTCACCTTCCAGAGAGATACCAGTCAAGTGTGCAGCGATGTCGGCATAGATATTAGCGAACGCCTCAAGAAACCCGGCCGGGTGACCTGCCTTGAAGCGATTGTAACGAGGCAACTGTGCCTGCTCGACATCAACACAGGCACGATCCACACGAGATGTGTGACCGTAATTATCGTGCATAGTCAGACACTCGGGTTCCATCTGGTACCACTCCGCTGCGCCCTGATCACCGAAGACCCTGATTCGCAAGCCATTGCGGTATCCCAAAGCCGTCTTGCTATACCACATATTGCACTCGATACCGTTTGTATAACGGACCAAGGCACTAATGTTATCAATAACATGATGGTACGATCCAAGATTGGCCTGATTTGCCACAAGCTCCTGAGGGTGTTCCCTAGTAAGAAAATGGACAATATGGTGAAGATGTACTCCCAGGTCGAGTGAAATGGTAGGAATCGAACCGTCCTCGAGGCGCCATTTCTGGGGTATCACCGGTTGTCCGTCACGGTTGAGCCGGGCAAAACCTTCCTGTGGCATCTCAATATGTACCTGCTCGATGCGTCCCAGAACACCCCGAGTTATCATCGAGCGCAACTCACGCAGCATCGGATAACCCGAATAGTTATAAGTCACGTAAAGTCGCCCATTATGTGCCTCAAGTGCACATTTGATCTCTTCCACTTCTTTGCTGGAAGCAGCCAGTGCCTTTTCACTAATCACTGCAAGCCCACTCTCTAAGGCAGCGATCACAACGGAGGTATGAGCAGGAGTAGGAGTCAATACTACAACAGCATCAAGATGTTCGCATTCTGACGCCAGCAATTTCTCCCAGGAGGAATACACTCGATTATCAGAGACATGATGGTGCTCTGCGGTGCGCCGGTTAACATCCGGATCTGTGCTGAAACAGCCAGCAACAACCCGAAAAAAGCCATCCATCTGGGAAGCAATAAAGTGCGCTCCACCTACAGCGGAATTAATTCCTCCCCCAACAAAACCAACTTCAAGAATTTCTTTTTTCATCACAATGGTCCAGGTTCCTAGGAACATGATCAAAAACACGACGAGTGTCATCAACTACACGCTCCAATGAGAATAGACTTTTTATCTTATGGTAGTTATGCAGTGCCACAGCCTCGTGAATAGGCTTCAACGTGAAATTATCAATATCGTACACAACCACATCAATCGAATTAAAATACTCCCATAACGTTGAGCATCTTGAGATATAAACTTTCTTGCCTTTCCCTAGGAGTTGTATCAGATTGCCAAATCCTTGTTGACGATCATGATTAAAAACCACAACATCGATTGAATCGAGTAATCTTGTATACTCGTCATATGGCATAAATTTAAAGATTGGAAAAAAGTCATTCCCGAACAACTCTTTTCCACACTCACAAACTTCATCAGCATACGAGGGATCACCATACGACAAAGGAGCTATTATTTTTATGTTACCTTGCAGGCTATCACTCCCTGCCTCATTAGCTATTCTTTTAAATGCCTGACAATGCCTATTAGATGGCGTGGCAGAATTACCAACCAATATAACTTCGCAGGTACTTGTGGAGCCGCATAAGTCACCTGTAAATACATTACTAGGATAAAAAACCGCATCGAGCACATCGCCTCTAAACCCATACCACAATTTTGCATTACCGGCATCTTTCTCATTCCCTGTTATTATATAGCCCATTTTTTTAATAACAGGTCGCCTGAAGAACTCCTGTTTTTTCAATCTTCGATCATTTTCAATCTTATGATATCTATACAGATCACCACCCCAAATTACCCAATAGCATTTTTTCAGTAACCACGGCATTGTCCATAGTAATTGGATGACACGAATATCAAACAGCCCATGGAGAATAATCTTATCTGCAAAGTGCATTTTTACAACCATAGTCAGATAATGCTGAATAATTTTATGCTTACCCTTCCCCATGGTTTGAATGTTTTCATATGACTGCAGTTGATCATGCGCCATACCACGTCTAAGCATAAAATCATGATCATTGAATTCAAAATGCTCTCGCACCATTTCTATGAATGGCGGAATAAACTTATCTGTACTACCAATATGAAGCACCTTCTTACTCATACTATTCATTCGATAAATCTTTTAAGTATTCGCCATAGCTATTTTTAGCAATCTCCTCTGCAATTTTAAATAGCTGCTCACTACTCATCCAGCCATTACGCCATGCGATCTCTTCCAGACAGGCGATTTTATAACCCTGGCGTTTCTCGATAGTTTCCACAAACTGTGCCGCCTCCAGAAGGCTCTCGTGAGTACCTGTATCGAGCCATGCAAAACCGCGGCCAAGCAGTTCTACACTGAGATCACCACGTTCGAGATAGGCGCGGTTTACACAAGTTATCTCGAGCTCTCCTCTGTCAGAGGGTTTGACCTGTTTGGCAATTTCTACAACATCATTGTCGTAGAAGTAGAGGCCGGTTACTGCGTGGTGTGATTTTGGTTTACTCGGTTTTTCCTCGATGGAAAGAGCGCGCTTGTCAGTATCGAATTCCACTACACCGAAACGCTCTGGATCCTTGACCTGATAGCCGAAGACAGTAGCCCCTTTGGCCCTTGCCGCTGCCTGCTGGAGTTTTGGCGTAAAACCCTGACCGTAGAAGATGTTATCACCCAGCACGAGGCAGACATTACTGTCGCCAATAAACTCTTCACCGATAATGAAAGCCTGAGCCAGTCCATCTGGACTGGGTTGTTCGGCGTAGGTGATACTTATCCCAAACCGACTTCCGTTGCCCAGGACGCGTTGGAAGGCTGCATGATCCTCCGGAGTAGTTATGATAAGAACTTCCTGAATTCCTGCCAGCATCAAAACAGACAGGGGATAATAGATCATAGGCTTGTCGTATATGGGCAACAGTTGCTTGGAGGTTCCCAGGGTAATGGGATGAAGACGTGTGCCACTACCCCCGGCTAGAATAATCCCCTTCCAGCTCATTTTTTCGTTGCCTTTGATTCTGTCGTATTTGTCTCGCGATTTGTATAATTCTGTCTCATCCATTCGCAGTATTCTCCTGATCGTACTCTTTCAACCCAGGCAGGATTATTCAAGTACCACTGCACGGTCTTTTGCAAGCCGCTATCGAAGCTCTCTTTTGGTTGCCAGCCGAGTTCAGTGGCAATACGTGTATCGTCGATAGCATAACGGAGATCGTGGCCGGGGCGGTCGGATATAAACTGAATAAGCCGTTCATAGGGGCCGGCTGAGTCGGGTACAGTGCGATCCAGAATTGCGCAAATAGCGTGGACCACTTCCAGATTCGTATGCTCGCAACGGCCTCCTATGTTGTAGGTCCGGCCCAGCTGCCCAGTAGCCAATACATTTCGCAAGGCGTAGGCATGATCATCGACATATAGCCAGTCGCGGATGTTCTCTCCCTTACCATAAATAGGCAGTGGTTTACCTTCCAGTGCATTCAGAATCATCAACGGAATCAGTTTCTCCGGAAACTGATAAGGCCCGTAGTTGTTGGAGCAATTGGTAATAACCACTGGTAATCCGTAGGTACGATGCCAGGCTCGAACAAGATGATCACTCGCGGCTTTGCTGGCCGAGTAAGGCGAGCTTGGCGCGTATGGGGTCTCTTCAGTGAAAGCTGGATCGTTCGGTCCAAGATCGCCATAGACTTCATCCGTGGAGACATGATGAAAACGAAAGCCTTCCCTGTCCTTACCTTCCAGCTCGCTCCAGTAGCCACGAGCCACCTCAAGGAGGTTATGAGTGCCGGTAATGTTGGTCTCGACAAATGCCGCCGGTCCTTCGATGGAGCGGTCAACATGGGACTCGGCTGCCAGGTGCATGATCGCGTCAGGTCGGTATTCACGGAATAAGTTTTCCACGGCACCACGGTTACGAATATCCACCTGTACGAATTGATGGCGGGGGTGGTAACGTGCTTCGGCCAGAGAATCGAGATTACCGGCATAAGTCAGGGCATCGACATTTACGACTGTGGCCTCTGTCTCTGCGATGTATTGCCGCACTACCGCTGACCCAATAAATCCCGCACCACCTGTTATTAACAACTTCATTTATTTGAAACTTTACTTTTAATTAACATTCTGTCCAGCCATAGATCGAAAGGCAATGTTATTATTAATAAGCTCATCATATTCACCTTTCGCAATAATTATTCCTTTGTCTAACAGAAATATCTGCTCACATTCTCGGACTGTAGTAAGTCGATGAGCGATAATAATAATGGTCTTTTTATGGTGCAGTGCCTCAATAGATTCCATGACAGCTTGCTCAGTCAATGTATCCAGCGCACTTGTCGCCTCATCAAATACCAGAACATGCGGATCATGGTAAAGTGCTCTGGCAATACCAATGCGTTGACGTTGCCCACCTGAAAGACGGACTCCACGCTCACCAACTAAAGTATCGTAGCCATCAGGCATCTCTTGCATGATAAAGTCATGAACTTGCGCCATACGCGCACAGCGCTCAACTTGATCATAATCAATTTGTTGCGTCGGCACACCAAGAGCTATATTTTTGCTAACTGAGTCATCAATTAAAAAAATATCCTGCGGAACATAGCCCAATGTTCGCTGCCATGCTCGCAATTCATCATCTGTTACAGGCTTATTGTCGACAACAATACTGCCTTGAGTGGGGCGAAGCAAACCTAGCAGAACATCCACCAACGTTGTTTTCCCTGCGCCAGTACTACCGACCAGCCCTACAGATGTCCCGACATTAATTTGCAAGTTAATAGACTTCAGTGCTTCTTCCTTTGAACCTGGATAACTATAGTGAATATCCTGCAAGGAAATAGCTCTCTGCGGATTAAACGGTCTGGGGTCATGAACATTGATTTCTGCAAGCGCACTTCGCTGGTATAAATCATTGTAGATATTATTTAGAGAAGCCGAACCAAATCGTAACTTGGCAAATCCGATATAAATCTTTTGGGCGGCAGGTTTCATCCTTAGTCCCGCAAATGCGTAAAGGCCTAACATTGGCAAAATTTCTCCAATTCCATCCCCTGTTACGCCACCGCTACTACTGAGTAACACAAGGGTCAAGATGATTATTCCGCCAAAAGCCACTGCTTCAACCAGAAAATTGGGCACCTGTGAAAGAGTTTGATTGGTAGCCTGGTGTCTGGCAAAACGACTGGAAGGACTGCGAAAACGGGAACTATATGCTTGTTCACGACCAAGGAGTTTAATGTCTTTAATTCCTCCCAATGCTTCACCGGCTGCGGTGAAGCGCTCTTTATTTGCTCGCACGAGATCACTGCCAATATGCCCGAGTATCCCACGCACCCCCGCATATATTATTATATAAAGCCCCCCTATCACAGTAATTACGATAGCAGCAATCTTTGGCTCAACAATTACCAGGAGGGTAATCATAGAACCTAAAATTATAGCATAAGCAAACATGTCCATACTTGGACGGAAAACATTATGGATCAGTTGATCTATTTCAGAAAGGATCGTTTTTGCCATATCGCTACTATGACGATTTAGAAAAAAAGCATAGGGCTGTCTTAAATATGTTTCCAACAACCTGTGGCTGATGCTATGACGGCGCATTTCGATAAATCTGTTCATTGCATAAAGGGTCAATGCTTTAAATATCGCGGACGTTAGTATCAGCCCGAATGCAAATAAACCTAATGCCAGAAGAAAGTCATCAACAGATGTAAAGCCTAATGTATTGTAGGCTGAGGCGAGAATAGCATTACTGTGTACCACTTCCGGATTACCTACAACGCTTAAAAACGGCATCACCGAGGCCACACCGGCCACTTCCAGTGCAGCCATAATTGTCACCATGGCGACAATCAGAATGCCGCGACGCTTTTCCTGGCGATCCAGCAAAGAGAGTATTTTGCGTACCATCATGATTCGGTTTTTGCTTCCTTATCCCCCGGCCAGTACCTCCGGGCTGTATCCTCTTCCGGTTTTTCAAGGAGCCGATTCTCCTCGAGAAATCCGGAGACTTCTTCAGGTGACATACAAGTTTCCACTGCTGAGATATAAGGATTGGTTACGGCTTCGGAAATGATATTTTCATAGTCATAAGCAATATCCTGGTAGATCCCGCGAAACGCGGGCAATACGGCAAAGTAATTTGTCAGTTCGACCGAGCGGCGGGTCTCTTCATCGCTCATCAACTCTTCATAGAGTTTTTCACCGGGCTTGGCACCAATCACCGTGACATCAATGTCCTTGTCTTCGTGACCATAGTGCGGTGCAAGGATCCGGATCATGGCCGTGGCCATGTCCTCGATGCGTACCACCGGCATCTTGGTAATAAAGACTTCACCGCCCCGCGCCAGTTCGGCGGAATCAATCACCAGCCGCACGGCCTCTTCGATACTCATCACGAAGCGGGTCATTTCCCGATCGGTCAGCGTTATGGGTCCACCTTTGGCGATCTGATTATGAAAAATGGGAATGACCGAACCGTTTGAGCCGAGAACATTACCGAACCGGGTCGAGGCGAAGATCGGCCCGTCGCCACGCTTGTGACTGTTGGCCGCGGTCATCAGCCGCTCGCCCATCAGTTTCGAGGTCCCCATGACGTTGGTCGGATTGACCGCCTTGTCGGAGCTGGTGAAGATAACCCGTTCGACCTGATTCTCGGTCGCTGCAGCGATGACATTCTGCACGCCCTGGATATTGGTCTGCACCGCCTGCTCGGGAGAACGCTCACAGAGAATGACATGTTTCAGTGCCGCCGCATGGAACACAATATCGACGCCACGCATACGCCGGCAGAGCTCATCCCGGTCGCGAATATCGGCAACAAAAAATCTGGCCCGGGCATCATCGAGATACTCCTGGTCCAGGAAGAAGAGCTGGCTCTCGTTGTTATCTATCCCGATAACTTCATCCGGCGCATAGTGCTTGTCAGTCAATAGTTGTCGGACCAGTTCGGAACCTACGGTGCCGCAGGCGCCGGTGACGAGGATGCGCTTTCCCTGGAGTAAGGAGTAAGGCGTTTTTAGTGAGGAGTTTGGCATTTTGTTTTAGTCAGTAGTTAGGAGTTAGGAGTGAGTAGTCAGGAGTGGGATGCTGCTTACTCCAGAAAATAATCTACGGTTTTGATCAGGCCGTTTTTTAGTTCGGTGTTTGGTTGCCAGCCGAGTCGGGCTCGGGCTTTGGTGGTGTCGGAGTAATTGCGTTTGACGTCGCCGACGCGGGTTTCGGCGTTGACGACCTTGATGTTTGATACACCCCGTGACTCCATGACGCCGACGAGTTGTTCGGCCATTTCACCCACTGTAGTTTCGCGGCTGGTGGCGATCTGGAAGGTCTCGCCGCCGATATCCTTGACTGTTGCCGCGAGCATGGCTGCCTCGATCAGATCATCAATGTAAATAAAATCGCGGGTCTGGCTGCCGTCACCGAAAATCTCCAGGACTTCCCCGTTCAGCGCTCGACGGATGAACTTGGCGACCACGCTGTTTTTGTGTACCGAGCCGGGACCATAGACATTGCCGAAACGCAGTGCCACCGTGTCGATGCCGAAGCTCTTGCTGTAGGCAGAGCAGTAGCCCTCGCCCGCCAGCTTGCTGGCACCGTAGGGGGAGACCGGATGTGGCGGTAGTTCCTCGTGAATAGGCGGCTCGACCTCGCCCGCCGGGGCGCCGCTGGAGGCAAAGACGAAACGGTCTACCTTGTTCTTTCTGGCGGCCTCCAGGTAGTTAAAGGTGCCGATGACGTTGGCATAGCAGTCAGAGCGCGGGTCTTCCACTGAAGGCCCGACACCGGTATTCGCCGCAAGGTGAACAATCACGTCTGCCCCGCTGGTTACGTCAAGCGCCAGCTCTTCATCGAGAATATCGCCCACCACCAGTTCAACACCCGAAGGGTTGTCACCAAGACGGTCGGCTGCGACCTCGTGAAAGCTGCTAACACCGGCAAGGTCATCCCGCGTGCCGGTAGTCAGATTATCAATCACACGTATGTTGTGACCACCTTCTGCCTGCAAGCGTTTGATCAGACTGGTGCCGATAAAGCCGCACCCTCCGGTTATCAACCAGTTCAACCCCATTTTACCCCCTTGAAAATCACATCTTTTCTTATATTGCCCAGATAAGCTTCTACCACTTCGAACAGCCGATCCATCACCTCTTCAGTCAGGTAATGGGGCTTGACGCCGATATCCTGCAATCCCTGATATGTGGGATTATAGTAATGCTCTTCCGCTTCTTTGCGCGGGTTCGGAATACTTTTTATTTCCACATTGTGCCCGCGCTTGTCCCCGGCCCGCTTGACCATGTCTGCAAGCTGATTGACGCTGAAGGTCTCCATGATCTGGTTGAATATCCGCAGCTCGCCCTTCTGGGCCGGATTTTGTTCCGAGACATGAACGCACTGCAGGGTATCCTTGATATTGAGATAGCCCCGGGTCTGCCCTCCACCGCCATACACTGTCAGCGGGTAACCGACCACGGCCTGGGTGACGAAGCGGTTGACGATGGTGCCGAAAATCTCGTCATAGTTGAAAATGGTCTTGAGTCGATCGTCGATGGCGGATTCTTCGGTCTCAATACCGTACACCGGCCCCTGCATCAGATCGGTCACTTTCAGATCCCACATGCGCACCCCGAACCACATCAGGTCGGTGTCCATTACCTTGGTCGTGTGGTACAGACTGCCGGCCTGGCGGGGGTACAGGAAAGTGTCCTTGCGCCCCTTGTGCTCCACTTCCAGCCAGCCCTCTTCAATATCGATATTGGGCGTGCCATATTCACCCATGGTGCCGAGCTTGATCAGGTGTGTGTCGCGGGCATAATCACGGATGGCCCATAGCAGGTTGTTGGTGACACGCAGGTTGTTGACCAGGGTAATATCGGCATGCTGATAGTCCATCAGCGAATACGGGGCGGAAGGCTGTTCGGCATAGTGGACAACAGTTTCGGGGATGCCGGTAAACTCTTCATTGACCGCCCACTGGTATTTAACCCTTCCGTCGAACAGGCTGCGCATCGCCTCGGGTTGGGCGAGATCGGCAATAACAACCTTGATTTCCCTGCCGGTCTGCTCGTGCCAGATCTTTGCCCGCTCAATCAGGGTCGGCACCGGGTAGAGCATGCCGGTATCGAGTTCGGTACAGGCATTGCGACGGAAATAGTTATCGACTACGGTAACCTGGTAGCCCAGGTTGGAAAAATACATCGCGGTCGGCCACCCCAGGTAACCATCACCGCCGAGAATCAGTACATGTGACATCTTTATCATTTATCCCTTGGCTTATTGGGCTAGGAGATTATTCGTGATAGTTCAATGAGCGATATCCGTGTTTCTCGACCAGCTCGTCCCGCTCGGCACTTTTGAGGTCTTCGCGCACCATTTCAGCGACCAGTTCCTCAAAGGCGATCTTCGGTGTCCAGCCCAGTTTTTCTTTAGCGTTACTCGGATCACCCAGCAGGGTTTCGACTTCGGTGGGGCGGAAGTAACGCGGATCTACGCGCACTATCGTGCGCTCCGCTCCGCGAGTTCTGAGTTCTGAGTTCTGAGTGCTGAGTATTCCTACTTCATCGACGCCCTGCCCTTCCCAGCGGATCTCCATACCAAGTTCCTTCGCGGCAGCGTTGACGAAGTCGCGGACGCTGTATTGACGGCCGGTGGCGATGACGAAATCCTCCGGCTCTTCCTGTTGCAGCATCAGCCATTGCATTTCCACGTAGTCTTTTGCGTGACCCCAGTCGCGTTTGGCGTCGAGGTTGCCCAGGTAGAGGCAGTCCTGCAGGCCGAGTTTGATTCTGGCCAGTGCCCGGGTGATCTTGCGGGTGACGAAGGTTTCTCCACGAATCGGTGATTCATGATTAAACAGAATGCCGTTGCAGGCATACATACCATAGGCCTCGCGATAGTTAACGGTAATCCAGTAGGCATAGAGCTTGGCCACGGCATACGGACTACGCGGGTAGAACGGGGTGGTTTCCTTCTGCGGGATTTCCTGTACCTTGCCGAACAGTTCACTGGTCGAGGCCTGGTAAAATTTTGTTTTCTTTTCCATCCCCAGGATCCGGATGGCCTCCAGAACGCGCAACGTCCCCAGCGCGTCGGAATTGGCGGTGTACTCTGGCTCTTCGAAACTGACCGCCACATGCGATTGAGCGGCCAGATTATAGATTTCATCCGGCTGGGTCTGCTGGATAATCCGTATCAGACTGGAAGAGTCCGTCATATCACCATGATGCAGATAGAACTGCCGGGAGTGGGCAGTGGGGGATTGGGATTGCTCTTTTTCGATTTCGTGATAGTCCCGATAGAGGTGATCGATCCGGTCGGTATTGAACAGACTCGTGCGGCGTTTGATACCGTGGACGATGTAGCCCTTGTCCAGCAGAAACTCCGCCAAGTAGGCGCCGTCCTGGCCGGTTATACCGGTGATCAGCGCAACGCGCCGGGATTCGGAAGTGGTTAATGGGGAATCGGTAGTAGAATTCATGATTTGTTCCATTTTTTATAGAGGCCGGTCAGAAGACGGCCCAGTCGGTTCAGGTTTTTATTAATCTCTTCAGATTCGGTGTAATAACCCAGCATTTTTGCAATCTGGATCTGCGTGTTCAGCTCAGCCAGTGACCCACGTGCGATACTGATAAAATGAGCGTATTCCTTCTGGCCGCTGCGAGCCGCGCCTTCTGATTTTACATTCTCTTTTTGCCACGAAAGGCACGAATATTCACGAAAAAATAGATAAATATGATTTGGTCAGGTTTGTGTGACTATCATCTGCATATGATTCGTGCATGTTCGTGTTATTCGTGGCATTTTCATGAAACAAATCGTTTTATTGTTGCTCTTGGAAAGCTTCCGAAATTTTACATTCTCTTTTTGCCACGAAAGGCACGAATATTCACAAAAAAATAGATAAATATGATTTGGTCAGGTTTGTGTGACTATCATCTGCATATGATTCGTGCATGTTCGTGTTATTCGTGGCATTTTCATGAAACAAATCGTTTTATTGTTGCTCTTGGAAAGCTTCCGAAATTTTACATTCTCTTTTTCCACGAAAGGCACGAATATTCACGAAAAATAGATACATATTATTTAACCAGGTTTGTGTGACTATCATCTGTATGGATTCGTGCATGTTCGTGTTATTCGTGGCATTTTCATGAAACAAATCGTTTTATTGTTGCTCTTGGATAGCTTCCGAAATTTTACATTCTCTTTTTCCACGAAAGGCACGAATATTCACGAAAAATAGATACATATTATTTAACCAGGTTTGTGTGACTATCATCTGTATGGATTCGTGCATGTTCGTGCATGTTCGTGTTATTCGTGGCATTTTTATGAAACAAATCGTTTTATTGTTGCTCTTGGATAGCTTCCGAAATTAACAAGCAATCCAAGATTGAGTCCTGTTGCCTTAAGGTAGTTGAGGATTTGAGCCTGGTGCTCATTGTTGATCTGTCTGACAGATTTGATTTCTACGATAATTTTGTCATAACAAACAAGATCGGGTTTATAGGTCTGATTTAATTTTCTTCCCTTATAGCTAACAGCGAGTTCTTTTTGGGCGGTAAAGGGAATTTTTCTACTACCTAGCTCGTATTCCAGGCACTCCTGGTAAACGGCCTCAAGAAACCCCGGGCCGATTTCATTATATACTTCAAAAATCGCACCCTGTATTTGATACGACTCTTCCTTAAAAAGAATCTTTTCGTGATTTTCGTGCAATTCGTGGCTCAAGCTTGTTGTCTGACATAATCGTCATACGTCTGCATGAGACCCTCTTTCAGCCCGATCGTCGCCTGCCATCCCAGTGCATTGAGTCGGCTGCTGTCGATGAGTTTGCGGGGGGTGCCGTCGGGTTTGTTGGTGTCGAATTCGATTTTACCGGTATAGCCAACCACTTGCGCGATGGTCTCGGCCAGTTCGCGGATGGTGACGTCATCACCCCAGCCGACATTGATGTGGCTCTGCATCGGTTCGGTGTGTTGCTCGTAACTCGCCTTGTCGAGGTTCATAACGTGCACGCAGGCCGCGGCCATGTCATCGACGTGCAGAAACTCGCGCCGGGGGGTGCCGGTCCCCCAGACGGTAACAACCGGATCCTGATTCTCCCTGGCTTCATGGAAGCGCCGGATCAGCGCGGGGATGACGTGGCTGTTTTCGGGATGATAGTTGTCGCCGGGGCCGTAGAGGTTAGTCGGCATCACACTGCGGTAATCGGTGCCATGGCTTTCGCCGTATTGCCGGTTATAGCTCTCGCAGAGCTTGATGCCGGTGATTTTGGCAATGGCATAGGGTTCGTTGGTCGACTCCAGCGGGCCGGTAAGTAACGCGCTCTCCGCCATGGGCTGTTCGACGAGCCTGGGATAGATACAGCTGGAGCCCAGAAAGAGGAGTTTTTTGACGCCGTGACGGAACGCCGCCTCGATCACATTGGCTTCGATCATCAGATTCAGATAGATGAAATCGGCCGGATAGGTGTTGTTGGCATGGATACCGCCAACTTTTGCGGCCGCCAGATAGACCTGGTCCGGTTTTTCGACGGCGAAGAACTCCCTGACTGCCTGCTGGTCGGTCAGGTCCAGCTGGTCGTGCGTCCGGGTGATGATCTCGGGAGTGGGCAGTCGGGAATGGGTATTGGGGGCCAGGAGCCGGCGGATAATCGCCGAACCCACCATCCCCCGGTGCCCGGCGACATAGATTTTTTGAGCTGTCATCGGGTCGGTCATATTAACGATCGTAGTTGTCCTCGAAGCGTTCGATATCGTCTTCGTCCAGGTATTCCCCGACCTGTACTTCGATCAGTTCGAGGGGGATTTTGCCCCGGTTTTCCAGCCGGTGTTTGGTACCGATGGGGATATAGGTGCTTTCGTTTTTGGTGATGGTCAGTAATTCGTCGCCGCGCGTGACCGTGGCGGTGCCCGATACCACCACCCAATGCTCGGAACGATGCTGATGCCGCTGCAGGCTGAGGCTGGCGCCGGGCTCCACGGTGATTCGTTTCATCTTGAAGCCGTCATGATCCTCCAGCACTGTAAAACTGCCCCAGGGACGATGCACGGTACGATGATAAAGATGCTCCTGGGCGTTTTCCTGTTTGAGATCATCCACAATCTCGCGTACCCGCTGACTCTGGCCGCGACGGGTAATCAGGACCGCATCGGCAGTCTCGATGACGCAGAGATCCGCCACACCGATCGCCGCCACCAGCCGCTGGTTACTGTGAATCAGGGAGTTGTTACAATCTTTAGCAATTACACGTCCCTGCAGGGCATTGCCCGAAGCATCCCGGTCGGCGACTTCATGCACGGCATCCCAGCTGCCCACATCGGACCAGCCGAGATTACAGGGGATCAGCGCCACATTGCTGCTCTTCTCCAGCACCCCGTAGTCGATACTGATAGCGGGCATATCAGCAAAATGATTATCAATTACCGCCTGCAGGGTATCTGACTCTTGCCAGTCGTTGCGGATTCTGGTCAAAACAACGTCAACTTCCGGCAGGTGATCGGTGATCTCCTTCAGGATCGTGGAGGTGTTCCAGACGAACATCCCCGAATTCCAATAATAGTTTTCGGCTTGCAGGTAGTCGTTGGCCGTTTCCTGATCCGGCTTTTCGGTAAACTCGACTACATCGAGCGTTGACAATTCGGGGCTGCCAATTGTCTGGTTATTTTCCGGTGCCTTTACCTTTATATAGCCGAAGCCAGTGTCAGCCCGGGTCGGTTCAATACCAAAGGTGACCAGTTTTCCACACTCTGCCGCCTCTATGGCCTGTAGCAAGGCTTGCTGGAACGCCTCGGGCTGCTTGATGATATGGTCGGCCGGTAATACGACCATAACAGGATCATTCTCTTCCGCCTGATCCTGCAACCAGGCCGCCGCCAGCGCAATTGCCGGGGCGGTATTGCGACCGACCGGCTCGAGCAGGGTCTGATAAGGGCGCAGACTGTTATAGGCTTCTCCTTTGGCGTGTTCGGCACCGGTGACAATCACCACGTCTTTGGGCTCGATCAGAGGTGCCAGTCGATCCACCGTCGATTCCAATAGCGTCTTGTCACCCTGAAGACGAAGGAACTGCTTGGGTAATTGCAGGCGAGACAGCGGCCAGAGACGGGTACCGCTGCCGCCGGCGAGGATGATGGCTTTGATTGATCGTTTATTCATAAAATAAAATGTTGTTGGCAGTTGGCAGAACAAAAACAGTTCTTAGTTCTTAGTTCTTAGTGCCAAGCCTGAATTCCGGCCCCAGCTTAGAGCACGCCGGGGCAGGCTTTGGACCGGAATTACGGTTGTTTGTGCCGGATATTAAAAAATAGTTCTAAGTTCTGAGTTCTGAGTTCGAAGAGAAAGTTAGCAGCGGGCAGAACAAAAACAGTTCTTAGTTCTTAGTTCTTAGTTCGAAGTTACAGTTAAAAGTGGGCAGCGTGTGTGAATTATAAATTCTGACCGCATACCTCACTCCTCACCACAGCATCCCGTTTATTGCTTTATGCCGGCTTTCACCAGGTTTTCGAAGTACGGAATGGTTTTTTTCAGGCCTTCTTCCAGTAATGTTTTCGGTTCCCAGTCCAGTGTTTTTTTGGCCAGGCTGATGTCCGGCTGGCGTTGTTTGGGATCGTCGTCCGGCAGCGGGCGTTTTTCGATTTTTGATCTGGAGTGGGTCATCTCGATGACTTGTTCCGCCAGCTCCAGGATGGTGAATTCGTTCGGGTTGCCCAGGTTGATCGGACCGGTGACCTCGGCCGGCGAGGCCATCAGGCGGACGAAGGCCTCGATCAGGTCGTCCACGTAGCAAAAGGAGCGGGATTGCTGGCCGTCGCCGTAGATGGTGATGGGCTGATCGGTCAGGGCCTGCATGATGAAGTTGGAAACCACCCGCCCGTCATTGGGATGCATGTTGGGGCCATAGGTGTTGAAAATCCGCCCCACCTTGATATCGAGGTTGTGCTGACGGTAGTAGTCAAAAAACAGGGTTTCGGCGCAACGCTTGCCCTCGTCGTAGCACGAGCGGCTGCCGATCGGGTTGACATGTCCCCAGTAGGACTCGGTTTGCGGGTGCTGCTCCGGATCGCCGTAGACCTCGCTGGTGGAGGCCTGGAATATCCGGGCCTTGGTGCGCTTTGCCAGCCCCAGCATGTTGATCGCGCCGTGCACGCTGGTCTTGGTGGTCTGCACCGGATCGAACTGGTAGTGGATGGGTGACGCGGGACAGGCCAGGTTATAGATTTCGTCCACTTCCACATAGAGCGGAAAGGTCACGTCATGGCGCATCACCTCGAAGAACGGGTTCTCCATCAGATGCTGGATGTTGTCCTTGGTGCCGGTGTAGAAATTGTCCAGGCAGATGACATCATCGCCCTCTTTTAAAAGGCGTTCGCAGAGATGGGAACCTAAGAACCCCGCACCGCCGGTAACTAGCACCCTTTTTCTATTTCGGATTTTCAACTTACGTCACTCCAGTTTTATAAGAAGTAGTATTGACGTGGAATTTTGAATTTTGAATTTTGAATTTTGAATTGACCAGGCAAAGTTACTTCTCTCGTGTAGTTTTCACTATACTTGTCAGAATTCTTGTCAATTCAAAGACATCACTCAGCAATGAATTTATGTATTTGTCGTTTTTAGCCAAATAGCCTGTAGCTACCAGTAGCTCTATCCAGTATTTGCTTTCTCTGGCCTCTTTACTGGCTATCGTCATTTTACTGATGAAGTCATTTCTGCTCTGACCCGCCTGCGCTTCATTAACATTAGCTCCAATTGAAGTACCACTTCGCAACAATTGTTTAGACAGGACGTACTCTTTTTTCTCTTTCACAAGAAATTGATGCAGTTTGACTATGCGTATTGCAAACTCAAACGACTTATTCAGAACGGCATTTTCCCTTGCCATTACAACCTCCAATGTTTGTTTAATTTTGAGTTTTGAATTTTGAATTGAAGGAATCAAAATACAGCGCGGCGTAGCCGAACTACAATTCAACATTCAAAATTCAAAATTCAAAATTCAACATTGCCTTTTTTTCTAGTCGCTGTTGAACAAATCCCGCGTATACACCTTGTCCTGGACGTCTTTCAGATTATCCGACAGCCGGTTGGCGACGATGACGTCGCTGGTTTGTTTGAATTCGTTCAGGTCGCGGATGACCTTCGAGTTATAAAAAGTGTCTTCTTCCAGTACCGGTTCGTAGACGACGACTTCGATGCCTTTGGCCTTGATGCGCTTCATCACACCCTGGATGGCGGAGGTGCGGAAGTTGTCGGAGCCGTTTTTCATGACCAGGCGGTAGATGCCGACGGTTTTGCGTTTATTGATCCCCTCACCCTGACCCTCTCCCGCAAGCCCTTCGGGCAGGGGCGAGGTACGAGTGGCGAGTGACGAGGGTCTATTACTCCCCTCACCCTGGCCCTCTCCCTGAGGGAGAGGGGATACATTGTTTAATTTTCGAATAATCGCCTCGGCGATGAAGTCCTTGCGGGTGGTGTTGGCGTCGACGATGGCCTGCATGATGTTGCCGGGAACATCCTGGTAGTTGGCCAGCAGCTGTTTGGTGTCCTTGGGCAGGCAGTAGCCGCCGTAGCCGAAGGACGGGTTGTTGTAGTGGTTGCCGATGCGGGGATCGAGGCCCACGCCGTCGATGATGTGGCGCGTGTCCAGGCCGTGGGTTTCGGCGTAGGTGTCCAGTTCGTTGAAAAACGCCACCCGCATGGCCAGGTAGGTATTGGCGAACAGTTTGACCGCCTCGGCCTCGGTGCTGTTCATGAACAGCACGGAGATATCCTCTTTCAGCGCGCCCTGCTTGAGCAGGTTGGCGAAGGTCTCGGCCCGCTCCGACTGCTCGCCGACGATGATGCGCGAGGGATATAAGTTATCGTGTAACGCCTTGCCCTCTCTCAGGAATTCGGGGGAAAATATAATTTTGAATTTTGAATGTTGAATTTTGAATTGTTCTGTGACGCTTCGTGTGTAGCCGACCGGGACGGTGGATTTTATGACCATCGTGGCTTTGGGGTTGATGGCCAGGATGTCTTCTATGACCGATTCGACGGTTTTGGTGTTGAAGTAGTTGGTTACCGGATCGTAGTCGGTCGGGGTGGCGATGATGACGAAGTCGGCGTTTTCGTAGGCGTCATTTTTGTCCAGGGTGGCGCGCAGGTTGAGGTCTTTGTGTTGCAGGTACTCCTCGATCTCGGTGTCGATGATCGGGGAGTGCCGGGCGTTGATCTGTTTGACTTTTTCCGGGTCGATATCCAGGGCGACAACTTCGTTGTGTTGCGCGAGCAGGATGGCGTTGGAGAGCCCGACGTAGCCGGTGCCGGCGATGGCAATCTTCATAAATGATAGTTCTCAGTTGGCAGTTGGCAGTTGGCAGTTGGCAGTCATCAATTAACTGCTTTTATTGATTTGATCAGGCCGACTAGCATGGCGCTTAGTTCTTTTGTTTCTTTAATCCACTTTGTGCCGATATCTTTTGAGATATAGCTGATATCCATGCCGATGTAGATCTGGGTTCGTAGTTCAGCGGCGGAGCCTTTGGCGATGCTTAGAAATCTCATTTTTTCTTTATCGGTTGCGCGTTCTATCCCTTCTGCGATGTTCGATGGTACTGACAAGCTTGAGCGGGTTATCTGATCCTTGAAACTATAATCTTTTAGTTCGCGCATGTTTGTGTAGATATCCGAACTTAGTCTTGCGGCGCGTTTCCAGACGTCCAGGTCTTCGAAAGCCATTTTAACCTCCATGTTTTAGATAAAGTCATCAGTTGGCAGTTTTCAGTTTGCAGCTTCTGGTGTGTGGGACGCCCCTTGTTTAGATAAAGTCATCAGTTGGCAGTTTTCAGTTTGCAGATATTTTCAGTCGCGCCGAAGGCGCTCCGGCAACTGCCGACTGCTAACTGCCGACTGCCAACTTTTTATTTATACTCATACTGATAGTGATAGGCATACTTGCTTGCACTTCCATAGCCGCCGGCACGAACGGGGAGATCATTAAACACAAAGCCCTGTACTTTGATCCCGTTCTGGTGCAGCCGTTTTATCGTCTGTTCAATCTCGCGCAGGGGGTGGACGCCGGACCGCAGGAGTACGAAGTTGATGCCTGCCAGGCGGGCGATGATCGTTGCATCGGTTACTGCAAGTACCGGCGGGGTGTCGATAATGACAAAGTCGTATTCGCTGGACAGGCTTTTGAGTGTTTTACCCAGACGCTCGTTAAGCAACAACTCCGACGGGTTGGGCGGGACGATACCGGCGGGCAGGAAGTCCAGGTTTTCCTGCATCGTCTTGTGAACCGCTTGTTCCAGTGCCACCTCGCCGCTGATCACGCCTGACAGCCCCTCATTACGCTCTATGCCGAAATAGTCATGCAGGTGGCCTTTGCGCAGATCGGCGTCGACCAGCAGGGTCCGTTTGCCTGCCGCGGCCAGCACATACGCCAGATTGGCGCAGATAAACGACTTGCCCAGACCGGGACTCGGGCCGGTCATAGCCATGATATTGTTGCCGGCGTCCATCAGCGCGAACTGGAGGCTGGTGCGCAAGCTGCGCAGGCTTTCGACCACCGGATCGTCGGGCTCGTTGGCCGCCAGCAGCCAGGCGCGGCGTTTGCCCTTTCTGGCCACGCGTTTGGCCTCCCGCGCCTGCTTGACGCTGTGGGGTACCGCGGCGTAGACCGGAATACCCAGTTGCTGTTCGATCAGGTCGGGATCCTCGACCCCGCGGTTGAGAAAGCGGATCACAAAGACGGTGAACATGCCCAGCATGACGCCCAGCACCAGACTCAGTACGACAATCAATGACTTTTTCGGTTTGATCGGTTCGATGGGCACAATGGCCGGATCGATGATGCGTACATTGCCGATGGTGCCGGCTTTGATGACGCGCATCTCCTGGGCCTTGTTAAGCAGTAACAGATAGAGCTCGTTGGCGACCTTCACATCCCGGGTCAGGCGTACCGACTGCTGTACCTCTTCGGGCATCTGCTTGATCTCGCGGTTCAGGGCGTCACGCTCGGCCACCAGCTGCTCGCGCTTTTCCTGCAGGGTGATCAGGGCGGGATGGTTCGCGGTGAACTTCTGCTTGAGCTCGGAGCGTTTGAGCTCCAGCTCCTGCAGGGCTTTTTCCACATTCGCCATACGCTCAAGCACGCCCTGGGTCTCGAGGGTCAGATCGACACTGCCGAGGTTGGAGCGATACTCGTTGAGGCGCGTTTCGGCGGCGTTGAGATCGGCCTTGAGTTGCGGAAGCTGTTCGTTGAGAAACGCCAGGGTCTTTTCCGCCTCGGCGGAGCGGCGCTCGACGTTCTGACGCAGGTACGTACTGGCGACCCCGTCCAGGGTCTCGGCCAGGCGTTGCGGATCCGCGCCTTCCAGGGTCAGGCGCAGGATGCCGGATTTCTGGCCCTGCTCGCTGATGGTCAGATTGCTCTGCAGCCGGCGGATCGCTTGTTGCCGCGGTTGTTTGCTGAGGATGAAGCGGGTGCCCGGGCGGGCCGTCAGCTCGGCGACGAACAACTCGATGCCGTTGCCGGTGGCCCGCTGATCAACCTGCCCGCGCAACAGGGGCTCCTCCTCGGGGCCGAGAAGCCGGTAACGGCCGGCTTCGCCGGCAATCAGCGTCAACGGCCGGCCCTGATAGTCGGCGGAGAGGTCCAGCCGCTGGACCTGGATGGACTCCCCGCCCCAGGCGTAGCCGTCCAGCCCCAGAAACGCCCCGGCCGGTCCCTCACCGCCATAGCGGCGGGCCAGTGTCTCGCCGATGAGCGGGAAATAGTCCGGCCGGGCGTGGATGTCGAGCTTCTGGTTGTCCACGGTCTGCCCCAGGATCTTGCGGGAACGGATGATCTCGATTTCCGCCCCGGCCGGGGTCTCGCCGGCGAACATCCCGGAGAGCTGATCCAGACCGCCGATGCTGCTTTCTTTCTGCTCGATTTGCAGCAGGGCGTCGCTCTGGTAGATCGGCGTTGCCGTCAGGGCATAAATCACGCCGAGGATCACACAGGCCGCCGTGATTGCCGCGATGAGCCACTTTGCATCGACCAGGACGGCGACAAGCTGGCCGAGATCGATCTCGTCATCATTAATATTCGGGCCTTGCGGGAGGCGCAGCTCGTCCTGTTTTAACGGTTCATGCATTATTGTAGTAACGCGGCGCTTTAATCGTTGATCAGTCTGTCGGTTTGCCACAGCGTCTGGACCGTGGGCAGGATCTGGCTCATCAGGCGGTTCCAGCGCGATATCCCGGCGATGGAGACGTAAATTACATCGCGTGGCTGGAGTTCGAACATGGTGGCCAGTAACAGGGCATCGGGTGACTCGGCGTTAAGCTGGTAGACGCGCGGTTTTTCCAGATTGCCGCGGATAACATAAATCCGGCTGGGATCAGCAGAAGACTGGTTCAGGCCCTCGACGCCGCTGATCGCCTCGGCCAAGGTCATCCGGCTGTTGCGCATCAGCTGGGCGGACTGCTTGTTGACCTCACCCAGTACGAAGACCTTGTTGTCAAAGTGATCGGGCACGTAGACCTGATCGCCGTCGCGCAGGTATAGCGGCTGACGTTGATCGCCGCGGTACAGCTCCAGCAGATCGACTCGTTGCGAACGTTCGCCGCGGGACAATACCACGTTGCGCAGATCGGCAATCTCGCTGGCGCCGCCGGAGCGATTAATCGCCTCCAGCAGGGTCAACGGTGTGTCGGTGATGGGCAGCACGGAGGGCTGGTTCACCTCGCCGGTGACAAAAGCCCGTTTGCTGCGAAACGCCGCCACCCGCACGCCCACCTGCGGGTTCTGAATATAGTGGGTCAGCTTCGACTGCAGTAGCGAACGGATCTCGTCCAGTGTCTTGCCCGCCACCGCCAGCTCGCCGGCGTAGGGATAGAAGATCGTGCCTTTTGTACTGACCAGATGCCCGGCCTGTTCCGGATCGCGAAACTCGCCGGCGGGGATGGTCAGCTCCGGATGCTCCCAGACGGTGATGTTCAGCACGTCGCCAGGGCCGACATGATACTCGAACTCACCCTGCTGCTCGACGTTCGCTACTGCGCCCTGCCGGCGCCCGGACTCCGCGCGGGCGCTGGCCTGTTTGCGTACCAGCGTGGGGGTGATCGGGATCAACTCGGGCTCTATGGCCGGTTCAGTGACGGTGTCTTTGCTCTGCAGATCGCTGTCGTCCATGTACATGCCCGGCGCAGCGGCACAGCCACTGAGCAACAGGACAAGGCTGAACAGGACAATGAGTTTCCTAGTCATTATTATTCACAGTCTTGTTGTCCATTCCGTGACGCCCCTGACGATCGCGTCATAAGCCCGTTTAAATTGTTCGTCAGACTGGCGATAAGGATCATCGATTTCAAACTCGCCCCAGCGCCCCAGCAGGTGAATCTTGCCACGGGCCGTCGGATCCAGTCCGGCTACCTCGGTGCGCTGCCAGTCTTCCATGACCAGGACCAGATCAGCCCCACGCACCATGTCCGGCGTTATCTGCCGGGCCCGGTGCCCGGAGGCATCGAGTCCGTGCGCCTCGAGCACCGCCTGGGCCTGGGGTTCGATGCCATGGCCTGCCAGCGCTCCCAGGCCCGCCGATGAGATGCTCACATTGCGCTCCGCCAGCGTCTGTTTTAGCAGGGCCTCGGCCATGGGACTGCGGCAGACGTTGCCGACGCAGACGACCAGAATCCGGTTAAACACGCTGCCGGCTCCGGCGATCCCGGCCTGTCATGAATTGCGGCACAGTGCCCGGCTCTCTGGCATCAGGGTCAAAACCGCCGGTGCCAGTGCATCATCGCCTGGATTTCGTCATTGGCAATACCGGTTTGTCGATCTTTGACGTCGATATAGGCGAGCCCCAGATTCAGATCGCCGCGCCAGAGCGGCTGGCGGCGGCTGACCTGCAGATCCGTGTAATCCATGGCGTTGGCGGAGACGGCGTTTTGCCCCTCGTTATCGCGGTTAATTTTGCCGTTATTGACGACAAATTGCCAGCTTATCGCGTTGTGCCCGTACAGGCTGTAACGGATGCTGGTCATTGCGCTGTCGCTATCGATCGTGTGCCCGAGGGAGCGGCTGTAAAACCGGTAGCCGTCCGCGTAGACGCTGCCGTGATTGTAGGCGACATTCCAGTCGTGATTGCTGCCCCGGTAGGCACTGGTGTCGGAATATTCGACCACCAGGCGATAATCGTAATGCCCGAGACTGCCCCAGGTTTCGGCGCCGAATTGATACATGTTGGCGGTCGGGTAAATGCCGGCCTGATCCTCGCCGATTCGCTGCATGTAGACGACCAGCGGCAGGGTCTTGCCGGGCTTCCAGCGCAGATCCCAGCCCGCTAACTGATTGCCCGGCTGGTTTTCCGGTGTGACGCCATTTTCACCTGCATTATCGTTTCCCAGTAGCATGTCGAGGAAGCTGTCGACATCTTCGGGACGCCCTTCCCCGCCCCATTGCGCGGTGCGAGACAGCCCCACCTCCAGGCTGTCGAAAGGCTTGAAGTTGATTCTCAGCCCCAGCAGTTTGGCCTGCGGGACATGCCGATCGGATTCCAGCTGGCCGGTAAAGAATTTCAGTTGCCACGGTCCCAGCCAGCTGAGCCAGGGGCTCTCGAAGGGCGTGGCACTCATGCGTTGCAGGCTCAGCGCCGGTACCGGCCGGGCGTTGCTGGATAATATAAGGCTGCCTTCATAGCCCGGACCCCACCAGCGGTCCAGGGTGCTGACACTGTATGACCAGCCTCCCAGGACCACTCCGGCATAGGAGCCATCGGCGCGATAGTCTTTGCCATCTTCCGGATCATCGACGTAGGTGGCGTTGAGTTTAAAAGCCGCTGTCTCGCCCATCCACTCAACACCGACGCCGGCTTCGGCCTCCTCGCGAGGCGCGCTGGCGAAGTTTCTCAGCTCGGGGACGGTGTCATCACGGGTCTTTGCGGCGAACCGGCCGGAGAGTTGTAATCTTCCCTGTGTGCTTTGCCGGCGATAGCGCTTTTTTATCCGCAACAACGCATTTTTGACCACCGCGGGCGTATCGGACTTCACGGTGGCGGTGCGGATGTCGTCCGCCACGCTGTTCCAGCTGATTGGCCAGGTGGTAACGGGCGCGCTGATAATCCCGTGGTCGGCCAATACAGTCATATCATGGCGCAAGTGCATGTCACCGACCTCGATAAACGGCGAGGCAACGGCACTGTGGGCGGTTGTATAAATAACCGCCAGCAGGACGCGATAAAGCTGCATGTTGAATTTTGAGTTTTTAATTTTGATTTAAACAATATTTAAAGTTGGCAGATGGCAGTCATCAGTTTGCAGCGCATGCAGTCGCGGCGGAGCCGCTCGACATACTGCCAACTTTTATCTATCGCGCCGGAGGCGCTCCTACAACTGCAAACTGTCAACTTTGTTTTCTTACATCTCTTTGCCCGCAGCCGGGGTTCTTGCCCTGGCGATCAATTTGGCCAGGAAGGCAGCGACCATGCCGAGTATCAGCCCGGACACAATGGACAGGGTGATGATCAGCGCGGATCGGGGTTTGATTGGCGTCTCCGTTGTGGTCGGTTCACCCAGCACCCGGGTCCGGACAGTTTGCGGCTCACCGAGCGCCTGTTCCAGTTCGGCCAGTTTGTCTTCCAGTTCCGGGATCGCGCGGGTCACGTTGCCCTTTTCAATCATCAGGACGGCGGCCTGAACCGGTTGCTCACTCCGCAGCCGACTGACCTGGATATCCAGTTCATTCAGTTGTTGCCGGTAATCGGCCAGACGAATACCGAGTGCATCACGGCGTTGTCGCAGTGGCGTTTGCATCGCATGAAAGCGGCTGCGGTGCTCCTCCAGCAGCTTGTCGACGATGGTATTGATATCTTCCCGGGCGGTTTCCCTGTCATCTGCTGTCACGATCAAGGTGAGCACATTCTGCGCCTCACCGCTGCCGTGTTCAACGGCAGTCAGCGCCGGGTGTTCAGCCGACAGGCGCTGGCCCAATACAGCAACCTCTTCCACCGGCCCGACCGAACCCACCTGCCCGATCTTGACCACCGCCCGGCTTTCGTAGACGGGTTTTGCCAGCAGTACATAAATCACCGCTGCAAGAACCACGAGGGTGAAGACAGCGAGGGCGGATTTTAAAGCGTAGTTAGTATAAAACAAAGTTGGCAGTTAGCAGTTGGCAGTTAGCAGTTGGCAGTTGGCAGTTGGCAGTTGGCAGTTGGCAGTCTTCAGTTTGCAGCAAATTCAGAAGCTAAAAAAATAGTGCTGAGTGCTGAGTTCTGAGTTCTGAGTGAAAGACAACTGGCAGAACATTCGGTTATCGCGGCGGAGCCGCTCCTACAGAACAGGTCCCAGGACCTAGTAGCTGGCCCCTGCCCGAAGGGCCTGTGGGAGGTGGTTCCATCGGCGACGGGAGTACCCCTTCTCCCGAATCGCGGCTGCGAGCCGCTCCTACAACTTTTATATCACCGGGACGACGTCGTGGGTTTCGACGGTGACGCGGTTCTGGCGGCCGAGCATGTCGAGCAGGACGATGACGCGTTCGGTGCCGCAGGCTTTTTCGAAGATGCCGTTGAGGCCGGCGAAGGCGCCTTCGACCACCTGGACCTTGTCGCCCGGTTGCCAGACCGGTTGATCGCCCGGCTCGCCCAGCAGGACCTGTTCCTGCCGGTGGATGGTGTCGATGGCCTGCTGGGGAATGGTCGCCGGCTGGTTGCCGAAGCGCACCATGTTCAGGACCCCCAGGGTGGAGCGGATGGGGCCGAAATCATCGATGCCCATGGCCAGTTGCACGAACAGGTAACGGGGAAACAGCGGCTCGATAATTTTCTGCCAGCGCTGGCGGCGGCGTTTGGCCTGGGCCATTTTGGGACAGTAGGCGGTATACCCCTGGCGCAGCAGATTTTCGATGGCCTGGTTTTCTTTTTTGGGCTTGGTCTGGACCACGTACCAGTGATGCATCGGTTATCCCTCCCCTTCTTCGAGCGGCTTGAGGGCGGCGGCCTCTTCGCGCAGCTCCTCGAGCTCGTCGACCAGTTGTTCGTATTCTTCCTGCTTGCGCTTTAAAAAGCGCAGGGTCACCCGCGCCTTCTCTTCCAGCCCCCTGGGGGTCAAAAGATAAGCATAGTGCATTTTACGCGGGTTCTGGCGGAAATTGCCCGCCTTGACCCAGCCTTTGTCGATCAGCGCCTTGAGGCAGTAATTGGTCTTGCCCAGGCTGATGCCCAGCTCGCTCGCCAGCTCACGCTGATTTATGCCGGGGTTTTGTTCCAGCAGCTTGAGGAGCTTGTAGCGGGTTTCGTCGGTTAACATTAAATCGAAGTTGGCAGTAAAGGGCAATTTTAAGTGATGAATTTTGGATGTTGAATTCTATTCGGCCAGGGAGCGGCTGGCCTCCTATATCCCGTGGTTTCGATCAAAAACAGCGCCCAATGGGCACATCAATTCAAAATTCAGCATTAAAAATTCAACATTACCGTTAGAGTTGTAGGCCGGACAAAGCACCCTTCGGGCATAAACTCCGCGGTGTCCGGCATCTATCCGCCAGATACCGCTTCGCTCTATCAGCCTACCCGGGCATTCGGGCACGCTACCGCCCTGCCGTGCAGGGTACAGCATAAATAAAATCAACAACTTGGCTCAAATTCCGCGATGCGGCAGCGCCTCTAAAGGCTGCATGCCCTGACTCATCGCGGGTCTACTGGCCTTTAGCGGCCAGTATGTTCAAGACTTGAACGCAAGTCTAGGCAAATGTTGCAGGAGTGTAAAGTGTTGTTTTTTATATCTAAGTTGGCAGTCGGCAGCCCTGGCCTTCGGCCGGGACGAGTGACGAGTTACGAGGGAGGAGGAAAATCTACACCGGGTTTGGCCTGGTCGGTAGGAGCGGGCTTTGACCGCGAACACGGCATCGACGCGGCAATCGCGCCCGCGGGGCGCTCCTACACAGGTCCTTCAGGCGCTGGCGCGTCTGAAGGACAGGGACGAGGTACGAGTGACGAGGGACGAGGAAAATCTACACCGGGTTGGCCTGGTCGGTAGGAGCGGGCTTTGACCGCGATGGGCGTGTCTGTTCCCGTGATCTCTCGCGCCGGAGGCGTTCCTACAAGCTCTGAATATCGAGTTATAAGGTCTTTCCTCGTACCTCGTCACTCGTACCTCGACACTGCGTCCGGAGGACGCCGGGAGCGGGCTTTGACCGCGATCCCGGCATCGGCGTGGCAATCGCGCCCGCGGGGCGCTCCTACACAGGTCCTTCAGGCGCTGGCGCGTCTGAAGGACAGGGACGAGGGACGAGTGACGAGGGACGAGGAAAATCTACACCGGGTTGGCCTGGTCGGTAGGAGCGGGCTTTGACCGCGATGGGCGTGTCTGTTCCCGTGATCTCTCGCGCCAGAGGCGTTCCTACAAGCTCTGAATATCGAGTTATAAGGTCTTTCCTCGTACCTCGTCACTCGTACCTCGACACTGCGTCCGGAGGACGCCGGGAGCGGGCTTTGACCGCGATCCCGGCATCGGCCGTGGCAATCGCGCCCGCGGGGCGCTCCTACACAGGTCCTTCAGGCGCTGGTGCGTCTGAAGGACAGGGACGAGGGACGAGGGACGAGGAAGGAACAATCCAGCCCACCCGATTTATAGGAGCGGCTGCGCCGCGATGGGCCTTGCCGGGCGGCACGATCTGTCGCCCCGAAGTCATTCTCACAGGTGTTCTTCTACAACTGCCGACTGCCAGCTGTAAACTGCTGACTTTCTTTACCGGTATATTTCTTTGCGATGTCCGATCCGGACAACCAGAACAACGAGCGAGTTGTCCTGTATTTCACATATAATTCGGTAATCGCCGACCCGGTAACGCCATAACTCACTATGGTGGCCTTTGAGGGGTTTGCCGATCTGGCGCGGATCAGCCAGTTGGGCAATGCGGTTCTCGAGGTAGTCCCGCAGTCGCTGGCGAACCCTGGGATTGAGTTTCTTGACTGATTTTTGAACTGACCGGGCGTACTTAATCCGCCAGGTCACGCCAGAATTCCTCGCCGTCTACAATCTGCTCTTCGCCACGACGCAGCCGTTCCAGCACCTGTTCGGCCTGATAGATATCTTCCAGATCCTCCAGATGCTCCTCGATCGCCTCGCGAATATAATAAGAGACCGGGCGTCCCGTCCGTTTCGCGAGGGCGACCAGACGCTCGTTCAGTTCATCCGGTAACCTGACTGCAGTCTGCTTGCTCATGATAATCCCAGAAATCATGTGGTTGACATGTATACCATACTAGCAGGCAAATCAGGCATCGTAAATCGTAAGAATAGTGCCGAGACGCATCAGTACTGAGTGAAAAATGGTTTGCAGTTGACAGTCGTCAGTTTGCAGCAAATTAAAAAGCTGGTGCCGGGTGAAAACAAAGTTAGCAGTTGCCAAAATTCTAAATCGAGCCCACGCCCCGTCAACCAGCCAATTAATGACTTACGATTAACGACTGCAAACTGCCATCTGATGACTGCCAGCTTTTTTCTCTGCCAAAAAAATGCCCGCCGGGCGTCCTTGCCGGGCGGGACTTTGGGTGTGACATCCCTGTCACGAACAACTTCCTTGTTGGGAATAAACATACCTCAACCCTGCAAGATTGCCTGTAGGCTGTTTCCTGGATTGGTGTGGGATTTGGCTGAAAGATTTGTAGGGCAAGACCTACAAGAGCGAAGTAGGCAGTCGGCAGTTGGCAGTTGGCAGTTGGCAGCCCAGCCGGGACGAGGGACGAGGAGATAACCCCAATCCGCCAGATTTGTAGGAGCGGGCTTTGACCGCGATGGGCCTTACAAGAGCAAAGTTGGCAGTTCGCAGCCGCAGTTGGCAGTATAAAGTGCGGCGAAGCAGGTCCTTCAGGCGCTGACGCGCCTGAAGGACAGGGCCGAGGTACAAGGGCCGAGGAACGAGGAAGGAACAATCCAGCCCACCCGATTTGTAGGAGCGGGCTTTGACCGCGATGGGCGTATCTGTTCCCGTGATCTCTCGCGCCAGAGGCGCTCCTACAATATCTGATATCGAGTTATGAGGTCTTTCCTCGTACCTCGTCACTCGCCCCTCGACACTGCGTCCGGAGGATGCCGGGAGCGGGCTTTGACCGCGATCCCGGCACCGGCCGGCAATCGCGCCCGCGGGGCGCTCCTACAGGTCCTTCAGGCGCTGGCGCGTCTGAAGGACAGGGGACGAGGGACGAGGAAAATCCACGCCGTGTTGGCCTGGTCGGTAGGAGCGGGCTTTGACCGCGATGGGTGGGTCTGTTCCCGTGATCTCTCGCGCCAGAGGCGCTCCTACAATATCTGATATCGAGTTATGAGGTCTTTCCTCGTACCTCGTCACTCGCCCCTCGACACTGCGTCCGGAGGATGCCGGGAGCGGGCTTTGACCGCGATCCCGGCACCGGCCGGCAATCGCGCCCGCGGGGCGCTCCTACAGGTCCTTCAGGCGCTGGCGCGTCTGAAGGACAGGGACGAGGAACGAGTGACGAGGGACGAGGAAAATCTACACCGGGTTGGCCTGGTCGGTAGGAGCGGGCTTTGACCGCGATCCCGGCACCGGCCGGCAATCGCGCCCGCGGGGCGCTCCTACAGGTCCTTCAGGCGCTGGCGCGTCTGAAGGACAGGGGACGAGGGACGAGGAAAATCCACGCCGTGTTGGCCTGGTCGGTAGGAGCGGGCTTTGACCGCGATGGGTGGGTCTGTTCCCGTGATCTCTCGCGCCAGAGGCGCTCCTACAATATCTGATATCGAGTTATGAGGTCTTTCCTCGTACCTCGTCACTCGCCCCTCGACACTGCGTCCGGAGGATGCCGGGAGCGGGCTTTGACCGCGATCCCGGCACCGGCCGGCAATCGCGCCCGCGGGGCGCTCCTACACAGGTCCTTCAGGCGCTGGTGCGTCTGAAGGACAGGGACGAGGAACGAGTTACGAGGAAGGAACAATCCAGCCCACCCGATTTGTAGGAGCGACTACGCCGCGATGGGCCTTGCCGGGCGGCACGATCGGTCGCCGATGGAATCGCCTCCCACAAAGCCAGGACCTGTTTTACTATTGTGGGAGGGGCTTTCAGCCGCGACACTCTAATCGGGCGGCACGGGTCGTCGGTCGCGCCGGAGGCGCTCCTACAATATCTGAATGTCGAGTTATAAGGTGCTTTGCTCGTACCTCGTCACTCGTACCTCGACACTGCGTCCGGAGGACGCCGGGAGGCGCTCCTACAACTGCTCGCTGCCAGCTGCAAACTGCCAACTTTTCATAGCGAGCAGTTTTGCGGCCTGATTCAGTCGCCGATCGAAGCAGGCGAATGTGACCGGTAAATCGGTTTGTGTCATGGCTTCGTGGGCGCTGGCCAACTGGACGGCATCGTAACCCCGAAGGGCAAAAGCCTCGGCATACTCCCCCGCTTTTTCCACCACAGCCTGGGTGACTTCCATGACAAGATAATGGCCCCATTCATCGGCCAGCCGATGCCGCGCCCGATCGAGGGCGGCAGCATCACCGGGCACTTCCCGCGCGCGCCGGGCCAGCGCGGCATGATATTCGGCCCAGGCAATGCGACTGACGGCTACCGCCCTGGCCTGATCAAGTAATGCTTTTAGCGTCTCGCTGTGCGGCTCGACAACATAGAGCTTGACCAGCGCGGAGGTATCGCAATAAAGAATCAACCGCGATCTTCCATGACCATGGATGAAAGGGGTGTGCCGGTATCGGCAAGCCGGATGGCCGAGCCGGCCGGCTTGCGGCCATCCCACCTGGCGGCGCCGGAAGCCAACAGGCGGGGGATACCTTTTGCCTCTTTGTCTGCCGCCGCCATGACCCGGGCGATCACCTTACGGTGGGAGGTGATTTCCAGGGTCTCGCCCGCCCGGACCCTGGCCAGGTAGCGGGAAAGATGAGCTTTGAATTCGCGAATAGAGACGCTCATTGTGGTCACAATTTGTGGCTGTTACGCTTATTGTAGTCATTTTTGTTCAATAAGCAACCCGTGTTCGGGAGCTCAAAACGAAAATAAGTTAGCAGTTAGCAGACTTCAGTTTGCAGTTGGTAGCTCCGGGCCTTCGGCCGGGGAACAAGGCAGGAACAACCCAACCCACCCGATTTGCAGGAGCAGCTGCGCCGCGATGGGCCTTACAAGAGCAAAGTTGGCAGCCCTGGCCTTCGGCCGGGACGAGTGACGAGTTACGAGGGACGAGGAAAATCTACACCGGATTATCCAGGTCGGTAGGAGCGGGCTTTGACCGCGATGGACGTGTCTGTTCCCGTGATCTCTCGCGCCAGAGGCGTTCCTACAAGCTCTGAATATCGAGTTATAAGGTCTTTCCTCGTACCTCGACACTGCGTCCGGAGGACGCCGGGAGCGGGCTTTGACCGCGATCCCGGCACTGGCCGGCAATCGCGCCCGCGGGGCGCTCCTACAGGTCCTTCAGGCGCTGGCGCGTCTGAAGGACAGGGGACGAGGGACGAGGAAAATCCACGCCGTGTTGGCCTGGTCGGTAGGAGCGGGCTTTGACCGCGATGGGTGGGTCTGTTCCCGTGATCTCTCGCGCCAGAGGCGCTCCTACAATATCTGATATCGAGTTATGAGGTCTTTCCTCGTACCTCGTCACTCGCCCCTCGACACTGCGTCCGGAGGATGCCGGGAGCGGGCTTTGACCGCGATCCCGGCACCGGCCGGCAATCGCGCCCGCGGGGCGCTCCTACAACAAACAGTCCTAAGTTCTAAGTCCTAAGAACTAAGAACTAAGAACTAAGAACTAAGAACTAAGAACTAAGAACTAAGAACTAAGAACTAAGAACTAAGAACTAAGAACTAAGAACTAAAGAATTCTGCCAACTTTCTTTATCCCACCGCTTTGGCCTTGCGGCCTTTGCCCTTGCCACCCTGGCGGCGTTCTTTGCGCTGGCCGGAGTCGTCGGGCAGGCCCATCTGGGCGTTCTGGATGTGGTGGATCTGGTCGCGCAGGCGGGCGGCGTCTTCGAATTCGAGGTTCTGGGCGTGCTGGAACATTTGCTGTTCCAGGCGCTGGAGCTCTTTGGCCAGTTCCTTCGGTGACAGGCTGGCGTACTGGATCTCTTCCTCGGCCACCCGGGCGTATTTGCGCGCGGAGGCGGCGGCGGGGCCGTAGGCGCCTTCCATGATGTCGGCGACGGCTTTTTGAATGGTGGTCGGGGTGATGCCGTGTTCTTCGTTGAAGGCGATCTGTTTGTTGCGGCGGCGTTCGGTCTCGTCCATGGCGCGTTGCATGGAGCCGGTGATTTTATCGGCGTAGAGGATCGCCTTGCCGTGGCTGTTACGCGCGGCGCGGCCGATGGTCTGGATCAGGGAGCGCTCGGAGCGCAGGAAGCCTTCCTTGTCGGCATCCAGAATGGCCACCAGTGACACCTCGGGAATGTCCAGTCCCTCGCGCAGCAGGTTGATGCCGACCAGCACGTCGAAGTTGCCCAGGCGCAGATCGCGGATGATCTCGATGCGCTCGACGGTGTCGATGTCCGAGTGCATGTAGCGCACCCGCGTGCCGTGCTCCTGCAGGTAGTCGGTCAGGTCCTCGGCCATGCGTTTGGTCAATGTCGTCACCAGCACCCGCTCGCCAACATCGGCACGCAGCTTGACCTCGGAGAGCAGATCGTCGACCTGGGTCGTGGCCGGGCGGATCTCGATCTCGGGATCGACCAGGCCGGTGGGGCGCACCACCTGCTCCAGCACCGCGCCGGAGTGATCCAGCTCGTACTGCGCCGGGGTGGCGGAGACGTAGATGGTCTGCGGCTGCAGGCGCTCGAACTCTTCGAACTTGAGCGGCCGGTTATCCATCGCCGAGGGCAGACGGAAGCCGTAGTTGACCAGGTTCTCCTTGCGCGAGCGATCGCCCTTGTACATGGCGCCGATCTGGGGAATGGTCACGTGCGACTCGTCCACCACCAGCAGCGCTTCCTCGGGCAGGTAGTCGATGAAGGTCGGCGGCGGCTCGCCGGGGTTGCGGCCCGACAGGTAGCGCGAGTAGTTCTCGATACCGGAGCAGTAGCCCAGCTCCTGCATCATCTCGATGTCGAAGCGGGTGCGCTCTTCCAGGCGCTGGGCCTCGACCAGTTTGTCGTTGCTGCGCAGGTGCTCCAGGCGCTCTTTGAGCTCCTCGCGGATCAGTTCGATGGCCTTGACGATGGTCTCGCGCGGGGTGACGTAGTGGGTCTTGGGGTAAATCGTGGTGCGCGGGACCTTGCGCAGCACCTCGCCGGTGAGCGGATCGAAATAGCTCAGATTTTCGATCTCGTCGTCGAACAGCTCCACCCGCACCGCATCGCGATCCGAGTCGGCCGGAAAGATATCGATCACCTCACCGCGTACCCGGTAGGTACCGCGCTGCAGCTCCACGTCGTTGCGGCTGTACTGCAGCTCGGTCAGGCGCTTGAGGAGATCGCGCTGATCGATCCGATCGCCGCGCACCAGGTGCAGCAGCATTTTCAGGTAGGCGTCGGGATCGCCCAGGCCGTAGATGGCCGAGACGGTGGCGACGATGACCACGTCCTTGCGCTCCAGCAATGCCTTGGTGGCGGAGAGGCGCATCTGCTCGATGTGCTCGTTGATCGAGGCGTCCTTCTCGATAAAGGTGTCCGAGGACGGCACATAGGCCTCTGGCTGGTAATAATCGTAATAGGAGACGAAATACTCCACCGCGTTGTCGGGGAAGAAGTCTTTCATCTCGCCGTAGAGCTGGGCGGCCAGGGTCTTGTTATGCGCCAGAATCAGAGTCGGACGCTGGATGTCCTGGATGACATTAGCGATGGAAAATGTTTTCCCTGATCCGGTGACGCCCAGCAGGGTCATCCCCGCCTCGCCGGCGCGAATGCCGTCGATCAGGCCCCGGATCGCCGCCGGCTGGTCGCCGGCGGGGTCGAACTGGGATTTGAGTTGAAATTTTTTGCTCATGCGATTCAGTCAGGACAACGTTTCCAGTATATTACACGCCTTTGTCAAACAACGCTGTCGATGAGGCCGCTACATTGGATATCAAGCTCTCCGCCCGGGTACAACGCATCAAGCCCTCCCCCACCCTCGCGGTCACCACGCTGGCCAACGAACTGAAGGCCCAGGGCAAGGACATTATCGGGCTGGGTGCCGGGGAGCCCGATTTTGACACGCCCGATCATATCAAGGAGGCGGCGATCCAGGCGATCCGGGACGGTTTTACCAAGTACACCGCGGTCGACGGCACGCCCGGGCTCAAGCAGGCGATCATCACCAAGTTTATCCGCGACAACCGGCTCGATTATGTGCCGGACCAGGTGCTGGTCTCCTGCGGCGGCAAGCAGAGCTTCTACAACCTGGCCCAGGCGCTGCTCGATAGCGGCGACGAGGTGCTGATCCCGGCGCCCTACTGGGTCTCGTATCCCGATATCGTGCTGCTGGCCGACGGCAAGCCGGTGATTATGGACACCACACTCGAACAGGGGTTCAAGATCACCCCCGGGCAGCTGGAGGCGGCCATCAACCACAATACCCGCCTGCTGGTGCTCAACAGCCCCTCCAACCCGACCGGCATGGCCTATACGCAGGCCGAGCTGGAGGCGCTGGGCGCGGTGCTGCGCACCCATCCGCAAGTGCTGATCGCCACCGACGACATGTACGAGCACATCCTCTGGCGCGAGGAGCCGTTCTGCAACATCGTCAACGCCTGTCCGGACCTGTACGAGCGGACCATTGTGCTCAACGGCGTCTCCAAGGCCTATTCGATGACCGGCTGGCGCATCGGTTACGCGGCCGGGCCGGAGCCGATCATCAAGGCGATGAAAAAAATCCAGTCCCAGAGCACCTCCAACCCCACCTCCATCTCCCAGGTCGCCGCCCAGGCCGCGCTGGACGGGGACCAGAGCTGCATCGCCGAGATGTGCCAGGCCTTCAAGACCCGCCACGACTACCTGGTCGACGAACTCAACCAGATCGAAGGCATCAGCTGCCTGCCGGGCCAGGGCACCTTCTACGCCTTCCCCGACATGGCCGGCCTGATCGAGCGGATCGAGGGCATCAACGACGACATCGGCCTGGCCGAATTCCTGCTCGACAAGGCCGGCGTCGCCATGGTCCCCGGCTCCGCCTTCGGCAGCCCCGGCAACATGCGGCTCTCCTTTGCGACCAGCCTGGATAACCTGCAGGAGGCGGTGAAGAGGATAAAACAAGTTAGCAGTTAGCAGATGGCAGTTGTAGGAGCGCCCCGCGGGCGCGATTGCCGTGCCGGTATCGGGGTCGCGGCCAAACCCCGCTCCCGGCGTCCTCCGGACGCAGTGTCGAGGTACGAGTAACGAGTGACGAGGAGCAAAATACCTTATTTCCAAACACTCAGAAATTGCGACCGTGCCGCACGATTTAGAGTGTCGCGGCTGAAAATCCCTCCCACAACGGCAACACAGGCCCCGGGTTTGTGGGAGGCGATTTCATCGGCGACCGATCGTGCCGCCTGGCAAGGCCCATCGCGGCGCAGCCGCTCCTACAAATCGGGTGGGCTGGATTGTTCCTTCCTCGTTCCTCGGCCCTCGTACCTCGGCCCTGTCCTTCAGGCGCGTCAGCGCCTGAAGGACCTGTAGGAGCGCCCCGCGGGCGCGATTGCCGTGCCGGGATCGCGGTCAAAGCCCGCTCCCGGCGTCCTCCGGACGCAGTGTCGAGGTACGAGTGACGAGGTACGAGGAAAGCATCTTATAACCCGGCATTCAGAGCTTGTAGGAGCGCCTCCGGCGCGAGAGATCACGGGAACAGACACGCCCATCGCGGTCAAAGCCCGCTCCTACCGACCAGGTAAACCCGGTGTAGATTTTCCTCGTCCCTCGTAACTCGTCCCTCGTCCCGGCCGAAGGCCATAGCTGCCAACTGCCGACTGCAAACTGCCAACTTCGCTCTTGCAAGGCCCATCGCGGCGCAGCCGCTCCTACAAATCGGGTGGGCTGGATTGTTCCTTCCTCGTTCCTCGGCCCTCGTACCTCGGCCCTGTCCTTCAGGCGCGTCAGCGCCTGAAGGACCTGTAGGAGCGCCCCGCGGGCGCGATTGCCGTGCCGGGATCGCGGTCAAAGCCCGCTCCCGGCGTCCTCCGGACGCAGTGTCGAGGTACGAGTGACGAGGTACGAGGAAAGCATCTTATAACCCGGCATTCAGAGCTTGTAGGAGCGCCTCCGGCGCGAGAGATCACGGGAACAGACACGCCCATCGCGGTCAAAGCCCGCTCCTACCGACCAGGTAAACCCGGTGTAGATTTTCCTCGTCCCTCGTAACTCGTCCCTCGTCCCGGCCGAAGGCCATAGCTGCCAACTGCCGACTGCAAACTGCCAACTTCGCTCTTGCAAGGCCCATCGCGGCGCAGCCGCTCCTACAAATCGGGTGGGCTGGATTGTTCCTTCCTCGTTCCTCGGCCCTCGTACCTCGGCCCTGTCCTTCAGGCGCGTCAGCGCCTGAAGGACCTGTAGGAGCGCCCCGCGGGCGCGATTGCCGTGCCGGGATCGCGGTCAAAGCCCGCTCCCGGCGTCCTCCGGACGCAGTGTCGAGGTACGAGTGACGAGGTACGAGGAAAGCATCTTATAACCCGGCATTCAGAGCTTGTAGGAGCGCCTCCGGCGCGAGAGATCACGGGAACAGACACGCCCATCGCGGTCAAAGCCCGCTCCTACCGACCAGGTAAACCCGGTGTAGATTTTCCTCGTCCCTCGTAACTCGTCCCTCGTCCCTCGTCCCGGCCGAAGGCCATAGCTGCCAACTGCCGACTGCAAACTGCCAACTTCGCTCTTGCAAGGCCCATCGCGGCGTAGTCGCTCCTACAAATCGGGTGGGCTGGATTGTTCCTTCCTCGTTCCTCGTTCCTCGGCCCTGTCCTTCAGGCGCCCAGCGCCTGAAGGACCTGTAGGAGCGCCCCGCGGGCGCGATTGCCGTGCCGGGGTCGCGGTCAAAGCCCGCTCCCGGCGTCCTCCGGACGCAGTGTCGAGGGACGAGTGACGAGGTACGAGGAAAGCATCTTATAACTCGACATTCAGAGATTGTAGGAGCGCCTCCGGCGCGAGAGATCACGGGAACAGACACGCCCATCGCGGTCAAAGCCCGCTCCTACCGACCAGGGCCAACACGGTGTAGATTTTCCTCGTCCCTCGTCCCGGCCGAAGGCCAGGGCTGCCAACTGCGACTGCAAACTACCAACTTCTCTTTTGTAATCCTTGTCCTACAAAAATTTCAGCCAATTCCTACACAAACTGACTGTATTGTCCTACAGGCCCGGCCTTCCCCTTCGCGGGGCAGTGGCGTACCTTGATTGATAACAAGGACGTGGGGGGTTGACATGGATGTCATACACACCAAGTCCCGTTGCCGCACGGATCGCGGTGGCGGGCATTCAAATTCTTTTGTAACGTCTCGTGGGTTCACGCTGCTGGAGCTGATTGTCGTCATTGCGGTGGCGTCAATTTTACTCGGTCTCGGCGTACCATCACTGGGGCCGTTTCTCTCCTCGGAACGCGGGGTGACCCGGATGAACAACCTGGCGGCGAGCCTGGCGCTCACCCGTTCCGAAGCGATCAAACGCAATCAGCATGTTGTACTCTGCAAAAGCCCGGGTGGAGAATACTGCCAGCGCAAGGGGGCCAGCTGGCACGATGGGTGGATTGTTTTCGTCGACCGGGATCACGATCGCCGGCGCGGCGACGATGAGCCGATTATCCAGCACCAGGGCAGTGGTAACGTCGACCAGACGCTCACCTACGCCGCCTTCGGTTCCCGGCATTACATCACCTACCGGCCCAGCGGCATGACCCGCACCAACGGCACCTTCACCCTCTGTGACCCACGTTACCCCGATAATGCCCGCGCCCTGATCCTGATGAAAACCGGTCGCGTGCGCAGCAGTCGGGTCAAGGCCAATGGGGAGCCGCTGGAGTGCTGAAGGGAAAGTTGGCAGACTGAGCGAAGTTGGCAGTTGGCAGTTAGCAGTTAGCAGTTAGCAGTTAGCAGTTAGCAGTTAGCAGTTAGCAGTTAGCAGAGTATAGCCGGCCGTTAGAGTGTCCGCGTCATGCCGGCGCAGAGCCTGCCCCGGCATGCTCTAAGCCCGGACAGGCATCCCAGGTTCCAAACCGGGGCACACCTCTGGATTCCGGCTCAAGGCCGGAATGACGGCGTGATTTTCAGTGCTGCTATGGCAGAAATTTTAATTCAGGGTCTTTTGCTGTCAACTGCCAGCTGATGACCGCCAACTTCGCTTTTCTGCCAACTGAAGGCTGCCTACTTCGCTCTCGTAGAACGGAAATCGTCACATAGGCTTCGCCAATGTGACCTACGGCTACCCTCCCCTCTTAACGACTTACGACTGGCAACTGCTGAAGTCTGCCAACTTTTTCCAGGACCTGGCAGCTAGCACCTGGAACCAGTCAGCGATGCCATTTCAGCTGGATTACAGCAGGACATCAATATCAGGAAAACTGGAAGGGTTAGGAAATGGCTCCCCGGGACGGGCTCGAACCGCCGACCCAGTGATTAACAGTCACTTGCTCTACCAACTGAGCTACCGGGGAACAGGCCGCGTATCTTACTGACCCACCCCCGGTGGGTCAAGTCCGGTTGCCGGGCTAACTGCCTAAATTTCCGGCAATTTCAGGCCCTTCGGGCAGGGTCTGTGGGAGGCGATTCCATCGGCGACAACCCGGTCACAACCAGGCCGCATCCCATAGCGGATAATCGCCGATATCACTCACAAGTCCAGCTCTTAAGGGATTGGCAACAATGTATCTGGCCATTGCCTTCATATCTTCATCCCGCCGCAGGGCCCGATCATGAAACCCGTCCTGCCACAGACGAGCCTGTCGATTCAAATATCGATTCACTCGGCAGGTCGAGTTTCTTTTCACGCCACCGACTACCTGAACAAGGCTGAAACCGGGAAGTAGTCGAAACAGCCAATGGAAATGATCCGGCATTACGACATAACACAACGTTTCCGCGCTGCGCTGATAATCTCGCATGATCTGAACCACCCTTCTGCCAGCCCATATATCCGCAAAAACCGGCATGCGATTCCAGGTTACGGCCGTAATCAGATAAACCTGAAAGGGAGATGAGTAACGTCCTTTCCTGAGGTTCCTCGAATGAGGCGTTTTTTGCTTACCATCCATGGCAATTCCTTGTTTGTGTGTTGAGGTTACAAGCCTTTCCACAAGCCGGGACTGGTGGGAGGCGATTCCATCAGCGACCGGCCGTGCCCTCTCTCCCGGGTCGCGGCTGTAAGCCCTCCTACAATCCCTCTCCTGTGGGAGGCGATTCCATCGGCGACCGGCCGTGCCCCTGCTCCCGAGTCGCGGCTGCAAGCCCCTCCTACAAATTCAGGTGCTAGGTGCTAGGTGCTAGCAACTAGAACCTCGCCCCTTTTTTTGTGGGAGGCGATTCCATCGGCGACCGGTCGTGCCCCTGCTCCCGAGTCGCGGCTGCAAGCCCCTCCTACAAATTCAGGTGCTAGGTGCTAGCAACTAGAACCTCGCCCCTTTTTTTGTGGGAGGCGATTCCATCGGCGACCGGTCGTGCCCTCTCTCCCGGGTCGCGGCTACAAGCCCCTCCTACAAATCAGCTCTATGAGCTGATTTGCGCAACGTAGTCGAGCAGGTAGGCGCGGAAGTCGTCCTTGAGTTCGGGGTGTTTGAGGGCGTATTCGACGGTGGCCTGCAGATAGCCGAGTTTGCTGCCGCAATCGTAACGCTTGCCTTTGAAGGCATAGGCGAGGACCTGTTCGTCCTTTAGCAGCTCGGCGATGGCGTCGGTCAGCTGGATTTCGCCGCCGGCGCCTTTTGGCGTCTTTTCCAGCAGTTCGAAAATGTGCGGGGTCAGGATATAACGCCCGACCACGGCCAGGTTGGAGGGGGCCTTGTCGGGCGCGGGTTTTTCGACAATTTCCTCGACGCGGGAGAAGCGATCTTCCAGCGCGCTGGATTTGATCACGCCGTATTTGAAGGTCTCCTCAACAGGAACCTCTTCCACACCCAGGATGCTGCTGCCGTAACGGCTGTACTGTTCCACCATCTGTTGCAGACAGGTTTTGTCGCCGCCGTCGATGAGATCGTCGGCCAGAATCACGGCGAAGGGATCGTTGCCCACTACCGGCCGGGCACACAATACGGCATGGCCCAGGCCGAGTGCTTCGGCCTGACGCAGGTAAATGCAGCTGACATGGTCCGGGACGATGTTGCGGACGATTTCGAGCAGCTTGGTTTTGCCCTTCTCTTCCAGTTCATTTTCCAGCTCGTAAGCTTTATCAAAATGATCGGGAATCGCCTGTTTGCTGCGCCCGTTGATAAAGATCATCTGCTCACAGCCGGCGGAGATCGCCTCTTCGACCGCGTACTGCACCAGCGGCTTGTCAACCACCGGCAACATCTCCTTGGGACTGGCTTTGGTCGCCGGCAGAAAACGGGTACCGAGACCGGCAACGGGAAAAACGGCTTTTTTGATGGGTTTCATTCGTACTCTATACCTTGGATTTATCCAGTGTGTACGATAGCAAAGACGCCATCACTCGGGCAACTATACAATAAAGCGAAGTTGGCGGCCTTCAGTTGGCAGTTGGCAGTTGGCAGCGGAATTTTGAATTATGAATGTTGAATTCACAGCCCATCATCCGGACCGATGGCAGCAGTGCAGGTCAGGTTGCGCATCGCGCTACCTGACAATCAACTGCCAGCTGCGAACTGCAAACTTTTTTATAATAAAAAAAGCGCAACCGGATGGTTGCGCTTTTGGTGTCAGGAGGACAGGTTATAAACGTCAAGGTTTACTTTTTGTGACCGAGTTTGGCCTGTTTGGAGGCCAGCTTGAGATCGGCTTCGTTCCTGGCGAGGATGCCCGGTCCGATGCCCTGGACCTCCATCAGATCCTCGACCTTTTTGAACGGGCCGTGTTGCTTGCGGTATTCGACGATCGCTGCCGCTTTCTTTTGCCCAACGCCATTGATATTGGCAGCCAATTCAGCGGCGTTGGCCGTATTGATGTTCACCGGCCCGGCAAAGGCGACACCGGCGAACAACATGCTCAGGGTAAAGATCAGGGTTTGGATCAGTTTTTTCATGATGAGACTCCTTTCTCTTGTATTGGATGTCGTCCTGACGGGAATAAGTATTGCCACAACGGCGGCCGGAATCAAGCCGCGGCGTGTCAGAATTTTCGGAAAGATGTGTAGGAAAAAGACTACAAAGCAATTTTGAATGTTGAATTTTAAATGTTTAATTTTGGTGTGGCATAGCCACGCTGGAATTTAACATTCAAAATTAAAAATTCATCATTAATCACTTTTTCTGCCAACTGCCAACTGAAGACTATGTTCTATCTCTTCCAGCGCCTGCATGGGATCGTCGGCCCGGGTGATGGGTCGGCCGATGACGAGGTGGGTGCTGCCGGCGGTCATGGCGTCGGCCGGGGTCATGATACGGGTCTGATCGCCGCTGGCGCTGCCGGCGGGCCGGATGCCGGGGGTGACCAGCTGAAAACCGGCGGGGAGTTGCCGACGCAGGCTGCTGAGTTCCTGCGGGGAGCAGACCACGCCATCCAGGCCGCTTTGTGCGGCCAGCGCGGCCAGTTTTTCGACATTATCGCCGGGCTCGCCGGACAACCCGATTTCATGCAGATCGTCGGCTCCCATGCTGGTCAAAATGGTTACACCGATTAATAAAGGTTTGTTGGCGGAACGGGCAACCGCCTCGCGGGCGGCCTGCATCATTTTCGACCCGCCCAGGGTGTGCACGTTGATCATCCACACGCCCAGTTCTGCCGCGGCGGCGCAGGCCCGGGCGACGGTATTGGGAATATCGTGGAATTTGAGATCCAGAAATACCTCAAAATCGCGCCGGACCAGTTCGCGGACCAGCTGCGGTCCCTCGGCGGTGAACAGTTCCTTGCCGACTTTCAGACGGCAGCGTTCGGGCGAGACCTTGTCGACAAACGCCAGTGCCTCGCGCGCATTGGCGTAATCGAGTGCCACAATCACCGGTGATGTACACGTCACCTTACTCTCCTTCTACCCCGTGAATCGGTCTGATGGTATTCCAGTGTTTGCAACTGGGACATTGCCAGTGCAGGGATTTGCCGCTGAAGCCGCAGTGCTGGCAGATGTACACCGATTTGTTGGTGAGGATCTGATCGGTGACTTCCTTGAGTACATTGAGTTTATCCCGCACGGATTCGCTGGCCTGGCCCATATTGAGTTCAATCAGACGATCCATGCCGCGCACCGACGGGCGCTGTTTGAGAAAGCCGGTAATAAATTCCGTCGCCGCCTGTTCACCGTCACGCTCCTCGATCAAATCCGCCAGCATCAGCATGCAGGAAATCCCCGCATATTTATCCAGCAGGGATTTAAAATAGTCGATGGCCTCATCTTTACGTTGCAGCGCCTTGTAACACTCGAACATCGGCTGGATGACTTCAGGCAGATACTCGGGATCCTGCTGCTCGATACGCTGATAGGCTTTGAGCGCGGCTTTGTAATTCCCGGCGCTGCGTTCGATATCGCCCTCCATGATGCTGGCACGGACACACTGGCGATCCTCGCTCATGGCGCGGCGTAACAGTTTCAGTGCCCGGGAAGGTTCACCCTGGCGCAGGGCCTGCTCGGCCTGTTCGCAGTAGAAGTGGGCCACCATGTACGCCAGATTGAGTCCGGCGGTCTGCTCCAATCGTTGTGCGGCCTTGACTGCATCGCCCCAGTCCTTCTCCTGCTGATAAATTTCCACCAGATGTCGCAGGGCCGCTTCGGAATGGGGGGCGCTGTCGACCAGTTCGCCGAACAGGGATTCGGCGCGATCCAGCAAACCGGCACGCATGTAATCCTGGCCCAGTTCGAACAGTGCCAGGGCGCGCTGGGATTTATTGAGGGTCGGGCGGGCGATCAGGTTTTGATGAATGCGAATGGCACGATCGACTTCACCGCGACGGCGAAACAGGCTGCCCAGGGCCAGATGGGTTTCCACGGTTTCACTGTTGACATCCAGCATCTGGATAAAGAGGTCAATGGCCTTGTCCTGCTGTTCATTGAGGATGTAATTCAGGCCCTTGATATAGTCACTCGGCAGCTCCATGCCACTATCGTCATAGCGCGCGATCCGGCCACGCCGTCCCAGCCACCAGCCGGACAGCGCTGCCACCGGCAGCAATAAAAAGAGGATCTCAATACCCATCAATGATCGTCGCGCAACGGAATCGAACGCAGATTGTTGATTTCTTTTTCGGACATGTCCACCGCCTTGCGCAGACGGGCGATCTCCCGTTTGTGGCGCAGAATTACACCGGCACTGGCCAGCACGCCCAGGATCGCCCCGATAATCATGGCCACCAGCATGGACAACGAGAGGGGAATGGAGAGCGTGTCAAAATAGTAATTGAAAGCCACCGGTTCGGCATTGAGCACGGCAAATACCAGCCCGGTGATTACCAGCAGCACAATGACGGCAATGTAGATTATTTTCAGCATCACGTATCCTCAATCTTCCCGATTCTTTGACAGGCACCAGCCCGTAGCCCAGCATGCAGGCCCGATATAGCGTAGTGGCTGTACCCCTTTTCCCGAATCGCGGCTGCGAGCCGCTCCTACAAATCCAGACCGGGTATGCCCCTTCTCCCGAATCGCGGCTGCAAGCCGCTCCTACAAATCCAGCGGGTAGGCCCGATATAGCGTAGCGGTATCGGGCAACTTCTCCCGAATCGCGGCTGCAAGCCGCTCCTACAAATCCAGCTACTAGATACTAGCAACTAGAAACTAGCGCCTAGATACTAAAAAAGGCGGCAGGAGCCACGCTCATGCCGCCTTTGGTGTTATAGCCAACACGGAATAACAGTTCAACCGGGCTGGATTTCAACCCGTTCCATGCTCTCGTTGACCCGCTCGCGCAGCTCCTTGCCGGGCTTGAAGTGCGGGACATATTTGGCTGCCAGTTCGACCGAATCCCCGGTTTTGGGATTGCGGCCGATACGCGGCGGCCGGTAATGCAACGAGAAGCTGCCAAAGCCACGGATTTCAATCCTTTCGCCATTCGCCAGTGTGGTCCCCATGTGATCCAACATGGTTTTCACGGCCAACTCAACATCCTTATAAGCTAATTGACTTTGTTTCTGCGAGAGAATCTCAATCAACTCTGATTTTGTCATAATCCGTCCTTCAGGCCAGGCTGACAGCCCTCCCGGTTGTGGCGTTATTCGTTATTGTCCATCTTTTCCTTGAGCAGATCACCCAGGGTGGTGGTGGCACCGCTGCTACTGCCGCTGTAATCTTTCATAGCCTCTTTTTCGGCATCTGAATCGATGGCTTTAATCGACAGCGAGATTTGACGGTTCTTGCGATCCACGCCGGTGAACTTGGTTTCCACGGTTTCGCCTTCCTTGAGAACGCTACGGGCGTCTTCAACGCGGTCCTGGGAAATTTCCGAGGCGCGCAGGTAACCTTCGATGCCGTCACCCAGATCGATCACCGCACCCTTGGGATCCACTTCGCCGATGGTGCCCTTGACCACACTGCCCTTGGCATTTTCGGCCAGGAAGTTGGAGAAGGGATCCTTGTCGAGCTGTTTGATACCCAGGGAGATGCGTTCGCGCTCCGGATCCACGGAGAGAACCACCGCTTCGATTTCATCGCCCTTCTTGTAGTTGCGCACGGCATCTTCGCCCGGCACGTTCCAGGAGATGTCGGACAGATGGACCAGACCGTCGATACCGCCGTCCAGGCCGATAAAGATACCGAAATCGGTAATGGACTTGATGGTACCGCTGACCTTGTCGTTCTTGTTGTGCATGGCGGCAAAGGCTTCCCAGGGATTTTCCTGGCACTGTTTCATGCCCAGGGAAATACGCCGGCGCTCTTCGTCGATATCCAGCACCATGACTTCGACTTCGTCACCCAGCTGCACGACCTTGCTCGGGTGGATGTTCTTGTTGGTCCAGTCCATTTCGGAGACATGCACCAGGCCTTCGACGCCCTCTTCGAGTTCAACGAAGCAGCCGTAGTCGGCGATGTTGGTGATCTTGCCGAACAGGCGGGTCCCTTCGGGATAACGGCGTGAAATGTCCACCCACGGATCGTCGCCCATCTGTTTCAGGCCCAGGGAAACGCGCATGCGTTCGCGATCGAACTTGAGAACCTTGACTTCGATCTCATCGCCGACCTGGACGATTTCGCTCGGGTGCTTGACCCGCTTCCAGGCCATGTCGGTGATGTGCAACAGGCCGTCAACACCGCCCAGATCGACGAATGCGCCGTAATCGGTCAGGTTCTTGACCACGCCCTTGACCATGGCGCCTTCCTGCATGTTTTCCAGAATGGCATCGCGTTCGGCGCCGCCTTCTTCCTCGACCACGGCACGACGGGAGACCACCACGTTGTTACGACGCTGATCCAGCTTGATAACCTTGAATTCGAGATCCTTGCCTTCGAGATAGCTGGTGTCGCGCACCGGGCGCACATCGACCAGCGAACCGGGCAGGAAAGCGCGGATGTGATCCAGTTCGACGGTAAACCCGCCTTTGACCTTGTCGGTGATCATACCGGTCACAGTCTCGCCGGCTTCATGAGCGGCTTCGAGTTTCGTCCAGGTTTCGGCGCGTTTGGCTTTCTCGCGCGACAGACGGGTTTCACCAAAACCGTCTTCCACGCTGTCCAGGGCCACTTCGACGTTGTCGCCGATGTTGACCTCGAGTTCACCGTCTTCACCGGCAAACTGGGAAAGGGGGATGACACCTTCGGATTTGAGTCCGGCATTGACCACCACGAAATCGTCACTAATATCGACGACGGTGCCGGTAATGATTGCGCCGGGGCGCATCTGGGTCTTGTTTAGACTTTCTTCAAATAACTCTGCAAAGCTCTCGCTCATGTTGGATTTAACCTCAGGTCACCGCGTGACCTTGTATCGTGCAGTCGAGACTGCGGGGTTGATTAAACACACAGGCGGCACCCGACGGGTCCGCCCACTTTGATTACCGACCGTTGACGCCAAACCGTTCTCGACACCGGTCCAGCACCTGCCCGACCACCTCATCAATGCCCAGTGCGGAGGTGTCCAGCACCAGGGCATCGGCGGCCGGTTTCAGTGGCGAGGACTGGCGTTCGGTATCACGCGCATCACGCTCGGCGATCTCCCGGAGGAGGCCGGCAACACTAGCACTTATTCCCTTTTCTTTCAACTGTTTATAACGCCGTTCGGCGCGCACTTCGGCGCTGGCGGTGAGGTAGATCTTGAGCCCGGCGTCGGGGAACACGGTGGTGCCCATGTCCCGCCCGTCGGCCACCAGGCCGGGAGGCTGGCGAAAGTCGCGCTGGCGCTGCAGCAGGGCCTCGCGCACCGCCCCCAGCGCGGCCACTTTGGAGGCGTCGTTGCCGCACTGTTCGGTGCGGATGGCGTCGCCGACCGCCTCGCCGTCCAGTTTGGCCAGCACCTCGCCGCTGTCCGGCTGCACCTCGAAGGCAACATCCATTTGGGAAGCATAGTCCGCCAGGGCCGCCTCGTCTTCCATGGGAATCCCCCGCCGGGCGGCGCCCAGGGCGACCAGGCGATACAGCGCCCCGCTGTCGAGCAGATGCCAGCCCAGGGTGCGCGCCACCCGGCTGGCGATGGTGCCCTTGCCCGAACCGCTGGGCCCGTCCAGGGTCAGTACCGGTACCTCGCTCATGCCCCGCCCTCCTGGCTGATGGCCAGACCGGCGCCGGCGGCCAGCTCGACAAAGCCGGGGAATGAAGTGGCCACGTTGGCGCAATCGCGAATCGTAATCGGCCCGCCGGCGCGCAGCGCCGCCATGGCAAAGGCCATGGCGATGCGGTGATCGCCGTGACTGTCGACGCTGCCGGTGCCCAGCGTGCCGCCGCAAAGACGCATACCGTCTTCGGTCGGCTCGGCGTCGATCCCCAGCGCCTGCAGGCCGTCGGCCATCACCTGGATGCGATCGCTCTCCTTGACCCGTAATTCGCGGGCCCCGGTCAGCACCGTTTCGCCCTCGGCGCAGGCGGCGGCGATAAACAGGGCCGGAAACTCGTCGATGGCCAGCGGCACCTGCACCTCGGGGATCGGGATCCCTTTTAACGGAGCACTGCGCACCCGGATGTCGGCCACCGGCTCGCCGCCGACGCGCTGTTCATTGTGCAGGCTGATGTCCGCGCCCATCTGCTGCAAAATCGTGATCACCCCGAGCCGGGTGGGGTTGATCCCCACGTGCTCGAGGGTGATATCCGAGTCCGGGGCGATGCTGGCGCCGACCATAAAAAAGGCTGCCGAGGAGATGTCCGCCGGCACGTCGATATCCCGGGCAACCAGATTGCCGCCGCCGGCGAGGCAGGCGGTCGCCCCCGCGTGCCGGACCGGATAGCCGAAGCCTTCCAGCATGCGTTCGGTGTGATCCCGGGTCGGTGCCGGCTCGCTGATGCAGGTTTCGCCGTCGGCGTACAGCCCGGCCAGCAGCAAACAGGATTTGACCTGGGCGCTGGCCACCGGCATGGCGTAGTGAATGCCCCGCAACGGTTGCCCGCCGTGGATTGTCAACGGCGGGGTCCCGGCCTCGCTGGTGTCGATGCGCGCGCCCATCTCCCCCAGCGGATCGGTGACCCGTTTCATCGGCCGTTTGCTCAGCGAGGCATCGCCGCTCAGCGTGCTGTCGAAGGCCTGGGCCGCCAGCAGGCCGGCCAGCAGGCGCATGGAGGTGCCGGAATTGCCCAGATCCAGCGGCGCGGCCGGCGGCTTGAGACCGTGCAGTCCCACGCCCCGAATCACGACCTCTCCGTCATCGGGCCCGTCGATCTCGACCCCCATGGCGCGAAAGGCGTTGAGCGTGGCCAGATTATCGGCCCCCGACAGAAAACCGCTGACCCGGGTGGTGCCGTCCGCCAGGGCGCCGAGCATGATGCTGCGGTGGGAGATCGACTTGTCGCCGGGCACGCGAAATTGGCCGCTCAGTTTGCCGCCCGGCGCGACGGTAAACCGTACCGGTGAATCACTCTGGGTCATGGAAATGAGCTCGCAATCCTGAATTATTTGTTACAAAACGCATCCCGCGCCTGTTTGGCACGTTCAAAAGTCTGTTTAATGGTGTCGCTGTCCGCCTGCTCGATGGCCCGGGTAAGCTGTTCCAGATCGCTGATAAAGCGCTGCAAGGCCTTGACCAGGGGCTCACGGTTGGCCGCGCAGATGTCATGCCACATTTGCGGATCACTGGAGGCGATGCGGGTGAAGTCGCGAAAACCGCCGGCAGCATAATCGAAGATCTCCCGGCTGTCATCCTGACGCGCGAGACTGTCGACCAGCGTGTAGGCCAGCACATGGGGCAGATGGCTGGTCGCCGCCAGCACCGCGTCGTGATGGGCCACGTCCATGGTCATCACCTGTGCGCCACAGGCCTCCCAGAGCTGACCCACGGTGGTCACCGCCGCCGGATCGGTGGCCGGGTCGGGGGTAAGGATCACCCGGCGTTGATCGAACAGCTCGGCGAACGAAGCCTCCACCCCGCTCTGCTCGGTGCCGGCGATGGGATGGCCGGGCACAAAGCGCGCCGGCAGACCGTTGAAAATCTGCCCGGCGTCGGCGATCACGCTGCCCTTGGCGCTGCCGACATCAGTAATAACCGTGTTCGGGGACAGGCTCGGGGCAATCTGTTCGAGCACCGTGCGCATCGCGCCCAGCGGCACGGCCAGCACCACTACGTCCGCCCCGGCACAGGCTCTGGCCAGATCGGTCTCGATGCGATCGACCACCCCCAGCTTGCGTGCAATTTCCAGCTGCTCGGCATTGCGCCCGGCGCCGACGAGGGTGGTCACGGCATTGGCCCGGCGCAGCGCGCGTGCCAATGAGCCGCCGATGAGGCCGACGCCGATGACGGTCAGTTGATTGATCGCGGGTTTGCTCATCCGCCTGCCTGCAGAATCTCGCCCAGGGCCGCGATACAGCGCTGGTTCTCTTTCTCGCTGCCGATCGAAATGCGCAGATGTTCCGGCAGCTCGTAATTGGCGACCGGGCGCACGATGATCCCCCGGCGCAATAACTGTTCGTTGATCTCCGCGGCCGGTCCGACCCGCACGGTGACAAAATTGCCCGCCGAGGGAATGTAATCGAGTCCCAGCCGATCGAAGGCCTGATAGTACTGTTGCAATCCCCGGGCATTGAGCGCGACGCCACGTTGCAGATGGGCGCTATCGGTCAGGGCCGCGCTCGCCGCCGCCAGCGCCAGATGGTTCACATTAAACGGCTGACGCACCCGGTTAAGATAATCGGCCACCTCGGGATGGGAGACAGCATAGCCGATCCTCAGCCCGGCCAGGCCGTAGGCCTTGGAGAAGGTACGGGTCACGATCAGGTTGGAAAACTTCGACAGCCATTGCAGGCCATCGGGATATTGCGCCAGTCCCATCACCGGATCGGAAGCATATTCAAAATAGGCCTCGTCCAGTACCACCAGCACATGCGGCGGAATCTGTTCTAAAAAATCCTGTAATGCCTGTTTCGAAAGCCAGGTGCCGGTCGGGTTATTCGGGTTGGCGATAAAAATCAGTCGCGTGCGCCCGGTAATCGCCTCGCGCATCGCATCGAGATCATGCCCCCGGGCTCTGGCCGGCGTCACCACCGCTCTGGCACCGATAGCGCGGGTTACCAGCGGATAGACGGCAAAGGCGTGTTGCGAAAAAATAACTTCATTGTCCGGCGTCACAAAAGCCCGGGCGATCAGTTCCAGCACATCGTTGGAACCGTTGCCCAGCGTAATCTGCCCCGGTTCGAGATCGAAACGCTTGCACAAGGCCTGCTTGAGAACAAAACCGTTACCGTCCGGATAGCGACTCAGCTCGCCAAGGCGCCCGTAGATCGCTTTTAACACATCCGGCGACGGCCCCAGCGGATTTTCATTGGAGGCCAGCTTGATAACGTCATCCAGACCGTATTCGCGCTCCAGCTCCTCGATCGGCTTGCCCGGCTGATACGGCGTCAGCTGACGGACACCCGGGGCAGCCAGCTCGGAAATATCGACTTTTTCTGCTAATCGTGTCATAGGGTTTTAACTCAAAAAATCTCTGCATTGTTTGGCTGCCCAGGTGCCAGATACTAGGTACTAGGCCCGAAGGGTCTTGTGGGAGGCGATTGAAGCACATGGAAGTGCAAACACCCAAAACACTCGCCTTGCTCGCGGGGTGGGCTCTGTCGCGCTAGGCATGGATGCCGTAAGCGACCCATCGGCGACGGTCGTGCCCCTGCTCCCGAGTCGCGGCTGCAAGCCCCTCCTACAAACCTCGCTCTGGTAGGAGGCGATTCCATCGGCGACGATCGTGCCCCTGCTCCCGAGTCGCGGCTGTAAGCCCCTCCTACAAACCTCGCTCTGGTAGGAGGCGATTCCATCGGCGACGGCCGTGCCCCTGCTCCCCAGTCGCGGCTGCAAGCCCCTCCTACAAACCTCGCTCTGGTAGGAGGCGATTCCATCGGCGACGGTCGTGCCCCTGCTCTCGAGTCGCGGCTGCAAGCCCCTCCTACAAACCTCGCTCTGGTAGGAGGCGATTCCATCGGCGACGGCCGTGCCCCTGCTCCCCAGTCGCGGCTGCAAGCCCCTCCTACAAACCTCGCTCTGGTAGGAGGCGATTCCATCGGCGACGGCCGTGCCCCTGCTCTCGAGTCGCGGCTGCAAGCCCCTCCTACAACCCCCTCTTGTGGGAGGCGATTGAAGCACATGGAAGTGCAAACACCCAAAACACTCGCCTTGCTCGCGGGGTGGGCTCTGTCGCGCTAGGCATGGATGCCGTAAGCGACCCATCGGCGACGGCCGTGCCCCTGCTCCCCAGTCGCGGCTGCAAGCCCCTCCTACAAACCTCGCTCTGGTAGGAGGCGACCCATCGGCGACGGTCGTGCCCCTGCTCTCGAGTCGCGGCTGTAAGCCCCTCCTACAACGAACAGTTCTTAGTTCTTAGTTCTTAGTTCTTAGTTCTTAGCACTAAAAAGTCTGCCAACTGCCAACTGCCAACTGCCAACTTTAATTTATAATACCGCCCGCGGATAGGACCCGAGGATCTTGACCATGCTGGCGGTCTGTTCGAGTTCGTCGATGGCCTGTCGGACGTTGTCGCTGTCGATATGGCCTTCGATATCGATAAAGAAGGCGTAATTCCACATGCCCTGATGCGAAGGTCGTGACTCGATGCGCGACATGGAGATGTTATGTTTGGCAAAGGGCGCAAGCATGGTGTACAGGGCACCCGGCCTGTTGCGGGTGTAGACCAGCATCGAGGTCTTGTCGTTGCCACTGAGCGGTGTCTCGCGTTTGCCGACTACCAGGAAGCGGGTGGTGTTCTCCGGATGGTCCTCGATATTTTTCGCCAGATAGCCGAGCGCATAAATATCCGCGGCACTCTCGCCGGCAATGGCCGCTGACTCCGGATCAGTACTGGCCAGGCGGGCCGCTTCGGCGTTGCTGCTGACATCGATCTGCTGCACTTGCGACAGATGCATATCCAGCCATTTGCGGCATTGGGCCAGCGATTGCCGGTGCGAGTAAACCTTGTGAATGTTGCGGATGTCCGGATTTTTACTCAGCAGATGGTGGTGAATGCGTAACTCTACCTCACCGCAGATCGACAATGACGAGCTCATGAATTCGTCGAGCGTATGATTGATGACACCCTCGGTGGAGTTTTCCACCGGCACCACACCATAGGAGGCGTTGCCCGACTCCACTTCGCGAAACACATCGCCGATGGTGCCCAGCGGCAGGGTCTGCACCGAATGACCGAAATGCTTCAGCGCCGCCGCCTGGGTGAAGGTCCCCTCCGGACCGAGAAAGGCGATGTTCATGATCCGCTCCAGGGCCAGGCAGGCGGACATGATCTCGCGGAACAGCCGCGCCATCTCCTCGTTGCTCAACGGGCCCTGGTTGCGTTGCATGACACCGCGCAGCACCTCGGCCTCGCGCTCGGCGCGATAGAAGACCTCCTCCCCTTCCGCCTGCTTGGTGCGCGCCACCTCCTCGGCGAGGCGGGCCCGCTCGGTGATCAATGCCTGGAGCTGTTCGTCCAGTTCATCGATCCGTTGACGCAGGGATTGAAGGTCGTCGCTCAAGTTCCGCTCCCGGGTGTCAGTCGATCAGACGCACTTTTAACACGCCACCGATACCACATAACTGCTCGTACATTGCTTCATCCACATTACCGTCGATGTCGATCAGATTATAGGCGAGGTTGCCGCGTGATTTGTTGATCATGTCAACGATATTCAGATTCTGCTTGGCCAGCGCGCCCGTAATCTGCCCGACCATGTTCGGTTCGTTGCGGTTGACGATCGCGATGCGCTCACCTTCGGTGCGTTCCATATAGACTTCCGGAAAGTTGACCGAATTGCGGATGTTGCCGTGCTCCAGATAATCGCGCACCTGCTCGGCCACCATGATCGCACAGTTCTCTTCCGCCTCGGCGGTGGAGGCACCCAGATGCGGCAGGGTGATGACCCGTTCGTGGTTTTTTAACAGATTACTCGGGAAGTCACAGACATAAGCGTAAACCTTGCCGGCCTTGATCGCGGCACTGACCGCTTCGTCATCGATAATACCGTTACGCGCAAAGTTAAGAATCACCACGCCATCGCGCATCATCTTGAGCCGGTCGGCATTGATCATATTGCGCGTCGCATCGATCAGCGGCACATGGAAGCTGATGAAATCCACTTTGGAGACCAGCTCATCCATGCTGCCGGCTTTTTCCACTTCCGAGGACAACTGCCAGGCGCCTTCCACGGTAATACCCGGATCGAAGCCGACCACGCGCATGCCCAGTTGCAGCGCCATGTTGGCCACGTTGCGGCCGATGGCGCCCAGCCCAACCACGCCGAGCGTCCGTCCGGGCAACTCGAAACCGCCGAAGTTCTTCTTGCCGGCTTCCACCGCCTTGTTAATCTCGGCATCGGAACCTTCCACCGAGCGGGCAAAATCCCAGGCCGGTCCGATATTGCGACACCCCATCAGCATGCCGGCCAGCACCAGCTCTTTTACCGCGTTGGCGTTGGCACCGGGGGCATTAAACACCGCGATACCCTGATCCGACATCTTGTCGACCGGAATGTTGTTCACTCCGGCGCCGGCGCGACCGATCGCCTTGAGGCTGTCGGGTATCTCCATCTCGTGCATCTTCGCCGAACGCACCAGGACCGCATCGGGATGACCGATCTCAGAGGCAATTTCATACTTGTCCCGCGGCAGTCGTTCCAGACCTGCGAGAGAGATATTATTTAACGTCAGAACCTTGTACATAATTATTCACTTTTCTTGCTATCGTAAATTTATCGCGGAGGACGCAGAGCCGCAGAGGCGCGGAGGAACAAAAATTTTTGAATTATTAATGTCAAATGATGAATGAGATGCGTCTTTTCAATTCAAATTCTAAAATTCAACATTAAAAATTGTATTTTTCCTCTGCGTCTCCGCGCCTCCGCGTTCTCTGCGTTATTAATCAGCCAACCATCTAGTAGTGATTATTAGCCATGTCGTTTTTCGAAGTCGGCCATGAACTCGACCAGGGTATCGACGCCGGCTTCGGGCATGGCGTTGTAGATGCTGGCGCGCATGCCGCCGACGGAGCGGTGGCCTTTCAGGCTGGTCATGCCCTGTTTGGCGACCTCTTCCAGGAACGTCTTATCCAGGTCCGGGTTGGCCAGGGTGAACGGTACGTTCATCCACGAGCGGCAATCGGGTCGAACCGGATTGGTGTAAAATTCGGACGTATCGATCGCCTGATACAGTTTATCCGCCTTGCGCTTGTTGATCTCGGCCATGCCTTGCAGACCGCCCTTCTCCTTGAGCCATTCAAAGACCAGGCCGGCCAGATACCAGCCGTAGGTGGGCGGGGTATTGGCCATGGAGTCGGCTTCGGCGTGGACCTGATAGTCGAACATGGCCGGCGTCTTGTCGAGGGGCTGACCGATCAGATCCTTGCGCACGATGACCACGGTCAATCCGGCCGGACCGATGTTCTTCTGCGCGCCGGCGTAGATCACGCCATACTTCGATACATCAATCGGGCGCGACAGGATGGTGGACGACATGTCCGCCACCAGCGGGACATCGCCGGTATCGGGGATATAGTTGAATTCGACACCGCCGATCGTTTCGTTCGGCGTGTAATGCACATAGGCGGCATCGGCACTGACCTGCCACTCGTCCTGTGCCGGGGCGCTGCTGAAGCCGTCGTCCTCGGTGGTCGCCGCGACGTTCACGTCACAGAATTTTTTCGCTTCACTGATCGCTTTTTTCGACCAGGCACCGGTGTTGATGTAATCGGCTTTGGTTTTGTCGCGCAACAGATTCATCGGCACCATGGCAAACTGACTGCTGGCGCCGCCCTGTAAAAACAGAATCTCGTAATTGTCCGGCACCGCCATCAACTCGCGCAGATCCGCGGTGGCTTTTTCGGCGATGGACATGAATTCCTTGCCGCGATGGCTCATTTCCATCACCGACATACCGCTGCCCTGCCAGTCGAGCATCTCCTCGCGAGCGCGCTCCAGAACTTCCTGGGGCAGCATCGCCGGACCGGCGCTGAAATTAAATACACGTGACATACACAACTCCTGTTTTTACCAATTCTTTAGAAATTTTTCACCGCAGAGGCATAATGAGATAATTTTGAATGGTGAATTTTAAATTTTGAATTGCGGATTTGTTTTTAATTCAACATTCAACATTCAACATTCAACATTGCATTTCCGCGCCTCTGCGTTAAATACACTTACTCTTCTTCAAGGGCATCCTCTTCGTCGCTGATTTTGGCGATGCGTTCGATGCCGGAGAGTTTTTCGCCTTCGCCGAGGCTGATCAGTTTCACGCCCTGGGTATTGCGACCCATGATCGAGACTTCGTCGACTTTGGTGCGTACCAGGGTGCCGCGGCTGGTGATGAGCATGATCTCATCTTCTTCGCCCACCAGTTCGGCGCCAATGACCTCGCCGTTACGCTCCGAGGTCTGGATCGACTTGACGCCCTGGCCGCCGCGACCATGGCGCGGATAGTCATCCACGGGCGTACGCTTGCCATAACCGTTTTCGGTGGCGGTGAGGATATGACCTTCGCTGGCGATGATCAGCGAGATGACGTGCTGATCGGATTGCAGCTTCATGCCGCGCACCCCGACCGAGCTGCGGCCCATGGCACGCACGTCCTGCTCGTTGAAGCAGATCGCCTTGCCGGCGGTGCTGAACAGCAGCACATCCTGATCGCCACGGGTCAGTTCCACGCCGATCAGATGATCGTTATCGCGCAGTTCGATGGCGATGATGCCCGAGGCGCGCGGACGGGAGAAATCGGTCAATGGCGTTTTCTTCACGGTGCCGTTGCTGGTGGCAAAGAAGATGAACTGCCCTTCCAGGTATTCGCGAATCGGCAAAATCGCATTGATCCGCTCGCCCTCTTCCAGCGGCAACAGGTTGACGATGGGACGACCGCGCGCGGTGCGCCCGGCCTGCGGCAGTTCGTAGACCTTGAGCCAGTAGACCTTGCCGCGACTGGAGAAACATAAAATGGTGTCATGGGTGCTGGCCACGAACAGCTTGTCGACAAAGTCCTCATCCTTGACCGAAGTGGCCGCCTTGCCCTTGCCGCCACGACGCTGCGAGGTGTAGGCGGTAATCGGCTGGGCCTTGGCGTAGCCTTCATGCGACAGGGTCACGACCACGTCTTCCTCGGTGATCAGATCCTCGATGGTCAGATCTTCCTGACTGGCGATGATCTCGGTACGCCGTTCATCGCCGTATTGATCGCGCATTTCCACCAGTTCGTCGCGGATCACCTGCATCAGCCGCTCGCTGCTGGCCAGAATCGCCAGCAATTCCTCGATCTGTTTGAGCAACTCTTCATATTCGTTGAGGATCTTGTCCTGCTCCAGACCGGTCAGGCGATGCAGGCGCATATCAAGAATTGCCTGGGCCTGGGCATCGGATAACCGGTAGCGGCCGTCGACCAGCCCGAATTCGGGCGCCAGCCCTTCCGGCCGGGAAGCCGCGGCGCCGGTGCGTTCCAGCATCTGGTTGACCACACCGGGCTCCCAGAGGGTCTGCATCAGCTGTTCCTTGGCCTCGGCCGGATTTTTGGCCGCCTTGATCAGGGCGATGATCTGGTCGATGTTGGCCAGGGCAATGGCCAGACCTTCACGCACATGCGCCTTCTCCCGCGCCTTGCGCAGATCGAACACAGTACGCCGGGTGACAACCTCGCGACGATGACGAATGAAGGAGGCCAGAATCTGGTGCAGATTAAGCAGCTGCGGCTGCCCCTCGACCAGCGCCACCATATTGATGCCGAAGACGGTCTGCATCTGGGTGTGCTGATAGAGATTGTTGAGCATCACTTCGGTGACTTCGCCGCGGCGCAGCTCGATGACCACGCGCATGCCTTCCTTGTCCGATTCATCACGCAGTTCGCTGATGCCCTCGATTTTCCGGTCCTTGACCAGCTCGGCGATGCGCTCCAGCAGGCGCGCCTTGTTGACCTGATAAGGCAACTCGGTCACCACAATCCGCTCGCGGCCGTTGGGCATCTCCTCGATCTTGGTTCGTGCCCGCACATAGATCCGGCCGCGGCCGGTGGCATAGGCCTCGGCGATGCCGCGCGCGCCATTGATAATGCCGGCGGTCGGAAAATCCGGCCCGGGAATATAGCCCATCAACTCCTGGACGGTGATGTCCGGGTTGTCGATCATTGCCAGCGTGGCATTGATTACTTCATTGAGATTATGCGGCGGAATGTTGGTCGCCATGCCCACCGCGATCCCGGCGGAACCGTTGACCAGCAGATTGGGGATACGGGCCGGCAGAATCTCCGGCTCGTATTCAGTTTCGTCATAGTTGAGCGTGTAATCGACGGTCTCTTTTTCGATGTCCGCCAGCAGTTCATGGGCGATTCTGGCCATGCGCACTTCGGTGTAACGCATCGCCGCCGGCGCATCGCCGTCCACCGAGCCGAAGTTGCCCTGGCCGTCGACCAGCATGTAGCGCAGCGAGAACGGCTGGGCCATGCGCACGATGGTGTCGTAGACGGCGCTGTCGCCGTGGGGATGGTATTTACCGATGACGTCACCGACCACGCGGGCCGATTTCTTGTAGGGCTTGTTCCAGTCGTTACCCAGCTCGCGCATGGCATACAGCACGCGGCGGTGGACCGGCTTGAGGCCGTCCCGGACATCGGGCAGGGCGCGCCCGACGATGACACTCATGGCATAGTCCAGATAAGACTGCTTCATCTCCTCCTCGATGTTGATCGGGAGGACTTCCTTGGCAAATTCGCTCATGCGTCGCTTTCGGTCAGGTTAAAAATGGCTCGATTGATTTTTGAAGCGTTTCTGAGCGATTACTATACCATAGCAGGGTCACCCACTGCATCTTTGTAAAAGCGCGTGAGAAACCGGGTGTGGCCGTATCGTGCAAAACAGTCTTTCGAAAAGCCTGTTTTTAAAGCTTGGCCAGCGGGGGGAAATCAGCGATGTTGGCCCATGTGCCGGGCCATTTTCTCGGCATTGGGCTGCTCGATGATACCCCGTTCGGTAACGATGGCGTCCACCAGCTCCGCCGGGGTCACATCGAACACCGGATTCCAGGCCGTGGCACCCTCCGCCGCCACCCGCTGCCCGCCACAGGCGAGCAATTCGGCCGGATCCCGCTGTTCAATGGGAATCGCCCCGCCTTCGCTGACGGCCATGTCGATAGTGGAGGTCGGTGCCGCCACCATGAATTTGACCCCGTGCTGGCGCGCCAGCACCGCCAGCGAATAGGTGCCGATCTTGTTGGCCACATCGCCGTTGGCCACGATCCGATCGGAGCCGACGATTACCCACTGCACCTTGCCCTGCTGCATCAGCCAGGCCGCCGCGCCTTCGGCCACCAGGGTCACCGGAATATGATCCTGCAGCAGCTCCCAGGCGGTCAGGCGGGCGCCCTGCAACCAGGGACGGGTCTCATCGGCGTAGACCGTGTCCAGTTTGCCGTCGGCCCGGGCGCTGCGAATCACCCCCAGCGCCGTGCCGTGACCGCCGGTGGCCAGTGCCCCGGCATTGCAGTGGGTCAACACGCTGCTGCCCGGTTCAATCAACGACGCGCCGAACTCGCCCATTTTCAGATTGGCGGCAATGTCCTGTTCATGAATGGTGCGGGCTTCCTGTAACAATACCTCGAACGGATCACCGTCCAATCCGGCCAGTTTGCCCCGCATGCGCGCGATGGCCCAGTGGAGGTTGATGGCCGTGGGCCGGGCGGCTTCCAGTTGCTGCAAATCCGCTTCGATGTTGTCACGCCAGTTTGCCGCTGACTCGGCATAGCGTTGCCGCGCCGCCAGCGCCACGCCGTAAGCGGCGGTGATGCCGATGGCCGGCGCGCCGCGCACCACCATATCCCGAATCGCCTGCGCCACCTCGGCCACGGCACGGCAGTACATATACTGGTGCTGGTGCGGCAGCAGCCGCTGATCCAGCAGGCAGACCGCCTCGTCCTGCCACAGCACCGGTTTGAACGTGTCGTATTGTTCCAGCATAAAAAATTCGGCGTTGCTACGGGTTAACCATTGTAATCCGTCAGGACCCGCCAGGACACAGTGATTTTATTCAGGGGTTTTATTCCGGATTTCAGGGTTCATGAACCGGGAGATTGCACAGAGGGGTATACGATAACACCGACAACACCGAATCCCCCGAAGACACCGAAAAAATCAATTCAGTGTATTCGGTGTCGTCGGTGTTCCCTTTCCCTGAATTGTGAATTCACAACAACTGCCGGATTTTCAGGACAGCCGCAAAAAACTTGCAGCCACGAATCCAATCCCTGTATCTTTCCCGGCATGAAGATTGACACGCTGTTATATGCACGCTGGATTCTGCCGATCGAACCGCAGGGCGTATTACTGGAAAACCACGCCATTGCCATTGATAACGGACGCATCGAAGCCATCCTGCCTGCCGGGGAAGCCGCGCAATGCTATAGCGCGGACACGATCCGCCATCTGGATCAACATATTCTGTTGCCGGGCCTGATCAATCTGCACGGTCACGCCGCCATGACCCTGATGCGCGGCCTGGCCGATGATCTGCCGCTGATGGAGTGGTTACAACAACATATCTGGCCGGCGGAGCAGCAATGGGTCGGCAAGGAGTTTGTTCACGACGGCAGCCTGCTGGCCTGCGCCGAAATGCTGCGCGGCGGCACTACCTGCTTCAACGATATGTACTTTTTCCCCGAGGAGACCGTGCGTGCGGTGGAACAGGCCGGCATGCGCGCCTGCGTCGGGCTGATCATGATCGACTTTCCGACCCCGTATGCACAAAGTCCCGACGAATACCTGAGCAAGGGCATCGCCCTGCACGATCAGCTGCGCAGCCACAGCCTGATCACCACCGCCTTCGCACCGCACGCGCCCTATACGGTCTCCGATGACCCCCTGCAACGTATTCGCACCTACGCCGAAGAGCTGGACATTCCCATTCACATGCATGTGCATGAGACCGCCCACGAGGTCGCGGAGAGTCAGAACCAGGACGGCAAGCGCCCGCTGCAGCGCCTCGACGAGCTGGGTCTGCTCAATCCGCATCTGCTGGCGGTGCACATGACCCAGATAAATCCGGACGAGATCGCGCGCCTGGCCGAAGCCGGCGTGCATGTGGTGCACTGTCCCGAATCCAACCTGAAACTGGCCAGCGGTTTCTGCCCGGTGCACCAGCTGCAACAGGCCGGAATCAACCTGTGCCTGGGGACCGATGGCGCGGCCAGCAACAACGATCTGGACATGTTCAGCGAGATGCACAGCGCCGCGCTGCTGGCCAAGGCCGTGGCCGGTGACGCCAGCGCCCTGCCCGCTGAGGACGTGCTGCGCATGGCCACCCTCAACGGCGCCCGGGCGCTGGGGCTGGAGCAGGAGATCGGCTCGCTGGAGGTCGGTAAATCGGCCGATGTTATTGCCGTCGACCTGGGCACACTGGAGACCCAGCCGGTCTATCACCCGGTGTCGCAACTGGTCTACACCGCCGGCCGCGAACAGGTCACCGACGTCTGGGTCGCCGGCCGCCAGCTGCTCAACCAGCGCGAACTGACCACCATCGACACGCATACCGTTCTGGAGCGGGTATCAGACTGGCAACGGCGTCTTGCCCACCTGGATTAAAATATCTCACCGCAGAGGCGCAGAGAACGCAAAGAAAATCCAATTTATTTTTTTGCTATTCCACATATTTCTATAACAAGACACTTTAACAACACAAAGCAAGCCCTCAAAACTGCGTCAACAAATATACTCTGTGTCCTTTGCGTCTCTGCGCCTCTGCGGTAGAATGATTATCTACCAACGGGACACCTTATTATATGTCATCCACGCACACCAACGTCGATCACCAGGAAATCGCCAAGTTCGAGGATCTCGCCTCGCGCTGGTGGGATCCGCATGGGGAATTCAAACCGCTGCACGAGATCAATCCGCTGCGGCTGGAATATATCGATCGCCGGGTCAAGCTCGAAGGCAAACAGGTGCTGGATGTGGGCTGCGGCGGCGGGATTCTGTCCGAGTCCATGGCACAACGCGGGGCGACGGTCACCGGGATTGATATGGGGGAAGCCCCTTTGAGTGTGGCCCGGCTGCATCAGCATGAATCGGGCGTGGAGGTCGACTATCAACAGATCACCGCCGAAGCTTTGGCCGCGCAACAGCCGGAACAATACGACGTGGTGACCTGTCTGGAGATGCTGGAACACGTACCCGATCCCGCATCGATCGTTCGCGCCTGCGCGCAACTGGTCAAACCCGATGGCCATATGTTTCTGTCCACCATCAACCGCAATCCCAAGTCCTATCTGTTTGCGATCATCGGCGCCGAGTATGTGCTCAAGCTGTTACCCAAAGGCACGCATGATTACGCCAAGTTCATTCAACCGGCGGAACTGGAAAGCTGGGTGCGTGAAGCCGGGCTGGTGACTCGCGAGTTGACCGGCATGAGTTACAATCCGCTGACCAGGACCTATTCCCTGGGTCATGATGTCAGCGTCAATTACCTGTTACACAGTCAGAGGGCGTTAGGGCGTTAGGGCGTTAGGGCGTTAGGGCGTTAGGGCGTTAGGGCGTTAGGGCGTTAGGGCGTTAGGGCGTTAGGGCGTTAGGGCGTTAGGGCGTTAGGGCGTTAGGGCGTTAGGGCGTTAGGGCGTTAGGGCGTTAGGGCGTTAGGGCGTTAGGCAACGATGGTGAGCCGGCTGGACTTCCTGTCAACTACCGGGTGTTCTCATGATTTCCTCATCTCACGCCCTGTCGCTCTAACGATCTCACGATCTCACTTCACAAGGGAGACGCGGACATGGATAAGCCGCATAAACAATTACACGCATGGACTTTATCAACACAGCTGGTTAGTGAAATTTATAGAATCACACAGCATTTTCCGAACATCGAGAGATTCGGATTGAGTCAGCAATTACGACGAGCTGCAGTAAGCATACCTTCAAATATTGCTGAAGGTGCGGCAAGAAACGGCAATAATGAATTTCGCCATTTTGTTGCAATCGCCAGAGGCTCATTAAGTGAACTGGATACACAGCTCGATATTGCTCGTCTGCTGAATTATTGCACAGAATCACAACGAGAGCAGTTGGACGAAATCCTCCAGAGAATTGATAAAATGCTCTATAAACTGCATCAATCCCTGAAGGCGTGAAATCGCGAGATAGTGAGAGCGGAAGTTCGTTAAATCATATGACTAACAAAAGCAAACCAGCCAGGACTGGCCCACGTTCTCACGAAGTATCGAACTCGCGATCTCGCGATCTATCGACCTCGCCACCTGGCGATCTCGCCAGCTCACGCGCCATCCGGACCGTTCTGTTTGATCTGGACGGCACGCTGGCCGACACCGCGCCGGACCTGGCGCATGCGCTCAATGCGGTGCGCCTGAGCCATGATCTGCCCGCCCTGCCCTTCGAGGTGATCCGGCCGGTGGTTTCCCACGGCGGCAAGGCGCTGATCGAGCTGGGCTTTGGTGAATCCGCGCCGCAAGTCGATTTCGAGGCGCTACGCCGGCAACTGCTGCAGATTTATCGTACCAACCTCGCCACCCACACGGTCCTGTTTCCCGGTATGGCCGAGCTGCTCGACAACCTCGAGACCCGCGGCCATAACTGGGGCGTGGTCACCAATAAACCCGGCTGGCTGACCGAGCCCCTGCTGCAAGCGCTGGGCCTTGGCGAACGCGCGGCCTGTATTGTCAGCGGCGATACCCTGCCACAATGCAAACCCGATCCCGCGCCGCTCATTCACGCCTGTGAACAGTGCGGCAGCGAAGCGAATCAATGCCTGTATGTCGGCGATGCCCCGCGGGACATCGAAGCCGGGCGCCGTGCCGGGATGCAGACACTGGTTGCGCTGTTCGGTTATATTGGCGAGGATGAACAACCGGACACCTGGGGCGCCGACGGGCTGGTGGAATCCCCCGAAGCGATTCTGCAATGGCTAAGTTAAGCAATTTTGAATGTTGAATTTTGAATTCTGAATTAAATGCGCTTTCTTCAATTCAACATTCAAAATTCAAAACTCAAAATTGAAATATGAGCCAGGAACTGATTTACGCCGCGATTGCTGTTGGCGCCCTGCTGGTCGGGGCGCTGGGGGTGTATCTGTGGCTGCAGGGACGGATCAATGCGCTGCAGCGGGAGAACAGTCAGCTGAGTACCACGCTGGAACTGGAACGCCAGCACGCCGACGAGAAGATCAAGGCACTTAAAGAGGCCCGGGAACAGCTCGGCGACACCTTTTCAGCGCTCTCCAGTCAGGCGCTCAAGCATAATAACGAAGAGTTCCTGAAGCTGGCGCAACAAAAGCTGGAGAAGTTTCAAAGCGAGGCCAAAGGCGATCTGGCGCAGAAGGAAAAAGCCATCGAGGAACTGGTCAAGCCGATCCGCGAGTCACTGAACAAAACCGAACTGCAGATTCAGAATATCGAAAAAGAGCGCAAGGAAGCCTACGGCGCCCTGCACAAGCATATCGAGACCATGAATCTCACCCAACAGGCGCTGCGCGATCAGACCCATAACCTGGTCCAGGCATTGCGCCGACCGGAAGTGCGGGGTCAGTGGGGCGAGCTGACCCTCAAGCGGCTGGCGGAACTGGCCGGGATGGTCGAGCATTGCGATTTTTATCAGCAGGAAAACGTCAAAACCGATGAAGGTCGCCAGCGCCCGGATATGATCGTGCGCATGCCCGACGGACGCGAAATCGTGGTGGATGTCAAAACCCCGCTGGACGCCTATCTCAGTGCCATCGAAAGCAGTAATGACGAACAGCGCCAGCAGCACATGCAACGCCATGCCAAAAATGTTCGCCAGCGTATCAATGAACTGCACAGCAAGGCGTACTGGAGTCAGTTCAGTCAGTCGCCCGAGTTTGTAGTGCTGTTTATTCCCGGCGATCAGTTTTTGAGCGCGGCGCTGGAAACCGATTATCAGCTGATGGAAGATGCACTGAGCAAGAATGTCATTCTGGCCACGCCGACCAGTTTTGTCGCCCTGTTGCGCGCGGTGGCCTATGGCTGGCGCCAGGAGCAACTGGCCAAGAATGCCGAACACATCAAGAAGATTGGTGAAGAGCTATACCAGCGACTGGCGACCTTCACCGGTCATTTGCACAAGATGGGGCGCAGCCTGGATACGACGGTCAAGCATTTCAACAGTACGGTGGGATCGTTTGACAGCCGCATCCTGCCCAGTGCACAGAAGTTTCGCGAAATGGGCATCAGCTCCAGCAAGGAGATCGAGGCGCAGGAACAGGTCGAAAGCGGCGTTCGCCAGATCGAAACCAACCCCGACGAAGAAACCTAGTCCTTCTCGAGGTTACCCTTGATACCCGAACCGATCTCTCCCATCTTCTTGCCGGCCCGTTCCACGGCATCGCCGGTTGTATCTTTAACCCGCTGTTTGAGCGTCGGCCCATCCAGGGGGTTACTCAATATCGGGTTCCCCTTGCCAATGTTGACGCCGAACCACAGCCCCACGGCCAGACCGATGATAATGCCGAAAATGATCAATTTAAGCTTTTTCATATCCTGATTCCTTCATTCTTATGCTCCTAAGATATCACAGCCGATTGTCATGACAAGCGATAACCTGGCCGGTGCCTACGCCCACTGCGCGGCAATGGCCCGTAACCATTACGAGAATTTTCCCGTCGCCAGCCGGCTGCTGCCGGCGCGTATCCGCCCGGCGGTGATGGTCATTTACGCCTTTGCCCGCACTGCGGATGATTTTGCCGATGAAGGCGATCTGAGCGCCGAACAGCGTCTGGCGAAACTCGATGACTACCAGGCCCGCCTGCAACAGCTGCAGCAGGGCTCGGTATCCGAGGATCCGGTGTTTATCGCCCTGCAGGATGTTATCCATCGGCATCAACTTCCCGTGCAACCTTTTGAGCGCCTGTTGCAGGCCTTTCGCCAGGATGTGGAAAAAACCCGTTATGCCGATTTCGGGGAGGTGATGGACTATTGCCGCTTGTCGGCCAACCCGGTGGGTGAATTGCTGCTGCAGCTCAATCATACAGCCAGTGAGATCAACCTCGGTTATTCCAATGCCATTTGCACCGCCCTGCAATTGATCAATTTTTTGCAGGACATGCATCAGGACTACACGGAAAACAACCGCATCTATCTGCCCGGGGACGAGATGCAGCGTCACGGCGTGAGCGAAGCCCACCTGGCCAACCGCACCACCGATTTTGCCATGCAGGCGCTGATGCGCCAGCAAATCGACCGGGCCCGCCGCCTGCTCGAATCCGGCGCCCCGCTGGGGCTGCGGCTCCGTGGCCGCTTCGCCTTTGAACTGCGGCTGATCATCGCCGGCGGCGCCCGCATACTCAAACATTTGCATGAGGACCCGAACGATGCCTTTGCCCGGCCACGACTGACATACCGCGACGGGTTGGCCATGCTCGTTCAGGCCGCCTTCCCGCGTCCGGGCCGACGCCGCCGGGCAGGCAAACCCGGCTGCGGAATCTGATAAACTGAGCGCATCATGACGCCCGAACAGTATTGCCAGGACAAGACCGCGGCCAGCGGCTCCAGTTTTTATTACAGCTTCCTGTTTTTGCCCCGCCATCGCCGCCGCGCCATCACCGCGTTGTATGCCTTTTGCCGCGAAGTGGATGATGTGGTGGATGCCGACAGCATGCCCGAGATCCGGCGGGTCAAGTTGCAATGGTGGCGCTCGGAAGTCGAGCGTCTCTACAGCGGGCAAGCGCAACATCCGGTCACCCGGGCGCTGCAACCGGCCATCCGCGATTTTGATCTGGCGCAGGAATATTTTATGGAGATCATCGACGGGATGGAGATGGATCTCGAACAGCAGCGCTATGCCACGTTCAGGGAACTGTCGCTGTACTGTTGCCGGGTCGCCAGCGTGGTCGGCCTGTTATCGGCGGAGATTTTCGGTTATCGCGATCGGCGCACGCTCAAATATGCGCGGGATCTCGGCATGGCCTTCCAGCTGACCAACATCCTGCGGGATGTCGGCGAGGATGCCCGACGCGGCCGCATCTATCTGCCACAGGAAGATTTGCAACAGTTCGGCGTCAGCGAGGCGGATCTGCTGCAAGGCCGGGAGAGCCCCGGCTTTTATCAATTGATGGCGTTCGAGGCCCGTCGGGCCCGTGACTACTACCAACGCGCCCATGATCATTTACCGGCGATCGATCGTCCCGCCCAGCGCGCCGGGCTGATTATGAGCGCCATCTATGCAGGCCTGCTCGATGAGCTGGAAAAAGACGGTTTTCATGTGCTGACCCGGCGCCTGAGTCTGACCGCGTTCGCCAAGTTATGGCTGGCCGGGAAAACCGTCTGGCGGGAAAAACGGCGCAGCCGACATCATCCCGGGACGGACATGGATTAATGAAACAGGAATCGGTGATCATCGTCGGGGCCGGCTGGGCCGGACTGGCGGCGGCGGCCCGGCTGGCCGGTCTCGGCCATCGGCCGCTGTTGCTGGAATCGGCCCGCCAGCCGGGCGGGCGGGCGCGCAAGGTCGCCTTCGCCGGTCACGCGGTGGACAACGGCCAGCATCTGTTCATCGGGGCGTACCGCAGCACGCTGGCGCTGCTGCAACAGATCGGTGTGCCCGCCGAATCGGCTTTCGAGCGCCGGCCCCTGCATCTGCAGATCCACAACAGCCGGGGAACGGGACTTGAACTGTGTGCGCCCCGCTTGCCCGCACCGCTGCATCTGCTCTGGGCCTTGCTCCGGGCGCGCGGCCTCACCTTCGCCAGTCGTCGACAGGCCCTCAAATTCGGCTGGCTGTTATGGCGCAACCGGCTGGGTGGACAAACTGATCAATCCCTGCTCGCCCTGTTGCAACAGACTGGCCAGACGCCCGAGTTGATCCACAAATTCTGGAACCCGCTGTGTCTCGCGGTGATGAACACGCCGCTGGCGGAGAGTTCCGCCGAGCTGTTCGTGAATGTCCTGCGCGATGCCTTTTTGCAGCAGCGCGGAGATTCGGATCTGCTCTATGCCAAACATGATCTCGGCACGCTGTTTAACGAACCGGCCATGCAATATATCGAACAGCAGGGCGGTGAAGTCCGTCTGGGTCAACGTGTGACCCGACTGCTGATCGAAGATCAACAAATCAAGGGCGTGGGCACGGCCGCTGGTGAGCTTCACGCCAATCAGGTGATACTCGCCGTGCCGCCTTATGCGCTCAGCGCCCTGAGCCGAACGCAGCCGGCACTGGCGAGTTTGCGGCAACAGTGTGACGCATTTACCTATGAGCCAATCTGTACCGTCTATTTGCACTACCCGCCCACGGTGAAACTGCCGCAACCCATGCTGGGGCTGCTCGGCGGGCTGGGCCAATGGGTTTTCGATCGCGGCGTTTATGATCAGCCGGGTCTGCTGGCGGTGGTGCTGAGCAGCCGGGGCGATCATCTGCAACTGGAAAATCCGCAGCTGATCGTCCGGCTGGCGCAGGAGCTGGCCACCCTGTTTCCCGACTGGCCCGCCCATGAACAGGCGTATGTGCTGCGTGAAAAACGCGCCACCTTTGCCAGCCGGGTCGGGATCAATGCGCAACGTCCCGACCACCGCACCGCAATCCGCGGTTTATGGCTGGCCGGGGATTACACCCGCACCGGGTATCCCGCCACGCTCGAAGGGGCGGTACGAAGCGGGGTACAATGCGCGACCCTGGCCCATCAGGCCCTCCAGAACCCGGAACAAGACACTTCCCCATGACAACAGCACTTTCAGATTATCAACCCGGCCCGGACCTGCTGCAGGATCGGATCATTCTGGTCACCGGTGCCGGCAGCGGTATCGGCGCCGAACTGGCCGCAACGCTCGCGGCGCACGGCGCCACGGTCATCCTGCTGGGACGCACCATTAAAACGCTGGAACAGGTCTACGACCGCATTGTCGACGCCGGTCACCCGGCGCCGGCGATCGTGCCGCTGGATCTGGAAGGGGCCACGCCCGAGCATTATCAACAGCTGGCCGAGACCCTCGAGCAGGAGTTCGGGCGCCTGGATGGCCTGGTCCATAACGCGGCGCAACTCGGCGCACTCACGCCGGTGGAACACTATGATACGACCTTGTGGGCCCGGGTGCTGCAGGTCAATCTGAACGCACCTTTTTTACTGACCCGGGCCCTGTTGCCGCTGCTGAAAAAATCGTCCGCCGCGTCGCTGATCTTCACCTCCGCCAGCGAAATCCAGGGCGGCCGTGCCTACTGGGGCGCCTACAGCGTGAGCAAGGCCGGCGCCGACAACCTGATGCAGATCCTGGCCAGCGAGCTGGAGACCAACACCCCGATCCGGGTCAACAGCCTGATCCCCGGCCCGGTGCAAAGCCAGACCCGGCGCACCGCCTTCCCCGGCGAGGATCCCAACCAGCACGCCCTCATCGAGCGGATCTTGCCGGCCTATCTCTACCTGCTCGGCCCCGACAGCGAAAACGTCAACGGCCAGATCCTGCAGGCACAGCAAGACACCCTTTCTTGAGATTGCGAAATTAAACGCGGAGGACATGTAAGGCAATGTTGAATTTTGAATGCTGAATTTTGAATATGTATCTGTCCGCTATTCAAAACTTAAAATTCAACATTCAACATTCAACATTGCCTTATGAGATTATTCCCAAAGGTCGACGTGTACGCCCTGTGCTTCGAGTTTGTCGGCGCGGGCGGAGATGAAGCGCTGGAAGTTGGGCTGTTCCTTGTAGGCGCCGGAGGCCACGTAGTCCATGACTGACTGCACATGGAAGGCTTTCAAATAGGCCTCGGCACGGAATACCTCCTTGCCGTCGGTATCAAAGAACACCAGCGTCGGGGCGTATTTGATATCCAGCTTCCCGGCCAGCTCTTTGGCCGTGGTGGTCTTGCCGTCGGGCCCGACGACTTTTTCATCGCTCCACATATCCAGCCGGGCCACGTCGAAACGTGCCAGCTGCTCGCGGGTTGCCTCGCGTGGATAGATATCGCCATGCAACTCGTCGCAGGCTCTGCATGCTTTTTGTTCGAACATCAACAGCAAGGGTTTGTCTTTACTGGAGAGCTTTTGCAGATTATAGGGCGGATCCTGCAGGAATTCGGCCTGGTGTAATTTGCCAGTGGCTTTTTCGCCGCCTTTTTCCTTGTAGTATTCACGAAAGCTCAGCTGGTTTTCTTTTTTCTCGCTGATATATTCCAGCGCGGCCATGAACTTATCGGGCGCGTAATAGCCATTGACGCGCAACGCAACCTTGCCGTTTTCATCCATCATCAGCAGTGTCGGGGTAAACATCACCTTGAGGTTCTCGGCGAACTTTTTCTCGGTGAGCATGTTGCCGTTCAGGTCGGTCACTTCCCGATCGCCCCACATGTTAATGGCGATCACATCGAAGTTTTCCCGGGTCATCTCGGCAATATCCTTCTGACCGAAATTGTCCTGCAGCAGCTTCGCGCAATAGGGACAGCCGTCCTGGTAGAAATAGAGCATCACGCGTTTATTATTCGCGGCGGCTTCTTCGATGTCCTCGCGGATATCCAGAAAGGAGACTTTGAACCAGTCCGGTTTTTCGTGATAGCCCGGATTGTTCATTCCCTCGTCCAGCCCCTCGCCCTCGGCGGCCAACGCCGGCTGTCCCATCGACAACAGCAGTGCCGGCAGTATGATCCACAATTTTCTCAGCAACATGCTTTCCCCCTTCAAGTGTCTGTGTGCTGATATAACCGTTTTTTAGACCGCACTGTTGCCCAGCCGTTCCGCAAAAGCAAGTGCCGGCGCGCCGCAACCGCGCCGGTTATCGACGACGCACCGGAACAACTCTTCAAGTTATTGTTTTAATTGATATTTATGGTTTTTGCCTCAAGTCTGTCTGCCCGGGTTGCCAGGGACGCTGTTTGCGCGGTGCCTGACCGGCCGCGTTGGTACAGCCAAAACCCTTCAGGCCCTCGGTCAGCTCCCCGAAGTGTTAAACCCCCCGGAATTTGAACCCGGTCACACTCCGGACCTATGAAGTCGCAAGAGAAGGATTATACTGGGGTTTAACGCCGATCATTTGGAATCAGCAGAATGAACTACCTGCACCAGCTGGAAAAGATTCTTGAAACCCGCTTCAAACTGGCGACGATGGAAACCTATGACACGGATCGGGTCATCGATCTGTTTACCCAGCTGAGCCGCTTCAGTAACAAGGCGTTCTATATGCATCTGCCCGGGGAAGGCATACACCGACTCGGCGCCGCTCACATCACACTCCCCCATACCCGGACGCCGCTGGAGGTCCTGAAACACATCGATACCACGCCGCATTACGGTATCTACATTCTGCGCGACTTCAACGACTCGCTCGAGGACAAGCAAGTGATCGACAAGCTCAAACAGATCGGCGCCGGCGACAAACGCAAGCTGATCATCATGCTGAGTGAATACCTCGACCTGCCCACGGAGCTCAAACCCTATACCCTGCGCTCCAAACACCGCATCAAACAGGCCAGCTAAATAAGTGTTCCGAATATCAGTCCAGAGAGATTGCTTCGTCACGTTGTTCCTCGCAATGACCTCTCTATTTTCGGTCATTGCGAGCGAAGCGAAGCAATCTTTTGAACAACGTAATCGGGTATTCGGAACACTTATTTAGCACCCCACCCCCCGCCCTTCGGGCGAGTAACGAGGGACGAGGGACGAGGGACGAGGGACGAGGTCACTGTTAAATTATTTACCGTGCCTGCCTAATTTATGGGTCGGCGTAGGTGCCCGAAGAGCCCGCCGCCCAGCCAGCCGTTGTCGCCGCCTCTACCGAATCACCACCGCTGACGCTGCTGTGGGATCCCGCTGGCAGTGTTTTGGGTCCCCCCGCTGACGCTACTCTCTCTCGCTCGCGGTGTTGAGATATCCACCGCTGACGCTGCTGGATTGCCCGCTGGCGCTATTAAAACTTCCTCCGCTGACGCTGCTGAAGCTCCCGATGACACTATTGGACTCCCCACCACTGACGCTGCTGGAGTCCCCACTGGCGTTATTATTGGCGCCACCGCTGACGCTGCTGTTGTTTCCGCTGGCGGTGTGGTAACTCCCTCCGCTGACACTGCTGTACTTTCCGCTGTTTGATTCCGTGTCGATCAGCAGTACGACCCCGGGTACATGGCCAGGATCAATTTTCCTGGAAGTAACGGTTCGGCGTACTTTTTACGACGTACTTGGTCGATTCGTAGATGCACTCGCGGATGACTTTTTCCATCGGCGTATTGGAGTAGGACGACAGGGCGCCGCCGCCGAAGGCGCCGCCACCGATCGCGCCCAGGGCGGCACCGAGATTCACGTCTTTTGCCTCGGCGTCGATATTGGTGGCCGCGACCACTTCACCGGTCTTTGAATCGATCAGGCGGATATCCATCGCCATGGCCGATTTATTCATCGCCCCGGAGAGACCGCCGAACACGGCACCGGCCTTGCCCAGCAGGCCGCCGCCACCGCTGGCGGAACCGCCGCTGGTATTCGGCTCCCAGCCGGTGACCGCGGCGACGATCAGAAGGTCCGCGCCGGCGATCTTTCCCCGTTGTGCGGCAGTTGCCGCATCGACCTGACCGGAGGCTCCCAGCTTTTGCTCGGACTGAACTTCTTCAAGCTGGCTGCGCTCCAGTACCCGAAAGCGCTGGCTCTGGACCAGTGCGGTAGTGAGCATGTCTTCCAGTCCGGTCATCACCCCGTGTTCCTGCTCGCTGATGGTGATGCCACTGCCTGTCCCCGGCAGACCGGAGATCTTCACCGATCGGCCACCCTGGTCGACCTTCCATTTGAAATCGGCGACCGCCACACGGGGACGGGGGCCGTTATAGGGACCGAGCTCATCCTGCAGCGTCGTATCGGCTTCTGCCGAAGCGCCGGACTGGGAGCTCGTCAAACCGCTTACGGCGCCGCATCCGCTCAGAACGAGCGCGGCTGTCAGCGACATCAATGTGACGGGAAGTTTCATTACGCAGGTCCTCCGTTATTCTGTTTTGCAGGGGGGCAACATTTTAATTTTTCAGGCACATGGCCCGGGGCAGGCCTTGATCAACGCACTTTCCCCAATCACTTAAGTACCAGGCCATTGTCGAAGATAGCCTGAGCAGGAATGTGCCGTATTGTAAAAATCGGACAACCCGGAAACCCGGGTCATTTTCAGTATCTCATTGAGCTGCAAGCCAATTGACCCGCACAATCCTCGCCAAATCGTTAGGGAAAACCCTGACCAGCCTCAGGTAATCCCGGTATAACCGTTTGGACTACAGGGTCATTTTTTTGCCAACTGTTCAACGCGCAGACGCCACTCGTGATCTTCAGATCAACATAACCGGCGATGCGCCTCTCGAATGAAGTTGCCCCACATAAACGTGACTCCTGGTTGTTCTGATGGTGGAATCCGCCCCGGCATTGCGTACAGCGCGATACCCGGGGTTGTGAGTTATCCCGCTCACAACCTGAAGCGATCCCGCGCCGCTGTGTCGGATTTGCACAATACGCCCGTTGCATACGCAACGGGCCGGCGCCTCCGTGCCAATCCTGCTCAGGGCGACACGCTGAGTTCGAAGCCGATACCGCCCGGCGACGGCCGGAAAGTATCCCGATTAAATCCGCCCAGCCGGTTCTCCACCTTGAGATAGTAAGTGCCGGCCTCGATGCTCACGTCCATGGACTGGTAACATACGTCCGCCTCCCAGGCTTTTTCGATCTTGGTACTGAAGGCGTCTTCATAGAGATCCAGGCGCAGCTCGCCGTCGCCGCACGGATAGCCGCCGGCGCCGATGGTGTAATCGCCCTGCCCTACTTCGAAGCGGTAGTAGCTCTCATCGGACGTGTTGATGAGCTTGCCGACGACCGCGTCGTAGGTGTCACCCACCGGGATCGCGACGGCGCTGCTCGCCAGCGCCTTGCCCTCGGCAACCCGAATCACCGACAGCTTGAAGCGGGCATCGGGGCCGGTGTCGTCATCCTGGCTGACAAGCGGGCGGATGTAATATTCGCGCCCGCCGCCAAGGCGGAAAGTGGTCACATCCTCCACCCCGCACCAACCGTTGGAGTGGTAACTATCGCCCATCTCGGTGGAACTTGTATCTGCATCCTTGTATACGACCCAGGAGCATTGCCCGACATTGGCATCAGTGGCATTCGGATCGCCAAACAATTCCACCGTATAGTGACCCGCCTCGCGGGGAATGAAGGTTACGAATTCACCGCTGTCGTCACGGTCGTTGCCGTAGAACGCCTCGTCCTCGCACACCACGCGCGGCTCATTGAGTCTGGCCGCGGTGCAGGCGTCGAGCAGCCAGCCCATACCGCTGTTATCCCCCTGGGGCGGCTCGCCGCCGTACATGTCTTGCAGCGCGGTACGTGCGTCATCGAGCAGGTTGGCGTTGTTCTCCGCCGCCTGCTGAATCTGTGCAAAGGCGCTCTGGCCGCTGCCATCCACGGAGCCGTCGACCAGCCCGTTATCGGCAAAATCGGCGGCAATGGCATCGATGTCAGTCTGATCCAGACCCGCTGTGAGCAACGCGGCGGAAAACAGCAGCAGATTGGCGCTGTCTTCTTCCAGCGCGGCCTCGCTTTCCAGCAGATTAAGTTCGCGGGGATCGGCGCCGATGCCGGTCAGGGTTTGCAGTTCGTCGTGAGCCTGGGTGACAGCATCGGCGAAGGTCTCGCCGTCGGCCATCAACTGCCGGATACGGGCCGCGGCGAAGTGGGTAAACAGGTTCACATTGGCTTGCAGATCGTCGCCGGTGATGTTGATGGCCGCATCCAGTTCCCGGGAGACGCTGCTGAAGTTGCCGGCGGTCTCGTCAAAATAGGTGCCGGCGAGTTGCAGCAAGGTGGGGCCGCTCCAGTCAACCGCGGCGCTGTCGATACTGTAAGCGCCGCTGTCACCGATCTCGCCGCTGGCCGAATCACCGCCCGGACTGCCGTCAGCATTCAACACGGTCGCAGTGGCCTCGCCACCCGAGCGGAACGGGCCTTTTTGAGCCGCGCCGGTGAAGCCGCTTTGTGTCACCTCGCCACTGTCGGTATCACCTGAACCACTGCTGCCGCCGCACGCGGTCAACGAGACGGACAAGGCGATCAACCCGGCACGCAGCCAGATACTTGCCAATATACTGGGATTCGACGTCATTTTTATTTCCCCCTGGTCTTTCTGCTTAATCTGTAAAACCCTTTGGCCACGGCCCGGGCTGATTTTCTGGAAGTCACATGTTGGTGTGTTGTTTACGACATACCTGTTTGTTTTTCAGATACCATCGAAAAAGTCTTTTTCATTGGCGCGTTTATGCAGGACGACAACAAAACAGACGTCCTTTGACGCCCCTCGACAAGCTGAATTAAGTGTTCCGAATACCGGGGCACCTGGTTCAAAAGATTGCTTCGCTTCGCTCGCAATGACCGAAAATAGCGAGGTCATTGCGAGGAACAACGTGAGGAAGCAATCTCCCTGGATCGGTATTCGGAACACTTATTTCGCAAGTTCACAAAAGCTGCTATGGGAAACTAGCGTGAATGCAAGCCGGGGTATTGTAAAAAACAGACAACCCCGGCAATGCGCTCAAGGGGATTGAGTGCAAGGGGGACAGGCGCGACTTCTATGACGTTAAATAAGGTGTCAGCTGTCGGGTGATCCCACCCGACCGAGGTAGGTTTTCAAAAACGGGTCCGGATGTTGTAAAAAAGCGAGCGGATTGGTTCCGATCAGGCGCTGAAAATCACGGATAAAGTGCGCCTGGTCGTAGTAGCCGCACTGCAGGGCGAGCTGGTGCAATCCCTCGTAACTGCCGGCATGAATTTGGGCCACGACCCCATTGATCTGCACAATCTTGGCGAAATGCTTGGGGGAAACCCCGACTATCTTCATGAAATACCTGTATAACTGTTTGGGGCTCCAGTGACATTTTTGGGCCAGCTCTTCAACGCGCAGATAGCCCCCCTGATTTTCGATCAAGGCAACCGCCTGATCGATGCCGGGGGTTTGTTCGGCGTTGTCGGCAAAATGGGAGAGAAAGTGTTCGAGGGTTTCGAGCCGACTTGTTGTGTCTGTCTTGAGGGAGAGCGCTTCGTTCAATGCCGCGGCATGCTCGGGAACGACCCGGGCAAAATCGGTCATGCAATCGGTGAAGGCGCTGCAGTCTTGCCGAAAAAGACGATAAAAGCCCGTCGGGTAAAATTCGATACCCAACAGACCCACCTTGCCGTCAATTCGCGCGACGGGGACTTCACTTTTGAGCTGACCGCCGACGAACAACGCGGGACACGGCTGGTCGGCGTTATAGGAATATTGCATCTGCATGGGCGCGCCGTAGACATGCGTAATATAGTGCGCGCCCGTGGGCGGAACGGCGATGGTCGTGGATGTCGCCTCGGCGCTGTAACTGTGCAGGATCCGGCGAACAAACGGTCGAAGCGGTGCCGGGGGCGGATAGTCATGGTGTTGAACGGGGGACGGCTCTGGCGTTCGGCTACTGTCGGGCATGGGAACCTGCTTATTATTTTTTTACATCGAGCATTCCATCTACAGTCACCTGCAAACGCGGAGTTACCGGCCTTGCTGGCGGGCGGTTTTTTTCTTTGCCTGTTTTTTGCGGACTGTCTTTTTTCGGGCGCGCGGCGGTTTGGGCAGGGCTTCGTCCATGCCGACCAGCTTCAGGACATTGTTGATATCTTTTTCGCCCAGTTCCTGCCACTTGCCCTGCGGCACACGACGCGGCAGAAACAGGTTGCCGAAGCGGGTGCGAATCAGACGATTGACGGTGACGCCCACCTGTTCGAACAGGCGCCGCACTTCCCGGTTGCGCCCTTCGTGCAGCAGCACGTAATACCAGTGATTGACGCCCTGCCCGCCGCCGTCGACGATGTCGTCGAAACGGGCCGGGCCGTCGTCCAGCTGAACGCCGGCGCGCAACTGGCGACGCGCCTCGTCGGAGAATTCGCCCAGCACGCGTACGGCATACTCGCGTTCGATCTCATAGGAGGGGTGCATCAGGCGATTGGCCAGCTCCCCGTCGGTGGTGAACAGGATCAGGCCGGAGGAGTTAATGTCCAGGCGACCGACGACGATCCAGCGGCCGTTTTTCACCGGCGGCAGCTTGTCGAATACCGTGGGTCGGCCTTCGGGATCGTTGCGGCTGCAGATTTCGCCTTCGGGTTTGTTATAGAGCAGGATGCGGCGCGGGGCGAGATCGAGGGTGCGGCGCACCGGCTTGCCGTTGAGCCGGATCTCGTCCTCCGCTTCGACCCGGTCGCCGAGTTTGGCCGGCTGGCCGTTGATTTCAATGCGGCCCTGCTCAATCCAGGATTCGATTTCCCGGCGTGAGCCGTAGCCGGCCTGGGCCAGGACTTTCTGTACGCGTTCGGCCATGGGACGTCAGTGCTCGGCGCTCACTACCCGGGAGGATCGGCTTGCTTCCTGCCCGGTTTCCTCCTCGCTGTCGACATCGGCTTCAAAGTCGGTATCGGCGTCTTCATCCTGCAATGCCGCTTTCGCCGGCTGTTCGGCCTCGGCGACAGTTTTGGCTTCGGCTTCGGCTTCGGTTTCGGTTTCGGTTTCGGCTTCAGCTTCGATGTCGGTGTCGGTGTCGGTGTCGGTGTCGGTGTCGACGTCAGTCTCGCTGTCCGCCCCGGCGACGTCATCCAGCGTCGATGCTTCCGACTCGCTGTCAGCGGCGTCAGCCTGTTGCCCCTCATCGCCCCAGTCGAGTTCGGCGTTGATGGAGTCGATATCCCGCAGCTCGGCCAGCGGCGGCAGATCCTGCAGGCTCTTGAGGTTGAAGTAATCGAGAAACTCGCGGGTGGTGGCATACAGGGCCGGCTTGCCCGGCACATCCCGATGGCCCACCACCTTGACCCATTCACGCTCCTGCAGGGTCTTGATGATCTGGGTGCTGACGCTGACCCCGCGCACTTCCTCGATCTCCCCGCGGGTGATCGGCTGGCGATAGGCGATCAGCGCCAGGGTCTCAAGCACGGCACGCGAATAGCGGCTCGGTTTCTCTTCCCAGAGCCGGGAGACCCAGTTGGCATAATCCTGTTTAACCTGAAAGCGATACCCGGAGCGGATCTCGCGCAGCGCCAGACTGTGTTCGGCGTAATCTTCCTGCAGGGCGGCGATCGCCGCCTTGATCGCCTCGGCGTCCGGCCCGTCGTCTTCGGCGAAGACCGCCTGCAACTGACTCAGGTTCACCGGATCGTCGGCGGCAAACAGTATGGCTTCGATAATGCGTTTGAGTTCCTGTTCAGTCATGGATCGCTTCGGCCCTGTTATTCCTGGTTATTCTCGGCTTGTTTGGCTTTGACATGAATCGGCCCATAGGCTTCGGTCTGGACCATTTCGATCAGGTGTTGTTTGAGCAATTCGAGGATCGCCAGCAGGGTGACGACCACGCCGCTGCGTCCCTCTTCGAGGGTAAACAGCGCATTGAAATCGGTAAAGCTGTCGGACTTGACCGCCCCCAGCACCCGCGACATGCGTTCGCGCACCGACAGCGGTTCCATCTTGATATGATGGTGTTCGTACATGGAGGCGCGGCGCATGACATCGGTAAACGCGGCCAGCACATCCTTGATATCGACCTCCGGCGGCGTGCGCACCACCTTGAGATCGGGCGCCTTGACCTCGGCGGGAAACACATCGCGCCCCACCCGCGGCAGCTCGTCGATATCCTCGGCGGCCTTTTTAAAGCGTTCGTATTCCTGCAGGCGGCGCACCAGTTCGGCGCGTGGATCGCCCTCTTCCTCCTCCACGCTCACCGGTCGCGGCAGCAGCATGCGCGATTTGATCTCGGCCAGCATGGCCGCCATCACCAGGTATTCCGCCGCCAGTTCCAGGCGCAGCTCGGTCATCAGGCCCACATATTCCATATACTGGGCGGTGATGGTGGCGATGGGCAGATCAAGTATATCCAGGTTCTGACGTTTGATCAGATAGAGCAGCAGATCCAGCGGCCCGGCGAAGGTTTCCGCGAGAAAGATTTCCAGGGCATCGGGCGGAATATAGAGATCCCTGGGCAGCGCGGTCATCGGCGTGCCCTGCACCACGGCGAAAGGCATCTCCTGCTGCTCAGGTTTTTCCTGGCTGTCGTGGTGCTCGATGGTCTCGGTCATGAATCAGCGATACTCCAGGCCCATGGCCTGCCGGACTTCCTGCAATGTCTGGCGCGCCGCATCCCGGGCCTTGTCACAGCCTTCGTGGATAATCTTGCGCACCAGCCCCGTATCCTCTTGATATTCCCTGGCACGTTCGTGGATCGGCGCCAGCTCCGCCCGGATCGCGTCGATCACCGGCCCCTTGCACTCCAGGCAGCCGATACCGGCGCTGGTGCAACCCTGCTGTACCCACTCGCGTACCTCGTCGTTGGAGTATACCTGATGGAGTTTCCACACCGGGCATTTTTCTGGATCGCCGGGATCGGTGCGTCGCACGCGGGCCGGATCGGTCGGCATGGTGCGCAGTTTTTTCTCGACTGCGTCGGGATCTTCGCGCAACGAGATTGTATTGTGATACGACTTGGACATTTTCTGCCCGTCCAGACCGGGCAGCCTGGGTGCCGGGGTCAGCAGGCTGTCGGGCTCGGGCAGGATAATGCGACCGCCGCCCTCCAGATAGCCGAACAGCCGCTCCCGATCGCCCAGGGAAATATTCTGCTGATCGTCCAGCAGCGCCCGGGCGGTGTGCAGCGCCTCGTCGTCGCCCTGCTCCTGGTAGCGGCGGCGCAGTTCCTGATAGAGTTTGGCGTTTTTCTTGCCCATTTTCTTGATCGCCGCCTCAACCTTTTCCTCGAAGCCCGGCTCGCGGCCATATAAATGGTTAAACCGGCGCGCGACCTCGCGGGTCAGCTCCACGTGGGCCACCTGGTCCTCGCCCACCGGCACCAGGCCGGCCCTGTACATCAGGATGTCGGCGCTTTGCAGCAGCGGATAGCCCAGAAAGCCGTAGGTGGCCAGATCCCGCTCCTTGAGCTTCTCCTGCTGGTCCTTGAAGCTGGGGACCCGCTCCAGCCAGCCCAGCGGTGTGATCATCGACAACAGCAGATGCAGCTCGGCGTGTTCCGGCACCCGGGACTGGATGAACAGCGTGGCCGAGCCCTGATTGACCCCCACCGAGAGCCAGTCGATGACCATCTCCCAGACACTCTGTTCGATGATCTGCGGATCCTCGTAATGGGTCGTCAGGGCGTGCCAGTCAGCGACAAAAAAGTAGCACTCGTACTCATGCTGCAGTTTGATCCAGTTTTTCAGCACCCCGTGGTAATGGCCCAGATGCAGGGCACCGGTCGGCCGCATGCCGGACAGCACACGTTGTTTCTGATTGGGCAAGGCAGTCAATTCAGGCTCCAGAATCGCAATCGAAGATCAGTTATATGGCACATCAGGGCAACGGTCGGGCCACCGGGGATGCCACCGGGGATGCCACCGGGGATCATGGGGGCCGTCATCATTATCGTTATTCTCGTCTCGGCGCTGCCGATCCCGGTTGCCGGCAGGGCGGGCATTATACCCTGTTGGCCCCGCCGGCAGGCAAATCGGCTTGCTCAGCCCCGCTCGAAGGGTTCGCTCTCGCCCTTGCCGCGGCGCACCACCCGGGGGACCTCGTCGGTCATGTCGACCACGGTACTGGGCTCGAAACCGCAGTGGCCGCCGTCGATGACCAGATCCACCTGGTGCTCCAGCTGCTCGCGAATTTCCTCGGGATCAGTCAGGGGCATGGTCTCGCCGGGGAGGATCAGGCTCGAACTCATGATCGGCTCGCCCAGCTCGGCCACCAGCGCCTGGGCGATGGCGTTGTCGGGGATGCGAATGCCGATGGTGCGCCGCCTGGGGTGCAGCAGCCGGCGCGGCACCTCGCTGGTGGCGTTAAGAATAAAAGTGTACGGCCCCGGTGTGTGGCTGTTGAGGATCCGGAACAGGGTGTTGTTGGTCAGTTTGGCGTAGGCGCTGATCTGGGAGAGATCACCGCACACCAGGGTGAAGTTGTGTTTGTCGTCCACCTGGCGAATGCGGCGGATCCGATCCATCGCCTTCTTGTCCTCCAGATGACAGCCCAGCGCGTAGGCCGAGTCGGTCGGATAGACGATGACCGCCCCCTGGCGCAGCAGCTCCACCGCCTGGCGAATCAGCCGCGGCTGGGGGTCGACCGGATGAATCTGGAAAAACTGGCTCATGCCGCCACCCCGGTGCAACGGGCCCAGGCGTCGCACTCCCAGACCGGTCGGCAGCCGGGCGGCAACTCGGGCAGGCGGCCGATATCCCGGTAGGGATTCTCCGGGCCGTGGTAGTCGGAGCCGCTGGAGGCGGCCAGATTCCAGGTCTGGCTCAACTGGCCAAAGCGCAGCATGTCATCCCGGCTGTGGCTGCCCGAGACCACCTCCAGCGCCGCCCCGCCCAGCTCGGCGAATTCACCCAGCAACTGGCGCAGCCGGGTGGCGCTCAATTTGTAGCGCGCCGGATGGGCGATCACCGCCAGGCCGCCGGATTGCTGAATCCAGTCCAGCGCCTGCGCCAGCGTCGCCCACTCGCCCGGCACGTGACCCGGCTTGCCCCTGACCAGATAGCGCTTGAACACCTGCTTGAGGTCCCGGGCATGGCCCTGTTCCACCAGAAAGCGGGCAAAGTGGGTGCGCCCCACCAGCTCACCGCTGGCGTACTGGCAGGCGCCGGCGTAAGCCCCGGCGATGCCGGCCTTCTCCAGCCGCCGGCCGATCTCCTCGGCCCGCCAGCGGCGAAAGCCCAGCTGGGTCTCAATGCCCCGGCGCATCGCCGGATGGGCCGGATCGATATGCAGCCCGACCACATGCAGGGTCTGGTGCGCCCAGCTCACGGACAGCTCGATGCCGGGGATCAAGCCGATTCCCTGCGCGCGCGCCGCCGCCAGTGCCTCGTCGAGACCGGCGGTGGTGTCGTGATCGGTCAGTGCCAGCTGATCGACGCCCTTCTCCACCGCCGTGGCCACCAGCGCGGTGGGACTCAGGGTGCCGTCGGAGGCGGTGGAATGGGTATGCAGATCGAATCGGTATGTCATGGTGGCCTGTCGCAAAGGTCTGATCCAGGTCGGGACAATCACGCCCGACACCGGTGTTCAACAACGGGCCTAGTGTAACGCGTCCGCCCCCCAAAGCGAGACCCCCATCGATCCGGGCCCACCGGACGTCGGCTGCCGGGAGCGCGTGCCTGTGTTAAAATGGTTGACCTGATGAGTAAGCGAAATGCGAACCGCGAATGAGTGTTGTCGAGATCGATCTGAATGCCCTGGCCGACGTAGTGGATGAAGTCACCGCGGCGCTGGAGCAGGCCTATGCCGAAAATCCGATCCGCCCCAGCGATCTGGCGGATCCGCACCAGATCGGCGAGAACCTCAAGCAGTTCGCGCAAACCGTCCAGCAGGTCGATGCCCAGTATCATGGCAACAGCGATGGCAAATCCCGCGAGGCCCTCACGGATAAGCTCGACGATCTCGGCCAGCTCGGCGATTACGGCCTCGCCCAGCTCAACGCCCTGAGCCGGTGGGCGGGACTGCTCGAACTGGAAGAATTGCAGGTGACTCTGGACGAGCTGGCGATTCCCATCGCCCTGTGGACCGCACGCAACATCGGCAGCCTGCAGGAGTTGCGCAATGTGGTCGATGCGCTGTCACGCATCGCCAACCAGACCCAGGACCCCGACTTTCTCGCCGAACTAAGCGGCATCATGGATGAGATCGCCAACGCCGCCGCGCCCGTGGTCAAGGAAGACCGGGACAAGAGCCATGCCGGGCGCCCCTGGCGCGTGCTAAACCTCAATCACGGCGTCGTTGCCACCCGGACCCATGATCCGGCGATCATGGAACCGGTCTTCGAACAGATCCTGCTGCGCCTGCCCGAGGACGCCCCGACCTTTTTCCGCGAGGGCATGGAACAGATGGACGTGATCGACTACCCGGGGCATGTGCGGGAAGTCATGGAAAAATATTACAAAATGACCAATAATCCGACGCTGCACTGATACCCTCTTAACCCTGACGCTCATCCAGGCTGGACCGCCATGAAGTTTCTGTTCGATTTTTTTCCCATACTGCTGTTTTTCATCATCTACAAGCTGTATGGCATTTACCCGGCTACCGCCGTGGCGATTGCCGGCTCCATTTTGCAGAACGCCTTCTACTGGTATCGGCATCGCAAATTCGAAAACATGCATCTGGTGACACTCGCGCTGATCATTATTCTCGGCGGCGCCACCCTGCTGTTCCAGAACAAGGCGTTTATTATGTGGAAGCCCACCGCGGTCTACTGGGCTTTTGCCGTCGCCTTTATCGCCAGCCAGTTCATCGGCGAAAAACCGCTGATCCAGCGCATGATGGGGCACGCCATCGAGGTGCCGGCGCGGATCTGGCGTAACGCCAATCTCAGCATGGCGCTGTTTTCGGTGCTGCTGGGGGTGGCCAATCTGTATGTCGCCAACTTCTATTTTGTCGCCGAACAGGCGCTGCTGGCGGCCAGCGATCAGGCCGTCAATCTGGAAAACTGCGCCGCCACCTACAGCGGCGCGGCGGTGGAACTGTGCCAGCAAGCCAAATCCATGGAATCGATCTGGGTAAACTTCAAACTTTTTGGTATGCTGGTACTCAGCGTGATTTTTCTCATCGGACTCGGTGTCTACCTGTCCCTGCACGTCACGGAGCCTGAAGAGGCCAACCCGTCACCCGAACCCGGCAACGACAGCTGAATGTTATACGCCATCATCGCTCAGGATAATGCCGACAGTCTGGAACCACGCCTGGCCGCGCGCCCGGCGCATCTGGAACGTTTGCAACAACTCAAGGACCAGGGGCGTCTGATCCTGGCCGGTCCGCATCCGGCCATCGACAGCGAAGACCCCGGTCCGGCCGGCTTCAGCGGATCGTTAATCGTCGCTGAATTCGCCTCGCAGGCAGACGCCCGACAATGGGCCGATGCCGATCCCTATGTCGCCGCCGGCGTCTATCAATCGGTTACCGTCAAACCTTTCAAGAAAGTGTTTCCGTAACTCCCGTTCCCATCAAGAAAGGAAGATTTATTATGTTTAAACGCAATCTCATATCATTATCCGCCGCCGTCATGGTGTCCGGACTGCTGCTGAGCAGCGGCGCCCGGGCCGCCGATCCCGTTGCCGTCGTCAACGGTGAACCGATCTCGCAACAAACCTACGAGCGCTATCTCAAATACCGTTCACAGCAGCAAAACGGTCAGTCCGGCGAGATCGACCGCGAGGCGCTGATCAATGAACTGGTTAACCGCGAGCTGCTGTTGCAGGAAGCCAAAAAACAGAACCTGGACGAGAATCCGGCTGTCGCCTTCCGTCTCCAGCAACTGCAGGCCGATGCCCTGATCCAGGCGCTGATTCAAAAAGAAGCACAAAGCAAACCGGTTAGCGAAAGCGATCTGAAAAAAGAGTATGAGCAGCGCGTGGCCGCCAGCGATGCCAAGGAGTACAAGGCCAGCCACATTCTGCTCAAAAGCGAGGACGAAGCCAAAGCCATCATCAAGGAACTGGATGGCGGCGCCGTCTTCGCCGACGTCGCCAAGGCCAAATCCACCGGCCCCACCGCCAAAAACGGCGGCGACCTTGGCTGGTTCAACGCCAATCAGATGGTCCCGCCCTTCACTCAGGCCGTGGCCAAGATGAAAAAAGGCGCCTACAGCAAAACGCCGGTTAAAACCCAGTTCGGCTGGCACGTCATCAAGCTGGAAGACGAACGCAAGGTCACCCCGCCCAAGTTCGAAGAGGTCAAGGATCAGCTGCGCAGTATGAAATCCAGCCAGATCATCCAGCAATACGTCATCCAACTTCGACAAGACGCCAACGTCGAAATCAAGTAAACCAAAAAGCCCCGCAATGCGGGGCTTTTTTCTATCCTCAGTCGGTCGCGGCAACAACCGTTTCAATAACGCCTTTTAAAGCGCAAGATACTGATGACGCAGTTCGGTATTATCCAGTACCTCCTGGGCCGAGCCATCGAATACGACCTGCCCCATATCAAGAATGACTGCCCGATCGGCCAGCTCCAGTGCGGCAATGGCATTTTGCTCCACAATGATGGTGGTAATGCCCAGTTCCTTGATACTCTGGACGATCTTTTCGATTTCCTTGACGATAACCGGCGCCAGCCCTTCGTAGGGTTCATCCAGCAGGAGCAGCTTGATGTCGCGGGCCAGCGCGCGGGCCACTGACAGCATCTGCTGTTCTCCGCCGGAGAGCGTGGTGCCCTCCTGCTGGCGACGCTCGCCAAGGCGCGGAAAATGATCATAGATACGTTCCAGCGACCAGCCAACGGGTTTGGCGATCTGCGCGAGTTTGAGATTCTCCTCCACCGTAAAACCGGGAATGATGCGCCGGTCCTCCGGCACCAGGCCGACACCGGCTTGTGCCGCCTGATAGGATTTCATGGTATGCAGCGGCTGGTGATCCAGCCAGACTTCGCCATGACGCAACTGAGGGGAACCGATCTGCGCGATGCTGCGCAGTGTCGAGGTTTTGCCCGCCCCATTACGCCCCAACAGCGCGACGATTTCCCCTTCGCGCACATCGAAGTTGACCCCCTGCACGATATAGCTCTCGCCGTAATACGCATGCAGGTTCCAGCAGGAGAAAAAGGCCGGATCGGAGCCGGTACCGCGAACGGTATGTTTTTCAGCCTGTTTACTCATTGTGGGTACCTCCCAGATAGGCTTCCTGGACCCTGGGGTTGCCACGGATCTCATCCGGTGTTCCTTCGGCGATAATCTGGCCCTGTGCCAGTACCGAGATCTTGTCCGCCAGGGAAAACACCACCTGCATGTCGTGCTCGATGATCACCTTGGTCATCCCCCGCTCCTTGATGTGCTGCAAAGAGGCGATGGTCGCATTGGTGTCGGCGCGCGACATGCCGGCAGTGGGCTCATCCAGCAAAAACAGTAGCGGATGCTGCACCAGGCCCATGGCCAGTTCCAGGCGACGCTTGTCGCCGCGCGACATGGTGGCCGCGTGCATGTGCTTTTTCTCGAGCAGGTTCATCTCCTTGAGGGCCTGCTCCGACTCGTGCAGGATATCGGTTTCGGCATCCATGCGCACAAACGGATTGAGTTTGAACGAGCCATCGCGTCTGGCCAGCGCCGGAATCATCACATTCTCCAGTACCGTCAGATCGTGGAAGATCTCCGGCGTTTGAAACACCCGTACTACCCCGGCCTGATTGATCTCGTGAGCGGATTTGCCGGTAATGACCTCGCCGTTAAATGTCACGGTACCGCGATCCGGTGCCAGCCGACCGATACAGACATTCAACAGGGTGGACTTGCCGGCCCCGTTGGGGCCGATAATGGCGTGGGTCTTGCCTTTTTCCACTTGCAGATTGACATCTTTCAGGGCATGCAGCCCGCTGAAGCTCTTGTCCACGTAGGCAATGTTTAAAACGATATCCGATGCCATGGGTCAGTCCTCCACCTGTGAGCTGTCCGCTTCATCGGACCCATGTTTTCTCGCTCGCCAGCGTCTGGCGATACGTGACAGACCATCCATCAGCCCCCCGGGCAAAAAGATCACGATAATCATGAACAGCGCACCGAGTGTCAGATGCCAGCCTTCGCCAACAAAGGGGTGAACGATGGTGACAAGGAAATTCTCGATAAAGCCCGGCAGGAACGAGAAAGCCTCGTGCAAGGCGGACTCATTGAATGCGGAAAAGATATTTTCCGAGTATTTAATCAAAGCCGCACCGATGATCGGGCCGAGCAGGGTTCCCGTTCCACCGAGGATGGTCATCAACACCACTTCACCGGAGGCGGTCCACTGCATGCGCTCGGCTCCGGCCAGGGGATCGGTCACGGCCAGCAGCGAGCCGGCCATCCCGGCATACATGCCGGAGATGACAAACGCCCACAGCAGATACGGCCGGGTGTTGTAGCCGGTGTACTGCATGCGGCTTTGATTGGATTTGATCGCACGCAGCTTGAGACCGAAGGGTGAGCGGAAGATCAATACCGAAAGATAAAATCCTAAAATCAACATCACCGCCGAAAAATAAAAGGCCGGATAACCCTGCATGCCGATGCCAAACAGCGAACCGATGGGTGAACCATCATGAGCAGTGCCCAGCATGTTGTCGATGATCCGCGGATCGTCGCGCAGCACGCGCAGTCCGGTTTCACCATTGGTAATGGGAGTCAATACCGAATAGGCCAGTTTGTAACTCATCTGCGCGAAGGCCAGAGTGAGGATGGCAAAATAGATGCCACTGCGGCGCAGACTGAGAAAGCCGATCACCACCGCAAACAGCCCGGCCAGCAGGGTGGCCAGGATCACCGCCGGAATGACATTCAGCGAGAGCAGCTTGAAAGACCATACCGTTGTATAGGAGCCTACCCCGAGAAAAGCCGCGTGACCGAAGGAGAGGTAACCGGTCAGGCCGAACAGGATATTGTAGCCGATCGCAAACAATCCGAAGATGGCAAACTTCTGCAGCAGATCGGGATAACCCGCACCGAAGGGTTGCAACCACAACGGCGCCAGCAGGACCACGGCGGTGAAGCCCAGCATCAACAACCTGTCATTACGTGAAAGACTGAACATCTTCACCGCTTAATCCTCCATTACACCTTTCTGGCCCATCAACCCGCGCGGGCGAACCAGAAGCACAATTACGGCAATTAAATAAACAATGATCTGATCCAGACCGGGTAACAGAGACTTGATCTCGTTCATGGAGGCAAAGGACTGGAGAATGCCCAGCAGAAAACCGGCTGCTACCGCCCCGGGCAGGGAGCCCATGCCGCCCACTACCACCACAACGAAGGACAGCACCAGAAACTCCATGCCCATGTGATAGTCCGGTGGCACGATGGGTGTATACATCACACCGGCCAGGCCGGCCACCACCGAGGCAATACCGAATAATATGGTAAATCTCCGCTCCACATTGAGCCCCAGCAGGCTGACCGTCTCCCGATCCGACATGCCGGCACGCACCACCATGCCAAAAGTGGTATAGCGCAGAAAAGCAAATACCAGCCCGATAACCAGCAGGGAAAACAGGAAGTACACCAGCCGCCAGTACGGATAGGCCACCGATTCCCCAAGGCCCAGCCAGACACCAATCGGCGCGGTACCCGACAACATTGCCGGTGCCGGGGTGGGAATGGGGTTGGCACCGTAAAAGGTCTTGATGACCTCCTGTATCACGATGGCCAGACCGAAGGTCACCAGGATCTGTTCGGCATGCGTGCGCTTGTAAAAGAACTGATACAGACCACGCTCAAGCACCAGACCAATCAGCAACATGACCGGTATAGCCAGAAAAATCGACAGGGGCACCGCCCAGTCGATAATCATGCTGCCGGTATCGCCCCACCATATCTCCAGGTAGGGGACCTCCTTGTAGGCATCGAAGAAGGTGACGCTCTCGTCCTTTACCTTCCTGGAGATGGTCAACAGCTGCTGGAAACTGACAGCGCAAAACGCCCCCAGGGTGAATTTGGCGCCATGGGCAAAGTTAACCACACCCAGACTGCCAAATACCAGAGTCAGCCCCAGTGCGATCAGGGCATACGCACTACCCTTGTCCAGGCCATTGAGGATCTGCAGTACAAATGCATCCACGTTACATTTACCGATTTCGTTAAGCTGACAACGATGACCTGTCGGCTTATACCGGCAGGTCGCAAATAATCAGACACCGGCCCGCAAATCGGGCCGGTGCCTCGGGGTAAGACCGCAAACGTTTTATTTGCAGCTACCCAGTTCCCCGCCGAAGATGGAGGGATCGTACATGACCTGCTCGGTCGGTACCTGTTTGACCACCTTCAACAGGTCGAACTGGTTGGAGGGGTTATCGTTACCCTCTACCACCAGCACCGGCTTGAAGCACTGATGGTCAGCACCACGATACAGCGTCGGGCCGTTGCCCAGGCCGTCGAACTGGAAGTCCTCCAGCGCACTGATCACCTCACAGGGATAGAAGGTGCCTGCGGTTTCCACGGCATTGGCATACAGCAAGGTCTGCACATAGCAGGTATGCGCCGCCTGCGAGGGCGGAAAGCCATACTCCTGGCCGAAGGACTTGACGAAGGCCTGTGAAGCCGCGTCCTGCAACGCCCAGTTCCAGTTAGTACTGCCAAGGATCCCCTTGATGTTCTCGCCGGCACCCTGTGCCATCAGACGTGAGAACAGCGGGACCACGATCTGGAAGTCCTTACCGTTGACCTGCTTGTCGCGCAGACCGAACTGCACGGCCTGGGTCAGGGAGTTGACCATGTCCTTGCCGTAGTGGTTGAGGATCAGCACGTCCGCACCGGAGTCCAGCACCGGGGTAATGTACTGGGAGAAGTCACCGGCACCCAGCGGCGTGCGAACGGTTTCAACCGTCTGCCAGCCCAGCCCTTCGGTAGCGTTCTTGATGGACTCCTCCTGGGTCCAGCCCCAGGTATAGTCGGCCGTCAGATGGTAGGCCTTGCGATCAGTGCCGTAACGCTCCCCGAGCACCGGTGCCAGGGATTGGCCGGACATATAGGCATTGAAGAAATGACGGAAGCCGTATTTACGCTTGTCCTTGCCGGTGGTGTCATTGGAATGGGTCAGACCGGCCATGAACATCACCCCGGCCTCGTGACACAGGGACTGTACCGCAACGGCCACGCCCGACGAGGAACCACCGCTGATCATCAGGGCGCCGTCTTTTTCGATCATGCGCTTGGCCGAGGCACGTGCCGCGTCCGACTTGGTCTGGGTATCGCCGGTCACATAATTGACCTTCTTGCCCAGGATACCGTTGCCCTGCAGGGCCATCGGTTTCATGGTATTGAGCATACCGCCGTCGCCTTCACCGTTGAGGTGTTTGACGGCCAGCTTGAAGGCGCGCAACTCGTCAGCCCCCTCATCGGCATAAGGCCCGGTCTGCGGAACATTAAAGCCCAGGGTGATCGCCGCGGCTTTGCCGGGGTTATTGACGAAATCCTGCGCCCAGGCATTGCGAACAAAAACGGTTGGCGCCATACCCGCGACACCGAGTGCTGCCGTTGACTTGAGAAAGTCACGACGCTTCTTGTTGAAATCATCACTCATAGTCTGGTTCTCCTCCAGCTGATGTGGATTGGTAAATATTTCCTCCTGCCCCGAGGTCACGAGAAATACAAGCGACGAGCCCCGGTGTGTGGCGATATTGCTCCGCAACTGTAGAGCGGCCTGTAAACTAAAGCAATAACTGTTTGATATAAAAGCCAATACATTGTAAATTGATGGCTCGAATTTTCGACTCTTATGTAAATAATTGACAACTTTCGCGAGGCGATACCGCTCATGACTGCAGCTGCGATTGGTTACAAGATCCGCGAGCGACGCAAGGAACGGGGTATAACCCAGGCCGCCCTGGCCAGTGAGCTGGGAATTTCCGCCTCTTACCTGAACCTGATCGAGGCCAACAAGCGCGCGGTCGGCGGTCGACTCGCCACTCGACTTGCCGCCGCCCTGGGCCTGGAGGTGGGGGAACTGACCGGCATCACCGAACAGCGCCTGCGCGATGATCTGCATGAACTTGCCGCAGACCCGGTGCTGGGTCATATCGATCTCGAGAGCAACTATGCCGATCAAATCATTGCCCGTAATCCCAACTGGGCCCGCCTGATTCTGGCACTGTATCGCGCCTACCTGGACAGTAACCAGGCGCTCTCCCTGTTGAACGATCGCCTGAACCAGGATCCGTGGTTGCAAGCCACCATGCATACCATCCTCACCCGGATCACCAGCCTGCGCTCCATCTCCGAGATCCTGGTCAGTGACGGCACGATTGACCCGCCGCAGCGCAACCGGTTTGAAACCATGCTGCATAACGAGAGTACCCGCCTGACCGACACGACCCAGGAACTGGTTGCGCATTTCGAAGAGCAAAACAATCTGGATCCCTCGCTGGCCGCTGCCGAGCAGGTGGACGATTTCATCATTGGCGAGCGCAATTACTTTCCGGCAGTGGAAGAGGCCGGGCTGCAACTGCGAAGGGAACTGGAGCGCCTCGACAGAAGCAACATTGATGCGGCACTGGTGAAGTATCTCGAAGAGAAGTTTGCTATCCGAATCCGGACCAGCGCTTATGATCAGTCCCCTGACGCACTGTGGCACAACCAGAGCTATTTCGATAAAGACAACCGGGTGCTCTGTTTTCTGGCCAACGCTCCGCCCACCACCCGGCGTTTCCAGACCATGCGGGTTGCCGCGCAACTGAGCTTTGAGGATACCCTGAATTCTCTGGTCGCCGACCCCAGACTGACCACCGACGCCGCCCGGGCCCGGGCGCGGGGGGCGCTCGCCAGCTACATGGCCGGTGCCGCGCTGTTCCCCTACACACCCTTTTTGGAAGATGCACAAACCCAGCATTATGACATCGAGATACTGCGTCAGAAATACGAAGCCGGCTTTGAGCAGATATGCCACCGGCTGACCACACTGCGGGCGCCCGGGGCCGAAGGGGTGCCGTTCGCGTTTTTGCGCGTCGATCCCTCGGGCCATATTTCCAAACGTTTCCCCCTGTTTGGTCTTTCCCTGCCGCGCTTCGGTCATGCCTGCCCGTTGTGGCCCGTGTTCAGCGCCTTCCAGACACCCGGTCGGGTGGTTCGTGAGCTGGGGGAGTTCCATAACGGCAACCGTTTTTTAATGATCGCGCGGACGGTCACCAAACGTGCCGCCACCTTCCGCGCCCAACCGGTGATGTTCTCGGTCATGCTGGCCTGTGAAGTGCTGTATGCCGATCGGACGATCTATGCCGAGGGCATCGACCTGCGTGCCCCCGGGGCGGCCGTGCCGGTGGGGTCAACCTGTCGCCAGTGCCAGCGGCTTGACTGCCAGCATCGCCAGGAACCTCCCATCACGTCGGGGCGTGGGGCCGCCCAGGCGGGCTGAACAGGAGTTCCCAAGACCGGCGCGGAGAGATTACATCTTCACGTTGTGACTGCAGTGACACCACTATTTTCGGACATCGTGCGCGAGGCCAAAGCTATCTTTTGAACAAAGTCTTCGGGCATTCAAATCGAACGCGGTTGCTGATAGATTATGTTGACAGACACCCGCCTTTGGCAGGTCGATCGCAAAAGCAAAATAAAATCGAATAATGATAATTCAAACAGGGAGACCGTGTGTGAGCGGACAAATACTCATTGCTGAAGATGAACCTTATATCGTCGATGCACTCAGCTTTATCCTGCGTCAGGCCGGCCACACGGTGACCGCCGAATCCGATGGCAGCGCGGTGCTGGAGGCGTTGCGCAAGACCCGGCCCGATCTGCTCATCCTGGATATTATGCTACCGACCAGAAATGGATTCGAGATACTCAAGGAACTCAAAGCCGACGAGGAATTCAGACAACTACCGGTACTGGTCCTCACAGCCAAGGGGCAGGCCAAGGATCGCGCCATGGCCGAGCAACTCGGCACTGATGCTTTCATTGCCAAACCGTTTTCCAACGCCGAGGTACTGCAGTGTGTGGAACGACTGGTCGGACAGTCACAGAGCGCGGCGTATGATCACTAGAGCCCCCAAAAGTGCGGCATCGCTCCTCGCGCTGGGTATTGTGCTGCTGCTGCCGCCGCTTGCGCTGATTTTTGCCAGACAGATTACTCTGTGGGGGATCCCGTTGCCTGTATTTTATATCTTCGGGCTCTGGCTGGTATTGATCATCGGGATATGGCTGATATCGCGACAGCTGAAGTCCGACTCCACCGGCTAAGCAGTTAGCAGAACATGCTCAGTACCAACTTCGTCCTGCTTATTGCTCTCGCCTATGTGGTGATATTATTCGCTCTGGCGTTTATCAGTGAACGTCGGGCCCGGGCCGGCCGTGATCGGCTGTTGCGTTCCCCCCTGGTGTATACACTTTCAATTTCTGTCTATTGTACGTCCTGGACGCTGTTTGGTGCCGTCGGCTCCGCGGCCCGCAACGGACTGGAATTCGCCACGATCTATCTGGGACCAACACTGGTGTTCGTCGGCTGGTGGTTCCTGCTGCGAAAGCTGGTGCGAATCGGGCATGCATACCGCATCACCTCGATCGCCGACTTGATCTCTTCGCGCTTTGGCAAAAGCGCCGTACTGGGCGTTCTGGTGACCTGTATTGCCGTGATTGCTGCAACCCCCTACATTGCCCTGCAGCTCAAGGCGGTAACAGCCAGCTTCGAAGTATTCAATCTGGCCAGCGACAACAGTGCTTCCACTTCCATCATTGCCGATACCGATCCGGGTTTTTGGGTCGCACTGACCATGGTACTGTTCACCATCCTGTTTGGAACTCGAAACCTCGATGCCAATGAACATAACCCGGGAGTAGTGGCGGCCATTGCCTTTGAAGCGATTGTCAAACTCTTCGCCATTCTGGCCGTGGGCCTGTTTGTTGTTTTCGGGATCGCCGGCGGGGTGAATGAGGTCTTTCAATTGCCCACGGCCGAGCGCATCATTTATGACAATGAGCTGTTCGGCTGGCGCTGGATTAACATGATGGTGCTCTCGGCCATCGCCATTGTTTGCCTCCCGCGCCAGTTTCAGATTACCGTGGTGGAAAATTCCGATGAAAACCACCTGCGCACCGCGGCATGGGCCTTTCCCCTGTACCTGTTTTTAATCAGCCTGTTCGTGTTGCCCATCGCCATTGTCGGGACCGCCCTGCTGCCGCAAGGAACGAACCCGGATATGTTTCTGCTCACTCTGCCATTGTCGGCTGATCAGAATCTGCTGGCATTACTGGCCTTTATCGGCGGCTTCTCCTCGGCCACTTCCATGGTCATCGTCTCGAGTATCGCCCTGTCCATTATGGTCTCCAATCACATTATCGTGCCACTCCTTCTGCGTATGCCACGCCAGAACCTGAATACCAGTGGAGACATCAAACATCTCATGTTGATTACCCGACGCATCTCTATCGCGGTGATCCTGTTACTCGGTTATCTTTATTTCCATCTCAGCGGCGAATCCGACGCGCTGGCGGCCATGGGACTGATCGCCTTCGTCGGTGTCGCCCAGTTCTTCCCCGCCATGCTGGGTGTGTTGTACTGGCGTAATGCCACCACCAGAGGAACGATTGCCGGCCTCTCGGTCGGCTTTATCCTGTGGATCTATACCTTGTTCATCCCGAGTCTCAGCGAAGCCGGCGGTGCGCTGGCCTCACTGGTCGAATACGGTCCATGGGGGATTGAACTGCTCAAGCCCCAGGCGCTGTTCGGACTGGAAGGCATGGACCCGCTGGTTCACTCGGTATTCTGGAGCCTGGGCAGCAACGCCGCGCTGTTTGTCCTGGTGTCGGTGTGGACGACGCACCGGCCACTTGAGAAACTGCAAAGCGCATTATTCATTGATGTATTTCGCAATCTGGTGGGCAGCGAAGCCCAGGTGATACACCGCCACGCGGCAATCAAGGATCTATACAAACTCACCCAGCGCATTCTCGGCCCGGCGGAGACCCACAAGCTTTTCGAGGAACTCACCGGCGGCGAGTTGATCCTGCAACAACTCCCCCCCCTGGATGCCAAAGGCATCGCGACTATCGAGCGGCGTCTGGCCGGTAATATCGGCGCCTCAACAGCGCACGCACTGGTCTCCCAGATTGCCACCGGTGAAACTATCAGCATGGACGAGATCATCAAACTGGTGGATGAAACCCAGCAGGTCGTCGAGTACAGCCACCGCCTGGAACAACAATCAATACAACTGCAAGCCACCGCCGATGAGCTACGCAGCGCCAATCTGCGCCTGCATCAGCTCGACGCCCGGAAGGACGAATTTCTCAGCCAGGTCAGCCACGAAGTCCGCACCCCAATGACCTCCATTCGTTCTTTCGCCGAGTTGTTGTTGAACAACGACACGCTGTCCAACGAACAATCCCAACGGTTCATCCGCATCATTCATGAGGAAAGCCTGCGACTCACCCGACTTCTGGATGAAATCCTTGAAATGAGCCACCTGGAACAGGGCCATCTGCAGATCGAATCGACTCCCATCAACCCGGAAACCATCATCGATCGCGCACTGGAGACCTGCCACGGCCTGGCAGAACAACATCGGGTAACGCTCAATAGCGGTGAACGCGCCACGGTTGCACAGGTGCGCGGCGATGCCGAGCGACTCTATCAGGTACTCATCAATCTGTTAACCAACGCCGTTCTGTATAACACCACCCCCCGGCCCTGGGTCCTGGTGGAAAGCCGAAACACCGGCAGTCACTACGAACTGGATATCAGCGACAACGGCCCGGGCATTGCTGATACAGAACAGGTATTCGAAAAATTCAGCCGCGGAAGCGAAAATGCCGCCAATCAGAACGGCAGCGGACTCGGCCTTGCCATCAGCCGCCGCCTCGTCCAGAAAATGCACGGTGAGTTGGCTATCGTTAACAGCAGCAACCAGGGAACGCGTTTCAGATTGCGACTCCCCCTGGTCGACGAGAATACCAACGACCCCTGATATTTTTGAACAATCCCTGGCCAAGCCCAGGCCCTTCGGGCAGTGGCGAAGAACGAGTGGCGAGGAAAGGCAAGAGAAAGTAATGCCAGCCTACTCACTTGGGCCGGGCAAAATTAATCAGGCACGTTAGTCGTCAGCCATTATCGGCTAAACGGTCCTTCAGGGTAAAGGTTCTGTCGCATCCGGCTTGCCTGTTTTGAGTTGCCAGAACATAAACAGAAGTGCACCCACCAGCAATATCGCGGCCAGCGCGTGAAAAAATGCACCTATCGCTTCGGCCCGGTACAGAACACCCCATTTCGCAAACAGGAAATTCCAGTCATGCACGCCGCCACCGACCAGCGGGATCCGCATGTCACGCGCATCGCTCATGTAGTGTGCTGCATACATGAGGCTCTCCGCGAACCAGACACCCCCGATACCGGCCTCGAAGGCTTTGCCATGTCGCCAGAAGTAGACCGCAATCGCCACCGGAAAAAACAACTGACCTATCGTGCCACCAAGAAAATGCCAGGTCTTCCCGAACGGCGTAAGGATCAGATGACCCGCCTCGTGGAACGCCAGATTGACATTATCGATAAAATGGTACTCATAGGAAAATATCAGCCAGATCGAATACGGCAATAACGCGATAAAAACAATCCAGCGAAACATGGCTTGTCCATAACTTGTTTATAAATGAACAGCGAATCCGGACAGCATACCTGTCACCATCCAGGTACAGCTTCGTGTCAAGAAATAAGTATACTATCCGGAATTCACATGTAATTTAAAATCAAAAAAGGCAAAAAGAAAGACCTGCCCCTGGCTCTCTGCAAGTTTTAAATGCAAAATTATGCAACAACACCAAAAATTCTGCCTACTCCTGCCGTCAGCGCCATTGCGAGTGCACCCCAGAATGTAACTCTGATAGCACCGGCAGTTATTGATGCGCCACCTGCACGCGCCGCAATACCGCCAAGAAGAGCAAGAAAAACCAGAGAAAACACAGCAACAAGAAGGATCAGCAAGTTAACCGGCGCCACCCATGCAACAACTAACGCAAGCGCGGCACCAATTGAAAAGGTTCCTGCTGAAGAAAACGCGGCTTGAACTGGCCGCGCATTACCACTCTTTGAGATACCTATTTCATCTCTAGCATGCGCCCCAAGAGCATCATGCGCCATAAGCTGCTCAGCCACTTTTTGTGCCAGCAATGGCTCAACACCTCTTCCTTCATATATTGCGGCAAGCTCATCTTTTTCAAACTCGATATCTTCTTCTAATGATTCTCTCTCAAGTTCAAGATCTGCATTTTCAGTATCAGACTGGGAACTGACGGATACGTACTCACCAGCAGCCATAGACATAGCGCCTGCAACCAGGCCGGAAACACCGGCTAAAAGAACTCCTTCATGTGCAGTGTTTGCAGCTGCAACACCAATAATAAGACTTGCAGTTGAAACTATTCCGTCATTTGCCCCGAGCACGGCCGCACGCAACCATCCTACTCGGTGTGATCTGTGGATTTCTGCGTGACTCATATGATCTCCCGTTGATTATAATCACAGCTAACAGCAGTTAAACAGACACCTGTCTTTTACGGTTACAGGCAGACGTCCGCCTATCAAGATTATTGTTACATTCAGGAATCTATTAATACTAGCAACTGATCATGGGATCTTCGAGGCAAGCATTGATGATCTGGCTGGATATCAGCAGTTTCCCTCACGTCGGCTAATCGGTTTTTGATCCCGGCTGACGCCGCCGAGCATCGCAGTGGAAAGAGGATTAGCCCGTCAGGGTGCGCGCAGGGTGCCCTGACCTATCGAAGACAGGTAGGGTTGCCCTGACGCTGTAAGCGCAGGGTACTCGCAATGAACCCGGAGGGGTTCTATGAGACAAGCCGCGCACTCACCAGTCGACACACGGAGGTGCCATCTGGCGAGCCCGACTGGAACGAGAAGCGCAGGGAACCGGTTCAGCCATTGGAAATGGCTGGACCGGCGGCGTCTTTCGGGCGCGTTTCCCTGGTTCGTTTCGTTGTCGCGTGACAAAGACAAATTCGTCGGGAACGAATTTGGGCAGCCGGAGGCTGCACGAAGTGCGAAGACCATGGACGGTCTTCGTCAGATAAACCCGAGGCACGCTGGCGGGTCAGCGCTTTCAAAATTTAGCCCGCCCGGAGGGCGATCATTTAGATAGAAGCTGGATGCTTGATCGCCCCTCCCCCACATCAAGTGCGGGACAGGCTCTAACCTTTATGCCCTCGGGTGTTCCCTTGGTGGGGAGGGAGTAAGATGAAAGCCCGATACCGCTTCGCTATATCGGGCCTACTCCCCCTTCGGGGAGGAGCGAGATACGAGGAGCGAGTAACGAGGTGTGTATCAGCTTATGCCGGCATACTGTTAACTGAGCAACCTGTCTACGGCTTCACGTGAATCAATGACTGTCGTCGTCTTCATGCAAATAACCAAAATAGTCATAAGCCATGAATTCGTCGACACCTTCTTCGTTGATCGCCTTTAATGCGGTGTTTATTGCATTCTGTGCTGACGAAAAGTTTTCATCCCAGTGGGTCGTCACTCCTTTTTCATTCTGAACGGATAATGACCATTGAGAATCGCCCTCGAAGCAGGCGTGGACAGTCAGCAAATGGCCTTCAATATATAATTTCTTTTCAACATCTTTGCTGTTGTTACTAACATCATCCATGATTAACCCCCTTTCAGCTCCCTATAGAAACGAAGTCTAGCTTATCAGTTTCTGAAACGCTCCCTCGTCCAGAATCTCCACGCCCAACGATTCCGCTTTGTCCGCTTTGGAGCCGGGATCCGCTCCGACCACCACGTAGTCGGTCTTTTTGGAGACGCTGCCGGTGACCCTGGCGCCCAGCGCCTGCAAGGCGGCCCTGGCCTCGTCACGGCTCATCTCCTCCAGCGTGCCGGTCAGCACGAACGTCTTGCCATTGAGCGGCAGCTCTTCGGCGGGTTTGACCTCGATGTCTTCCCAGGTCACACCCGCACGGCGCAGTTTGTCGATGACCTCCTGATTATGCTTTTGCTTGAAGAAGGTCAGGATACTCTCGGCGACGATCGGCCCGATGTCTGGCACCGCCATCAACGCCTCCTTATCAGCATTCATCACGGCCGCCAGTGAACCGAAGTGATTGACCAGCGAGCGCGCGGTTGCCTCGCCCACATCGTGAATCCCCAGAGCATAGATAAACCGTTCCAGGGTCGTCTTGCGGCTTTTCTTGAGTGCATTTTTCAGGTTCTGCGCCGACTTGTCGGCCATGCGTTCCAGCTTTACCAGTTGGTCTTTCTCCAGGCAAAACAGATCGGCCGGATCATGCACATAATCTTCATCCACCAGTTGATCCACCAGCTTATCACCCAGTCCCTCGATATCCAGGGCACGACGTGAGGCGAAGTGTTTGAGCGCCTGCTTGCGCTGGGCGGCACAATAGAGGCCACCGGTGCAATAGGTGACCACCTCGCCTTCATGACGCACGGTTTGCGAGCCGCAGACCGGGCAGGTTCTGGGCAGGTGGTATTTTTTCAGCTTACCTTCACGTTTGGACGTGACCACGCTGACCACCTGCGGAATCACATCCCCGGCGCGGCGAATGATCACCGTGTCGCCGACGCGCACATCGAGACGATCGATCTCATCCTGGTTATGCAAGGTGGCGTTGCTGACGGTCACGCCGCCGACATGTACCGGTTCGAGGCGCGCAACCGGGGTCAATGCCCCGGTGCGCCCGACCTGCACGTCGATACCAACCAGTCGGGTCATCTCCTCCTGGGCGGGAAACTTGTGGGCAATAGCCCAGCGTGGCGCTCGGGAGACAAACCCCAGTTGTTCCTGCTGATCCCGGCGATTGACCTTGTAGACCAGCCCGTCGATTTCGTAATCGAGCTTGTCGCGTTTTTCCTGCATCGTCTGGTAGTAATCCAGGCAACCCTGGATCCCTTCGACTACCCGGGTCTCGGGGTTGGTGCGCATGCCCCATTCACGTAACTGATCCAGAGTTGCACTGTGACGATCCGGCAGCTCGGCGCCCTCCACCAGCCCCGCGCCGTAACAATAAAACGACAGCGGCCGTTTGGCAGTGAGTCGCGCATCGAGCTGGCGCAGACTGCCGGCGGCGGCGTTGCGCGGATTGGCGAAGGTTTTTTCCCCGGCTTGTTCGCGCGTTTTGTTGAGCTGCTCAAAATCCTGTTTGGCGATAATGACCTCGCCGCGTACTTCCAGGCGTGCCGGGTAATCGGAACCCCGCAGCTTTAACGGAATGGTCTCGATCGTGCGCACGTTCTGGGTGACGTCCTCGCCGGTGGTGCCGTCACCGCGGGTGGCCCCGCGTACCAGTTTGCCGTTTTCATACAACAAACTGATGGCCAGTCCATCGAGCTTCGGTTCCACGGCATATTCAATGGTCTCGACCTGCAGCTTCTCCCGGGCCCGGCGATCGAATGCCCGGACCTCGCCCTCATCAAAGGCATTGCCCAGCGACAGCATCGGCAGTTCGTGTTTGACTTCCTCAAAGGCGGATAACGGCGTGGCACCAACCCGCTGGGTCGGGGAATCGGGGGTAACCAGATCGGGGTGTTCGGCTTCCAGCTCCTCGAGCTCGCGCATCAGGCGATCATATTCCGCATCCGGGATCTCGGGATCGTCCAGCACGTAATAGCGATAATTGTGATAATCAATCTGCTCGCGCAGCTCGTTGATCCGTTTTTTGACTTTCTCACTAGCACTCATAACAGACCGCACTTAAATTCTAGAAAAGATTCACCGCAGAGACGCAGAGAACGCAAAGTTAAATTACAAGTTTATTAAATTTAAAATAAACCAATATTCATATAGCTCTAAAAGTTTGATGATTTTTTCAATCAAACTTGTGTAATTTTTATATAAATACTCTGCGTCCTTTGCGTCTCTGCGGTAAGATTTCTTTTTGGCTTATTTGCGGACCTTATCAGACCGCTGTTTCTGGATGCTGGCCATTTTGCGACGGAATAAAAAGGACTCGATCTGTTCCTTGAGGTGGCCGATGGTTTGCAGGGTGAGGACGTTGCGCCGCTCGTCGCACAGATCGCCGCCGAGCTGTTCGGCCAGGTTGCGGCCGGTTTTGAGCATCAGCTCGAAGGCTTCGCGTGAATCCATTGGCCCGGGCAATTGCATGAACAGCGACAGACCGGGCGTCTGGAGCTGATCGAGGGTGTTCAGATCGAAGGTTCCGGGCTCCACGGTGTTGGCCAGGCTGAAAACGGGTCGCCCATTTGCGGCGCCATCGGGATAGCGGTGGAAAATCTGCATCTCGCCGTGCTGCAGCTCGTCGGCGCGCAGGGCCGCGAGTACGTCGTTGCCGGGGAAGTAGTGGCCGGATTTGGCCATGATGTTGAGCACGATCACCAGCGACTCGCCCGCCTCTTCGTCATCGGCGTCGACCGCGCTCAGGCCACCCAGGTTGGCCATGTCGACGTCCTCATCACGCCGGGCGTGCCACGACATTTGCGACAGGGCCTGCAGATCCTCGTCATCCAGATCCTCGTACCAGGTGTCGCGTGAGTTTTGTTCGGGAAAAGCGTTTTCTTCCTCACCGGCGGGACGCCGCAGTGAGGGTAAACGCAGGGCGGAAAAACGCAGAAAACCGGGCCAGTGCAGCCCCTGACCGGAGCGGATACGCATCACCAGATAGAAAATCGCGATAAACGCGACACCGATTGCAAGCAGGGTCAGCCGCAGCGGATCCATATCAGCACGACCTTATCATCATAATTTAAGTTGAAGCGCATGCCTATGCCGTCCCCTGGAGTAGCTCGTCAGAGACAGAATAAAGCATAAACCACCGAAAACACTGAGCACACCGATAAAACCGCCCATGCAGTGGTTCTTTCAGTGCTTTCGGTGTCATCGGTGGTTCTGTTTTCAACCAGCCGACAAACCATCCCACCCGAGACGTTTCAGGCAGAAGCCAGTTTGGCCGCCTCGTCCACGTCCACCGCGACCATCCGCGACACACCCGGTTCGTGCATGGTGACGCCGCTCAGGTGGTTGGCGACTTCCATGGTCACTTTATTATGGGTAATGAAAATAAACTGTGTCCTGTCCGACATGTGCTGCAAGAGATCACAATAGCGGGTGACGTTGGCATCATCCAGCGGCGCATCGACCTCGTCAAGCATGCAGAACGGCGAGGGATTCAGCTCGAAGATGGCGAATACCAGGGCCACCGCGGTCAGGGCCTTTTCGCCGCCGGACAGCAGGTGAATGGTACTGTTGCGCTTGCCGGGTGGACGCGCCATGACGGTGACGCCGGTCTCCAGCAGATCCTCGCCGGTCATCTCCAGATAGGCGTGCCCGCCGCCGAACAGGCGCGGGAAAAGATCCTTGAGCCCGCTGTTGACCTTGTCGTAGGTCTCCTTGAAACGGGTGCGAGTCTCCTTGTCGATCTTGTGGATCGCCTCTTCCAGGGTCTTCAGCGCCTGTACCAGATCCTCGTTTTGCGCATCCAGGTAGGCCTTGCGCTCTGACTGCTGCTCGAACTCCTCGATGGCGGCCAGGTTGATGGGACCCAGACGCTGGATCTTCGCCTCCAGCTGTTCGACATGCTCCTGCCACTGGCTGACTTCGGCCTCCTGCGGCAGCTCTTCGAGCAACTGGGCCAGGGCAAAGCCCGATTCGTTGATCTGCTCTTCCAGGGTCTGACGACGAACCTTGAACTCCTGTTGGCTGATGCGGATCTGTTCCAGCTCGCCGCGCAGGGTTTGCGCCGCCTGCTCGGCGGCGACCCGCTGCTCTTCGAGCTCGCGCAGTTGATGCTCGATCGCCTCCATCGCCTGGCGCGCTTCTCCCAGTTCGGTCTCCACCGCCACACGCTTGTCGAGTTTGTCCGCCAGCTCCTGCTCCATCTCCCTGAGCGGCGCCTCGCTTTCGCCCAGGGCCTTTTGCAACTCGTCACGGCGCCCGGAAAGCTGGGTCAGTTGGTTGTCCAGTCGCTCCAGCGCCTGGCGGGTGGAGCTAAGTTCGGTGCGCTGTTTTTCCGCCCGCAGTTTGATCTCATGCGCTTCGCTGCGCACCTGCCGGGCCTGGGCGCGGGCCTGTTCCAGGGCCTGGCGCAGTTCATCACGCCGGCTGTTGAGCTGTTCACGTTGCTGTTCCAGGCCGGACATGGTGTCCAGATGTTCCTGCAGGCGACCGCGGCTGGCTTGCAGCTCCTGTTGATCCCGTTCCAGTTCCGCGCGCAACTCCTGTTGTTCATTTTGCAGTGCCTGCTGGCGGGCCTGGACCTGTTCCATCTGACTCTGGCGCGCCTTGAGATCCGTTTGTTGCTCTGCCTGGCGACGGCTGGCCTGATTCAGTTGCCCCTGGGCATCGTCACGTTCCTGCTCCAGCTCGCGCAGGCGTTCGCGCTCCTGTTCCATCTGCTCCTGCAGCGCCTGGACCCGGGCGTTCTCCTCCTGGATCTGGCTGTCCAGGGTCTTGAGTTCCTGTTCGCGCTTGAGAATGCCGGTTTTTTGATCCTGCGCCTGATCCTTGACCACCCGCAGCCAGTTGGCACCCAGCCAGATCCCCTCGCGGGTCACCACCGATTCATGTGCCGCCAGCTGTTCGCGCAGTGCCAGCGCTTCGGCCAGGGATTCGGCGGCATAGATGCCGCCCAGCAGGGCATCGAGTTGCCACGGCGCGCGGACCTTGTCCAGCAACGGCGTGCCGTGTTGTGCGGCACCGGTCGGACCGGAGACGTTAGTATCGAACAGGGTCAGGGTACCTTCCTGGAGGCTACCGAGCATGTCAGCCAGCGGATCGACGCCGGCCACGCAGACCGCCTCCAGGTGCGCGCCCAGTACGCACTCGACGGCCCGCTCCCAGCCGGCATCCACCTCCATCTCCTCGGCCAGGCGCGGCGCATCCTGGAGTTGCTGGCCGCTCAGCCAGTCATTCACCGCGCCCTCGTCCTTGCCCAGGGCCGCCTGTTGCAGCGCCTCGAGCGAGGCGCTGCGTCCGCGCAGATCCTGCAAGCGGCTGCGGGCCTGATCCAGATCGGTATTTACCTGATGACTGGACTCGCGCAGCGTGGTGATCTGTTCCTGTTTGTCCGTCAGCGCCTGCTGGGCCTGGCTGACCTGTTCGCCGGTCTGTTCCAGCTGCTGTTGCAGCTGATCGACTTCCTGCTGCAGCCGTTCGGGAGACTGCTGTTGCAGATCCTGCTCGACCTTTTCCAGCCGCTGCTGCAACTGGGTCAGTTTCTGGTCCAGATGCTGGATGCGGGTGCGTTCCACCTCCGCCTGGCGCGCCGGCTCGGCGGACTGCTGATTGAAGTCGTCCCACGCCTGTTGCCACTCCTGCATCGCCTGTTCGGCGCGTTGCAGGCTTTCGTTGGCGCTCTGTTCGCGCTGCTCGGCGCTTTGCAGATCCGGTTCGATCGCTTTTAAGCCGGCTTCCAGTTCTTCAATGCGCTGCTTGTCGGCATTGACGTGGATCTGGGCGTCGTTCCAGTCTTTTTCGATCTGCTGCAGATCCTGGTCCTGCTGGGTGCGACGCTCCCTGGCGTGCTGGATAGACTGCTCCAGCCGGGCGATGTCGGCGCCGATGCTGTAAAAACGGCTCTGCACCTCGTTAAACTTGTCGCTGGCCTCGGTATGCAGACCGCGTTGCTGTTCGATCTCGGTTTCGATATGCCGCTGTTTGGCCACCGCCCCTTCCAGCGCGGTCTCCTGTTCGCGGATTTTGTTGTCGCTCTGCGTCGCCTGCTCATCGATGCCCTTCCAGCGCAGGGCTTGCAGCTGGGCGCGCAGCAAACGCTCCTCCTCTTTCAAGACCTTGTAGCGCTCGGCGGTCCTGGCCTGGCGTTGCAGACGGGAGAGCTGTTTGTCGAGCTCCTCGCGCAGATCGTTGAGTCGATCCAGGTTCTCGCGGGTGTGGCGAATGCGGTTTTCGGTCTCGCGGCGGCGCTCCTTGTACTTGGAGATACCGGCGGCCTCCTCCAGGAAGACCCGCAGCTCTTCCGGCCTGGCCTCGATAATACGCGAAATGGTGCCCTGTTCGATAATGGCGTAACTGCGCGGCCCCAGGCCGGTACCCAGAAAGATGTCGGTGATGTCCCGGCGACGGCAACGGGTACCGTTGAGATGGTAAATGGACTGCCCGTCGCGGGTGACCGTGCGCTTGATGGAGATTTCGCTGTAATTGGCGTACTGCCCGCCCAGGCTGCCGTCGCTGTTGTCGAACACCAGCTCCACCGTGGCCTGACCGACCGGCTTGCGCGAGGTGGAGCCGTTGAAAATGACATCGGCCATGGAATCCCCGCGCAAATGCTTGGCGGAAGACTCGCCCATCACCCAGCGCACCGCGTCGATGATATTGGATTTACCACAACCGTTGGGCCCCACCACCCCGACCAGCGAGCTGGGCAGCGGAACGGTAGTCGGGTCGACGAAGGATTTGAAGCCGGAGAGTTTGAGTTTGGTCAGTCGCATCGGGGAAAGATACAGTAACCTTATATAAACAGGCAAGATTGACAATCGCACAAAACCGGCGCCCAAATTTTCCCGCCGTGCGGAGCCTGAAGATGACTTCACCGCAGAGATGCAGAGATGCAGAGGGGCGCAAAGGATTTCAATGCGTTAGCGAAACAGGCCCGAGGTACGAGTGACGAGGGACGAGGGACGAGGGACGAGGGACGAGGGACGAGGGACGAGGGACGAGGAACGAGGAAAAACTCTCAAAATCAGACATTGTGGGAGCGCCTTTGGCGCGATGGTCGTCTCGGGCTCAAAAGATCTATCGCAGCGCAGCCGCTCCTACCAAACCCTCGATGTTTCTCTTCCTCGTTACTCGTCCCTCGTACCTTGGCCCTCCCGCCCGGGCGGGCTTGCCCGGGCGGGCAGGTTGGGGTATGGTTTCGCGCCATGCCCAGCCAGCCCAGCAAAACCCTCGAAACCTTCGACAATCCGATGCCGGAACGGGATTATACCATCCGCATCGAGGTGCCGGAGTTTACCTGTCTGTGTCCCAAGACCGGCCAGCCGGACTTCGCCACGCTCTATCTGGAATACGTACCCGAGGCCAAATGCGTCGAGCTCAAGTCGTTGAAGATGTACGTCTGGACCTATCGCGACGAAGGCGCCTTTCACGAAAAAGTCACCAATACCATTCTCGATGATCTGGTCCGGGCGACCGAGCCGCGCTTCATGCGCCTGACTGCAAAATTCAATGTGCGCGGCGGTGTCTATACTTCCGTCATCGCCGAACACCGCCAGCCCGACTGGCAAGCACCCGAGGCCGTCAAGTTACCTTGACGGCAGTGCCGAGGGACGAGTAACGAGGTCCGAGGTATGACTTCTTCACATTCCGACAACCGTCACACTGCACTCTATGTAGGGATTGATCTGGGGACGTCCGGTTGCCGGGCGACGGCGATCAATCGGGACGCCACGATACTCTACACGGCCAGCACCGATCTGCCTCCTGCCATTGCCGAGGGCAGTGCTCGGTTTCAGGATCCTTTGCTCTGGTGGCAGGCAGTGGAACGGGTGCTGGATGAACTGTTTGAGCAGATCGATCCCACCCGGGTAAAACGCATCGCCGTGGACGGCACCTCGGGTTCGGTGCTGGTGACCAATGCCGCCGGCGAGCCGTTACGCGAGGCGTTGCTCTACAACGATCAGCGCGATCCGGTTTACGTCGAACACCTCAAGGCGATGGCGCCGCCGGATAACCCGGTGCTCAGCCCCAACGCCGGGCTGGTCAAGCTGTTGTGGCTGAGCATGCACGTCGATAAAAGCGCCCTTGCCCACTGTCTGCATCAGGCCGACTGGATTGCCGGCAAACTCACCGATCGTTACGGCATCAGTGATGTCAACAACTGCCTCAAAACCGGCTTCAATGCCGAGCACCATACCTGGCCACGCTGGATGGATACCCTGCCGCTGGACAACGCCTGGTTGCCGAAGGTGCAACAGCCCGGCGCGCCGGTCGGCCCGATCAGCGATCATATGGCCAAACGTTTCAATCTGTCAGCGGAGACATTGATCGTCAGCGGCACCACCGACAGCACCGCCTCGTTTATCGCGACCGGTGCCGGCAAGCCGGGCGAGGCGGTAACCGTGCTGGGCTCCACGCTGGTGCTGAAAGTCCTCGGTCCCACGCCCATTCTCTCGGCCGACTACGGTGTTTACAGTCAGCCGCTGGGCGACTTGTGGCTGGTGGGCGGCGCCTCCAACAGCGGCGGCGCGGTATTGAAACACCATTTCAGTGATGTACAACTGCAGGCGATGACGACACAACTGGATCCGCAACAGCCAACCGAACTCAACTACTATCCCCTGCCGGCTCAGGGGGAACGCTTTCCCATCAACGACCCGCACCTGAGCCCGCAACTGGAACCGCGTCCCGACGACGATGTCACGTTTTTTCAGGGCATGCTCGAAGGTATCGCGCGCATCGAAAAACAGGGCTACGAGCGGCTCGCCGAACTCGGCGCGCCCTTCCCCAAACGCATCCTCACCGCCGGCGGCGGCAGCGTCAACGAGGCCTGGACACAAATACGCCAGAATCTGCTGGGTATCCCGGTGGAAACCGCACCCAACACCGAAGCGGCCTACGGCAGCGCACTCATCGCTCTACATTCTGAAGAACAGTGCTAACCACCAAGACACTAAGACACTAAGACACCAAGTAAAATAATCAAATACTACCCGCAAAGCGGGTAGTATGATGAAAGCCCCTGTAGGGGCTGTATAAGAAATTTAATTACTTGGTGTCTTTGTGTCTTGGTGGTAAAGCTCTTCTCTGTCAGGAGGTACTATGATCAGTAATCCATTTACCGGCGCCGGTTATCTGCTGCGCGGCCTGAGCCTGATTGGCAAGCCCGGCGTGAAACGCCATGTTGTGTTTCCCCTGATTATCAACATTCTGATCTTTGCCGGTTTGATCTGGCTGCTGGCCGCGCAATTCGAAATACTGCTGGAGTGGCTGATGCCGACGTTGCCTGACTGGCTGGCCTGGCTGGACAGCCTGCTCTGGTTTATTTTTGCCATCACCACAGGCATCGCGGTGTTCTTCAGTTTTACCGTGCTGGCCAACCTGATCGGCTCGCCGTTCAACAGTTTTTTATCCGCCGCGGTGGAGAAAAACCTGACCGGACATTCGCCCATCAGCGAGGTAGGGGTGTTCGAGGAGACTGTCAAGGCCCTGACCGGTGAGGTCAAAAAGATGCTGCTCTTCGCCGGCATCGCCATCGTATTGTTGATCATCACCCTGATTCCGGTAATCAACCTGGTTGCGCCGGTGCTGTGGGTGATCTTCAGCGCCTGGATGCTGAGCATCGAGTACCTCGACTACCCGCTGGGCAATCAGGGATTGAGTTTCCCGGACATCCGTCGGGTAATCCGGCAAAAACGTTTTTTATCACTGGGCTTCGGTGGCGCGGTGATGCTGGCCACATTGATTCCGGTATTAAACTTTCTGGTGATGCCGGTTGCGGTTGCCGGGGCGACGGCTTTGCGGGTCGAGCAATTCAAACGTCATCCGGCGGGATAGCAACAACACTATTTGTAGATGACCGGATCGGGCTTTCGGTGAAACGAACGACACCTTTACCCGCTACCCGACCATGGCAGGTTAATCAAAAAAGCCGGACAATTGTCCGGCTTGTATCAAGTTATCTGATGCCGTGTTCTCCGGCGTCCTTTTGATCCTGGTACTGGTTATAAGCGATCTCGCTCTGTTTTCTGGCTTCCACGGCCAGATCGATCGCCTTGCCCAGCTCACCTTCACCCGCGGCCTTTTCGGCAGCCTTCATCAGATCTTCCGTATCCCGCCAGGCGTATTCCACTTCACGAACTCTCTCATAAGCGGCTTTGGCGGCGGACATTTCTTGCTGATATTGCTGTTGTTTTTGTTCAGAGGACATTCCGCCGGCACAGCCTGCAACCAGCCATGCCGTTGCAACAAAAACGATCAAAGTCTTGATATTGCTCATCGGTCTTCTCCTTTACTCTCCCGGTGATAATTCTGCTGATCTCAATGTCAGTTCCAATCCAACCAATCCGAAACTGGCTGGGTAACATATTATTTAGACCATAGTGGAGTAAGGAATATTCATCCGATTCACATTTCACGCGTTTATTTTTTACTCGTGACAATCGAATATTACGATTGATAAATAATATTTATTTGTCCCCATAAACAAAATGGCCTGTTTGGCAACTTACTACTTCACCTCGTTGGGCAACTTCTCGGGTTTCAGGACGATCTCAGTGTCCTCAATTTTCTTGTAAATTTCCTCTTCCACCAACGAGCGTTTATTCACTGTCACCGTCTCGCCCTCCTTGATCATTTTACTGGTCAGAGAGTTGTGAATCTGCTCGCCCTCGGCATCCTTAAAGTTAATCGTCACCATGGTGTAGTAGACTTCCTCGCATTGATTACGAATCCGTGCTTGCCACTCCACCCAGATTTGACCATAACTGGATTCATCCGAAACGATTTCATGATCCACCGCCTGCAGGCAATCGGCAACAGCCTGCCCGCCAGCAGCGGCCAGCATTAAAACCCCGATAATCTGTCCAATTCTCATTTCAACTCCGGTCCAATCGGCAAATTTTTGCGTTAAAAATTATAATAAACGACTCATTCATTAATGTGACCCATAGAGGGGCAATTCCCATGCCAGTACGCGCCACGTGGACGGATTATTAATTATCAACGTACTGATCATGTCGTGCCGCGCGACTTGCCGGGATTCCAGCTCGGTTCAGCATGCCGCACATGATAAACTGACCGCGACAAACAGCGAGAAGGCGCAGGGTGAAAGCGGGCTTTTCCCGCCGAAAGACGCTCATGTGCCAAAACGACTCACTCAAAACTTTGCGAGGCATTGTGTCGCCACGACGTTATAACCTGCGTACCGCCCTGCTGATGTTTGTCCTGTTGCCCTTGCTGGCGTTCAGTGCCATCGCCGGCTGGTATTCCTTTCGCGTCCTCGAATCCCAGACCCAGGAGCGCATGGAAGAAGAGATCGAGCTGGTGGCCCGGGCGATTCGCCAGCCGTTGATCTATGCCATAGAGCAGGGACGGGAGGGTGCGCTGGTCCAGGCACTGGAGTCGACCCTGCGCATCAGCCGCGTTTATGGCGCCTATGTCTACGATGCCGACGGCAACCGCCTCGGTACCAGCGGTCCGACCAAGCCGGCCGCCACCAGCGGCCGGGTCGCGCAGATGGTCACCGAAGGCGATCGGCGTGAAGAGTACAACCGCGTTACCGGCGGCGAGGATGTCTATTCCTATTTTTTACCCTTGTCCAACGATGCCGGACAGATCACCGGCATGTTGCAGGTCACCCGCCGGGCCAGCGAATTCGAATCCTATATTACCCGCCTGCGTTATCAGGGTCTGGCCGTTTTGATCATTACCGCGCTGCTGTTGACCGTGGTGATCTATTACGGCCATTACAAGGCCTTCGGTTCTCATATCAGTGCCATGCTTAAAACCATTGGCCAGATCGGCGCCGGCAAGCGAGAGCAACGGGTGCCCACCGACGGTCCGCGTGAGCTGCAGGAACTGGCCGTCGGCCTGAACCGGATGCTGGAAAATCTGATCAGCCAGGAGGCGGTGGTGGTACGCCAGAAACAGGAGCAGGCGATACTCGAAGACCGCCTGCAACGCTCGGAGCGCATGGCGGCCATCGGCCAGCTGGCCGCCGGCGTGGCCCACGAACTGGGCACACCTTTGAATGTGGTCGACGGCAAGGCCCAGCGTGCGCTGCGCCACACCGATCTGGAGCCGGCAGTCACCGAATCACTGCAAGAGATTCGTCATGAAGTGCGACGCATGAACTTTATCGTGCGCCAGCTGATGGACTTCGGGCGCAGCAATCCCTTGCAGTGTCAGCCCGAACGCGCCGATCGGGTGATTCGGTCCGTCCTCACCCAGGTCGCCAGCGACGCCCGTTACCGGCATATCGATGTCAGTATGACCGAACATGCACCCGCGCCGACACTGATGATCGATCGCCTGCGGATGGAACAGGCGCTCTCCAATCTGCTGCACAATGCCGTGCAATCCGCGACACACCGCGTACAAATCGGCTGGTTCGCCAATGAGGAACAGGTCGGCTTTATGATCGATGATGACGGTCCGGGTATTGCCGACGCGGATCGGGAACGTATCTTCGAGCCGTTTTATACCACCAAGAGTGTCGACGAAGGCACGGGACTGGGGCTGGCCGTCGCCCATGCCGCGGTCAGCGATCATGACGGCCGGATCGAAATCGAGACCAGTCCGCTCGGGGGCGCCCGTTTTCGCGTTGTGCTGCCCCGGCCACAAACCGGAGATGACAATGACTGACACGACAAATTCGCCTGACATCCTGGTCGTGGAAGATGATGCCTCGTTGCGCAAATTACTGATCGAGGAGTTACAGGATGCCGGCTATCAAACAGCAGGGGCCCCCGATGCCGAGCAGGCCTGGCAATGGCTCAGGGACAGGCCGGTGGATCTGGTTATCAGTGATCTACGCCTGCCCGGCGCCGACGCCATGGCCTTGCTGCAGCAGACCCGACAGCTGCAGGTGGCACCGGGGTTTATCATTATCACCGGCTTTGGCACTGTCTCCCAGGCCGTGGATGCGCTCAAGGAAGGCGCCGACGACTTTTTGACCAAGCCGGTGGATTTGCAACATCTGATAATGAGCGTGCAACGGGTCAACGAAACCCGCCGCCTGCGTCTGGAGTTGACCCGCTACCGCGAACTGCTGGGTAGCGGTGACTTTTATGGCCTCATCGGCCGCAGCGCCCCGATGCAACGCCTGTATACCCAGATCACGCAAATCGCCCGGGCCGCCGGCCCGGTGTTGATAGAAGGTGAAAGCGGGGTTGGCAAGGAGCTGGTCGCACGCGCCCTGCACGCCGAAAGCGAGTATGCCGACGGCCCGTTTATCGCCGTCAACTGCGCCGCGATTCCCGCCGAACTGCTCGAAAGTGAACTGTTCGGCCATGCCGCGGGCGCCTTCTCCGGCGCGCAAAAGGCACGCCGCGGGCTGTTTCTGGAAGCCAGTGGCGGCAGCCTGTTACTGGATGAGATCGGTGAGCTGCCGATCGGCATGCAGGCCAAGTTATTGCGCGTCTTGCAGGAACAGCGTCTGCGACCGGTCGGGGCCAATCGTGAGGAGCATGTCGAGGTACGGATTCTGGCCGCCACCAACAGCGATCTGGAACGTGAAGTCAGTGAAGGTAACTTCCGCGAGGATCTGTTTTATCGGTTGAACACCTTTACCCTGCATGTTCCGCCATTGCGCGAACGCGGCGAGGATCTGGGGCTGCTGACCGCCCGCTTTATCGACGAGTTCAGCGCCCGCTTCGACCATCCCATTCAGGGCATTACCGATCGCGCCCTGCAACAACTCAAGGCCTATCCGTTTCCGGGGAATGTGCGTGAGCTGTCCAACATTATCGAGTGGGCCGTCACGTTTTGTCATGCCAGTCAGATCGATACCGAACACCTGCCCGACCGCCTGCTCAAAAGTACCGAGATCAAAATTGACGCACGACTGCCCGACATGCTGGCCGGCAATGAGACGGAACTGTTGCCACTACAGGAACTCGAGCGTCGCTATATTGAACACGTTATCAAGCACGTTGACGGCAACAAGCGACGAGCCGCGGAAATCCTCGGCATCGGTCGGCGCACCCTTTACCGTCGTCTTGGTGAAAATGATGAGAACTGAGTCCACCCTGTGCGCTCGACACCTCGACACATGTGTCAAATCGTCACACCAGACCGGCCATCGTTAGCGGTAATTAATCTTCTTAACGCCCGCTTTGATTCCCTGGCTCGTATGCCAATGTAAAGACAAACTTTACACTCCTGCCAGGTAACTGGTGTGCCTCAATTTTTTTAGCTTTACGCGGTTTTGCAAAAAGTTCCCGATCACCCGGCATAGTGCTTGCAACCTGTTCGGGCGTAAGCAATTAAACCGAGGAGTTTGTATTATGTGGATTAACAAAAAATCACTGTTGGTTGCACTGTTTGGGATGGGCCTGACCTTCGGCGCCGGCACCACTGCCTACGCCCAGGGCGGCGCGCAGCAAGGACAGCCCCCGCAGCAACAGGGTGGTCAGGCCGCCGAGGTAGATGACGCATCGCTGAATAAATTCAAGGACGCTTTTGCCGAAGTCAACAGCATTCGTGAATCCTTTGCCGGCAAGCTGGAAAATGTTGAAGATCCGCAGAAGGCCCAGAAACTGCAGCAAGAGGCCCAGAAGAATATGGTCAGCGCTGTCGAAGACGCCGGTCTGTCTGTTCAGGAGTACAACCAGATCTTCGCGGCAGTTCAGCAGAACCCGGAACTGCAGCAGAAGGTACTTGGCGATCAGTAATTTTCCTCGCCACTGACCTGAAGACGATAAAATGCCCCGCACCGCGGGGCATTTTTTATCGGCTGAACAAAGCTATCGCCAGCGCAATGATCAACAGCAGCAGTATGGCTGTCTCCCAACGTGCAAGACGGGTCTCCAATGTCTGCCAGAGCGTCAATTGACCCAGTCGCTGCCAGCCCTGCTGTACTCGCAACATCAACATACCGCGCCCGCGTGGTAAAACAATCTCTCCCAACCAGTGCCCTCCTCGCACGAGGCGATTCAGAACAGGGCGTATCACCACCAGAATGTCACCCGGTGGCAGGTTCGCCCGGCCACGCCCCAACCTGCCGATCAACCATCCCGCCAACGCCGCGCCGAACAGCCAGCCGATCGCCGGCCACACTGTTTCAAGTGAAAGGCGCAGCCCACCAGCAAGCCAGCTCACCGCGGCCGCATTGAGCAGTAGCCATACCGTGATCGCGGTTCCGCGGGGCATTGCCCGGGTCGTCAAGCGTTGCACAGTGAGCGCCTGCATGGCGAGTATCACCACCGCCATCCCGCCAGTGTAAAGCGCAACGCTGGATAGATCACCGTTCGCCGGAACGACCGCCAGCAGGATCAACACGGCCATGACGAGGTTCACCACGGCGAAGACGGCTAGCGTTGCCGGCGCGCGGTACTGGCCGATCAGTGCCAGCGCTCCCAGCGCCGGCACGCAAGCGAGCAGGACAAAATGCCAGACCGGTGCGAAGGCCGCGATCGAGCCGGGCCGGGTCAACAGCATCGCCAGCACGGCAAGCCACAAGCCGATCCACAACAGCACAACATGGGCCCAGCGTGCCGCCTGCCGCGATTGCATCAGTCCCGTGATAAGGGCATAGCCAATCATGACCAGCACCAGCCACGGCAAGAGCTGCCCGGCAGCCGGCCAATGCAGTTGCCCCAGCGGCAGCAGACGCAACCACGCCAGCAACCCGGCGCACAACATGAATGCCAGTACCGCCAGTCGCAGCAAGGGTCTTGCAGTCACCCAGACAGGAGCGAGCCAGAAATGCAGACCGACCACCCCCGCCTTGATGCCGATCCCCGTCAGCATCAGTATGATCAGTGTACTCTGCTCGCGCATGCCGGCCAGTGCCTGGCGCAGTTGCACAAATGCCAAAGTGACATCGAATTTCGCCAACAGCAGCAACAGCTCGAAGATCACCAGATCACTGATTACCAGCAACACCACCAGCACATGCCCGGCCCGTCGCCCGGCCGTTGACGCGCCACACACCAGCATGCCGTAGAGGGCATAACCGGCCACCGTCGCCGCGGTGAAAAACAGCAATACACCGGCGGACAAGACCAGCACCTGCAACCCCGTGATAAACAGCAGCAATAGCAGTTCAAATAACAGGCGCCTGTCATGCGAACCTTGCGCCGCCGGCACCTGCAGGATAACCGGACTCAACAGCAATACGATCACAAATAAAAACAGCCGCGCCGTGGCGTCACGCGCAAGTGCACTGTCCAGCAACACACCGGGCAGAGGCAATACGCTCCCGGCACCCGGCAACAGTACCAGCAACACGGCCGGCAACAAGGTCAGCGGTAACAGGCGACGCGCCAGCTGACAGGTTGGCGGGTACACCAGCAACAGTCCCAGCACGATCGGCCACAACAATGCCAACGCCATCAACATATCAAGTAACAGGGTCATGGCAGATAGAACTCCCGTTCGGCGATGAGTGTGGCCCAGGCCAGCGGACTGAATGGCGTGGCCGCCAGTATCCCCACCAGCAACGCACTGCCGGCCGTCACCAGCGCGGGGAGCAACAATGCCCAGGCGGTTTCACGGCGTCCAAAGTCACGCGCCTGCGGCCATTGTTCGGGAGGCGGCCCGAACCAGGCGGTATACAACACCGGCAGAAAATAGGCGGCATTGAGCAGGCTGCTGATCACCAATACCCCCACGACCCAGTCATGTCCGCTCTCCAGCGCACCCAGACTCAGATACCATTTGCTAATAAACCCGGCCACCGGCGGCAAACCGATCATGCCAAAGGCGCCGATGGTAAACGCCGCCATGGTCCAGGGCATGCGCCGCCCCACCCCCGACATCTCGCTGATCTTGTGAATGCCCAGGGTTTCGGCCAGGTTGCCGGCGCAGAAGAACAGGGTGATCTTCATCAGCCCCTGATGCACCAGATGCACCATGCCGCCGATGGTGGCGAGCGGTCCGGCAATCGCCACCCCGATCACAATGTAGGAAACCTGACTCACCGTGGAAAACGCCAGCCGCCGTTTGAGATCGTCCTGAAACAACGCTCGCACGGAACCATAGATAATGGTGATCGCCGCAACGATCGCCAGCGGCACGGTGACCCCCAGCGTGGCGGCAAACTCCACGCCGAACACTTCATACACCACGCGCACTATCCCGAACGCCCCGGCCTTGACCACCGCCACCGCATGCAACAGTGCGCTGACCGGCGCCGGCGCCACCATCGCCTGCGGTAACCAGCCATGTAACGGCACCAGTGCCGCCTTGACCCCCAGTCCGGCGATCAACAGAATGAAAATCAGTATCAGCGCCGGGTGATGGCTTGCATCCAGATCGGCCACGAAGCCACGCGGGGTGAACTCCAGATTCCCGGTCAGGGTGTATAACCAGACCGTGCCCAGCAACAACAACACGCCACCGACGATGGTGTAGATCAGATAGCTTTGTCCCGCACGGCGTGCCCTGTCGCTGCCGCGGTGCACGACCAGAGGATAAGTGGACAGGGTCAGCAGCTCGTAAAACAGCAGGAAAGTAAACAGATTGCCGGCCAAGGCCACCCCGACGGTGGCGGTCACGCACAGGCTGAAGAAGCCAAAAAAGCGGCTGCGATGCGGCGCGCCTTCCAGGTAGCCGATGGCATAGATCGTGGTTAACAACCACAATACGCTGGACAGGGTCACAAACAGCATGGCCAGCGGCCCGACCCGCAATACCAGATCAAGCCCGGGCAACAGGCTCAACCGGGTTTCAAAACTCTCGGCATAATCGAAATAGACATGCCGCAGGATCCAGGCCACCAGCAGGATCTTGAACACCGCACCGGACAGGTTGAGAATCGTGCGCAGGCGTACGCTGCGTTCCGGCAAAGCAAAGATCAACAGACCCGGCAACAGCGAGCTGCCCAGCAACCACAGCGGGATCCAGTCATTCCATTGGGTCATGATCCCGCTCCGGTAACCGGCGGCAGACCCAGCGGCGTGCCAATCGCCAGCCAGCCCAGCGGCCCGCTCACCATCAACCCCAGCAATACCGTTCCTAACGCGAGCAGCAGCGCGATCCACTCCATTCCTGCCGGCACGGCATTCGCCTTGTGGGATACCGGCGCCCGGGTAAAGGCGAAACCGACCACCCTGAACAGATAGGCCGCCGCCAGCATGCCACCAAGCAGGATAACCGCCACCCACCACCACTGGCCGGCTGCAATCGCCGCCTGCAGCAACAGCCACTTGCCGATAAAGCCGCCGCTCGGTGGCAATCCCATGATACTGATCCCGGCAATCGCAAACGCCGCCAGACTCACCGGCAAACGCTGCACCACCCGGTCCAGATCGGCGATGCGATCATGACCGCCAAACTGCAGGATATTGCCGGCCGCCATGAACATGGCCGCCTTGGCCAGAGCATGGGACAGCGCCAGATAGATCACCGCCTGCCAGGCCGCGGGACCGACCGCCGCCGCCAGCGGAAAGCCGAGAAACAGATACCCCAGCTGTGCCACCGTCGAATAGGCGATCAATAATTTGAGGCGGGTCTGGCGCAGCGCCTGCAGCGAACCCCATAACACGGCGACACCGCCCAACAGCCCGAGCAGTTGTGTGAACCCCCAGCCGAACTCCAGCGGCTGGAAAATCTCCAGCCACAGGCGAAGCAATATATAAAAAGAAGCCTTGACCACCAGCGCCGACAACAACGCGCTGACCGGCGAGCTGGCACTGGCATGCGCCGGCGGCAACCAGAAATGAAACGGAAACAGTGCCGTCTTGAGTATCAGCCCGCTGGTCATGAGCACCAGCGCGGCCAGGCTCACCGGCTGTGCGCTTATCCGTTCGCCGAGGAGCGCAATATCCACGCTGCCATAAGCGTGATACAACAGCGCCACCCCCAGCAGATAGAGCAACGATCCCAGCAGGCTGACCAGCAGATAACGCATCGCCCCGCTCAGGGCCGCGGCGCCCCCGCCCAGTGCCGCCAGCGCCACCGCCGACAGGCCGAGCAACTCCAGGGTGACATACAAATTGAAAATGTCCGCGGATAAGAACAGCCCATTCAGCGCGGTCCACAGGCCCAGCCATAGCGGCCAGAACGCGCGCGCAATTTGCGGCTTGCTATAAAAATAATAACCGGCGTACAGGCTGATCCCCAGACCGACCGTGGCGCTCATCAGCAACATGATCAGGCTCAGCCCGTCCACCACCAGATCGATCCCCAGCGGCGCGCCCCAGCCGCCGACGGGATAGCGTTGCGGCTGCGTCAAACTGAACGCCAGCGCGACGGCGATGACAAACACGCCAGCGGCGCTGGCGATACCCGGCCAGACGGCCTGACGGCGAAACACGAAACTCAGCAGCGCACCAGCCAGCGGCAGCAGAATCAGCAGCACAGGCAACAGACTGACACGGGCCGCATCCATGCGCGGTTACTCGCTGTCGGGATCCGGCAGGCGGGCCTGCCCGGTGGTTTCGACCACCCGGCGCAGCAGCACCAGCGCCAGCGCGGTAGCCGCCACCGCCACCACGATGCCGGTGATCACCATGGCGTGCGGCACCGGGTCGGGCATGCCCCCGGGCGCCCGGCGGGCCAGCGCGGTCAATACCAGGAATACCCCGCTGCCCATGATGTTCAGCGCCAGGATCTTGCGCAGCAGATGGGGCTGCACGATCAGGGCATAGAAGCCCAGGCTGAACAGCCCGAGGCCGGTCACGGCATACAGCAGCGCCGCGCTCATTGTGGCGCGCCCGGTTCGCCGCCGAGAAACAGCGCCACCAGCGTGGTGCCGATGGCCAGGGTGGCCAGCGCCTCGATCAGCAGGATCAGGGCGCCCGCGACGGACAGCGGGTAGGCCAGCAGCAGCCCACTCCAGGGTACGACCGCCAGGCCGACCAGCACAAACATCGCCACGCCGCTGACCAGCAGCAAGCGCAGCGGCCAACCCTGCCAGCGCGCAGGCAGGCGCCAGCCCGCCAGCAACAGCAGGACCCCGGCGGCGCCCAGGACTGCGCCGGCCTGAAAGGCTCCGCCGGGCCCGTCTGCGCCGCGCCACAACAGGTAGCCGGCCACCAACACCATCAGGGGCACCAGCCGCCGCGGCAGATTATCCAGCATCATACCCGGCGCCTCCGTGGTTGGCGGCACGGCCGGCGCCAGCGACCAGACGCCCAGCCCCGCCAGCAGCAGCACGGCCAGCTCAAGCAGCGTGTCATAGCCCCGAAAGTTCAGCAGCACGGCCGTCACCGGATGGTTCACCCCGCTGGCCGCCATCTGCGCCGTCACCGCCGGGCGCAGACCGGCACTGTCCGGCGGCAGTCCCAGCACCACCCAGGCCAGGGCAGCGAACAGGGCCAGCAACAACAGCGCGACGCTGATTCGTAACAACGGTGATGGGCCGTACGACGTCATGACGGCTCCTCCGTTGACCCGTCCTCGTCCTGCTTCGCACCGAGGGTATCCAGCCGCGCCAGGGCCGAGAGCAGCAGCGCGCCGGTCAGCCCCGCGCCAATGGCGGCTTCGGCAAGGGCCACGTCCGGCGCATCCAGCCGCACCCAGACCAGCGACAACACCAGCCCGAAAGCGATAAACAGCACCACCGCCTTGAACAGGCCCTCACAGGCCAGGGCGCGCCACGCCAGCCACAGCAGCACCAGCATTAACAGCCCATCCAGCATCCAGGCCAGCAGCGTCGTCATTGCCATGGTCTTACCCCCCGCTGGCGCGCGGTACGCGCGATAAGATGGCAGGCCACGGTCGAGGCCACCAGCACCAGCAGCCAGACCAGCAGCAACTTGCCGGCGCCGCTCCAGGAGTCCGCTTGCAGCATGAGGGCCGCGACCACCAGCCCCAGACCGACGTTATCGGCCTTGGTCAGGGCATGCAGGCGAGTATAGACATCGGGAAAGCGCAACAGTCCGAGGGTCCCGGCCAGAAAAAAAAGGCCGCCGGCGATCAGCAACAGCAGCGTTGTCACATCAATCAAGGTCATGATCCTGCTCCGCATCGATACGCCAGTTACGGCGCACGAAGGTCACCACCGCCACCACGGCCAGCAACGCGAACACCAGCGCCACATCCCGCAGCGCGGGTGCCCCGTCCGCCTCGGCCAGCAGCAACAGGCAGGCCACCGCGGTGGTGCCGAACAGCTGCGCCGCCAGCATGCGATCCGCCGCACCCGGTCCGCGCAACACCCGCCACAGTCCCGCCACCAGGGTGGCCAGCAGGAACAGGGCGACAACCAGGTAGACGGCCGTCACGTGTGAGTCCTGTCGAGCTGGCGTTCATGACGAAACAGCCTGGCGACCTTGCGCTCCAGGACTGTCAGCTCGCCCTGAATATCATTGCGTTGATCCAGAACGTGTACCCACAGTTTGTCGTCCTGCACTTCAACGCACAGGGTCCCCGGCAGCAGGCTGATCACACCGGCCATGAACAACCGCGACTGGGGTAACGTCAGCGCAAGAGGATATTCGATCATGGCCGGTTGCAACGGCATGGCGGGCGAGAAAGCCCGTTTTGCCACATCGACGCCGCCAACCAGGGAGTAACGGACAAAAAACGGCATGAAGCGCAGTAACCCCGATAGCGACCAGCCCACCGGCGGGGCCAGTGACAGACTGAGTGCGGCCCCGACCAGCACCAGCAACGCGCCCATCCCCCAGGCATCGGCCCGGCCCTCCGTCAGCAGCCACCAGATCAGGGCAAACAGCAAGGCACGTTTGACAAATGCCACCGCCCTCGCGCCGGGGGATGCATACACAGTCTGTTGTTGCATCGATTGGACTTCCTCGTCGGTGTGTCTTTGCCGTTATCTGATCGGCTTTATCATAATAGCCCGATCGGATGCAGCCCCGGATACCGTTTACCCTGTCCGACGACCGCACAACCTAGTCGGATTTGAACAGGCGTGGATTACGATCGGTGAATTTGCGTATCCAGTCGACAATAAAAGACCGTTCTCCGCGTTTCATATACCACCAGCCAAACACACTGATCAACAGGCCGCCCAGCGCATCCACAATCAGATCCCACATGGTGTCGGTCAGTCCCGAATCGTCGCCGAGCATCGGTTTTTGCATATTGGTACCGACAAGCTGATCCATGGAAAATTCAAAAATTTCCCAAAGCGCCCCGGCCGTCACCGCAAACAGGAAGGCAAACAGTGCCATAAAACCCGGACGCAAATGCAGTTCGATACGCCGGTTCTCATTGAGCACGTAAATCAGCAAAAAACCGAGCAGACCCAGCAACAGTCCCGAACTGGTATGCAGCGCGATGTCCCACCACCAGATCCGATCGTAATAGCGGCGTATTTCCCCTAAAAATAACGATGCGAAGACAAACAACACGGCAAGCAACTGAAACTCCGGCGGGACCGTGACTTGAAAATGGCGTCCCACTACCGCGGGTGACAAAATAACTATCATGATCGCCATGACCAGAACGGCGTTGATCCACAAACCGTTATACAGGGTCAGCAGCAGTTCCACGGCCATCAAGAACAGCAGCACGATGACCGTGCGCCGATAAATTCGCGCCGAGCGTTGATCCCTGTACGGGGTAACCGGATTTGTCCGAGAGGCATCAGCCATCTGGAACCAGCCGTTTTTGCAAGCGGCGTACGCCCTCTTTCAGTCGATCCAGCGAGTTCGTATAGGCAAAGCGCACATGCCGTTCCGGTTGGTTGTCACCAAAATCGTTGCCCGGGGTGATCGCCACGCCGATCTCCTGCAACAGGCTCCGGGCAAAGACAAAACTGTTATCGGTAAACCGACTGCAATCGGCATACAGATAAAACGCGCCTTGCGGCTCGACCTTGATATCAAAGCCGATTTCGCGCAACGCCGGCAGCAGAAAATCGCGGCGCTGTTCGAATGCCTCGCGCCGCTGCTCGAGAATCGCCAGGGTCTGCGGTTCGAACGCCGCCAGGGCAGCATGCTGGGCCGGTGTCGAGGCGGACAGGAACAGGTTCTGCGCCAGCTTGTCGAGTGCGGGAATCTGATCGGCCGGCGCGACCAGCCAGCCGATGCGCCAGCCGGTCATACTGAAATATTTGGAGAAGCTGTTGATCACAAAGACCCGATCGCCACAGGCCAGCGCGGTGGGCGGCGCGTCGCCATACACCAGGCCGTGATAGATCTCATCGACAATGACCGTGCCCCCCTGGTGCTCGACCCAGTCGATGATCGCCCGAAGCTCGTCGGGCGGGATCAGGGTCCCGGTGGGATTGGCCGGCGAGGCGAGCATCACCACCCGGGTGTCGGTCTGCCAGTGCTGCTGCACCTGCGCCAGGCTCAGCTGATAGCCGGTGTCAGCCTGCACCGGTACCGGCTGTACGCGGGCATCGAGAAAATGGGCGAAGTTGCGATTACAGGGATAACCGGGATCGGCCAGCATCACGCCCTGTCCCGGTTCCAGCAATACCCCGAGGGCCAGCAGCAACGCCCCGGACGCCCCCGGCGTGACCACGATCCGTTGCGCCGGCAGCGACACGCCATAGCGGTCCTGATAAAAACCGGCAATGGCCTCGCGCAGGGCAGACAGACCCACCGCGGGGGTGTAGTGCACCTCGCCCTCGGCGATGGCCCGGGTGGCCGCGGCGATCACCGGCGCCGGGGTCGGAAAATCGGGCTCGCCGATCTCCATATGCACAATGTCCCGGCCCTGTTGCTCCAGCTCGCGCGCCTCACCCAGCAGGGCCATGACCCGAAAAGGCTGGATACGATCGATACGACGGAATGGCGTTTCAGACATAGCTGAACTGTAACCTTGTTACAAGCGCACCGAAACCCCGGACAAATGCGCCGCCATGGTACCTCGATGAGACGGCAATCCGGTTAACACCGCAGACATCGAACTTTTCCTGACAGACTACCTGCATCACACGACGACTGAGTCGGTAAGTTCGGTGTCTTCAGTGTGTTCAGTGGCTATTGCATGGCTTCGTTAGCCACAATGCACCCGTTTAACCAGCGCCATGTCCAGGTACTCGGCACCATTCAGAATAGCCGGCGCTCCGAACAAGACCCGAAACGGCTGTTGTGGTTCACCGAAACTGTCCAGCACCAGCTCGGCATTGTCAAAATCGTGATCACGGGTGTAGTCGTTCACCGTGATGATGGTCTTCAGCCCGGCGCCCTTGCTCGCCAGTATGCCGTTATGCGAATCCTCGAAGGCGAGGCACTGCGCGGGGGTAAGAGCCATTTTTGCCATGGCGTAATCATAAATATCCGGGGCCGGTTTTTTTGCCGGCACCACGTCACCGGCGGCGATGACCTCGAACCACTGTACCGCGTCGGGCCCCACGGCGTTCTCCAGCAGGGCGGTCACATTGGCCGGGGTGGTGGTGGTGGCAATCGCCAGCCGGTAACCGGCTTTGCGCGCCTCGCGCAATAGCCGCTCGACACCGGGGCGCAACGGAATGCCGCCTTCGCCCAGCAATGCTTCGTAATGCCGGGTCTTGGCCTGGTGCAGCCCGGCAATCCACTCGGCCGGATCGCCCGGCAACCGCGCTGCCGGTTGATACTGTTCGAGGTAATGGCGCATCCGCTCCTTGCCGCCGGTGATGCTCAAAAGTTCCCCGTAGGTGGCCACATCCCATTCCCAATCGAGTCCGGCCTCAGCGAAGGCCCGGTTGAAGGCCACCCGGTGACCATCCCGCTCGGTATCCGCCAGGGTGCCGTCCACATCAAATAACAGTGCTGTCAGTTCCGCCATCGTTCTTTGCTCGCTGCTCCAAAAGCGCGCCAGCTTACCTGAAAGCGGCGCTTTTGCCACCTGTCACGGCCGGCACATTTCCATGAATTTCATGCGGTTAAACATTTCCCTGGCCTCGCGGATCAAAAAAACCGCACCGGGAAGCGCCGGCTTTATTGCACCCCGGAGCGGATTCTGGTAGAAAAGCGCGTTATTTTTACGGAAGAGTGTCCGCCAGGAGACAATTGCACATGGCCGCAAAGAAAAAGACCGCGAAGAAGAAGACCGCCAAGAAAGCGACGGCGAAGAAAAAAATCACCAGGAAAAAGACCGCCGCGAAAAAATCCACGGCGAAAAAGAAAACCGCGGCCAAAAAGAAGACCGCCGCGAAGAAGTCAACGGCCAGGAAAAAGGCGGTAACCAAGAAAAAGCCCAGCGCCAAAAAGACCGCGAAGAAAACCGCGAAGAAAACCGCTAAAAAGAAGGCTCCGCGCAAGTCGGTTACCGAACATGCCGGTGAGATTACGCCCTACCCGATAAAAAAGGGCGAGGAGTACATGAACGAGCCGATGTCGCAGCACTTTCGTGAAATATTGCAAAACTGGAAACGCGAGCTGATGGAGGAAGTGGACCGGACTGTGCATCACATGCAGGATGAGGCCGCCAACTTCCCGGATCCCAACGATCGCGCCAGCCAGGAGTCGGATTTCGCCATGGAGCTGCGCACCCGGGATCGCGAACGCAAGTTGATCAAGAAGATCGACGAGTCGCTGGTCAACCTGGAAAACGGCGAGTACGGTTACTGTGAAGAGTGCGGTATTGAAATCGGCGTACGGCGTCTCGAAGCCCGCCCCACCGCCACGCTCTGTATCGACTGCAAGAGCCTGGATGAAATCCGGGAACGTACCCGCGCATAACCAACAAAGGGGCCACCGGCCCCTTTTTTACCTCTCTTTTCACCGTTTTGATCACAAACGCGGAGTTCGCGGAGCCGTTTATGCCCGTCGTTTGGGTGCAAAGACGCAGAGATTTAAAATCTGTTTCTTGTGTTGTCAGCGCAGGAGTGCGGCATCCTGGAATACACAATTTCAATACCCGGGACGAACAGAAAAATTTATCTTCTCCGCGCCTTTGCGCCTCCGCGTCCTTTGCGTTAATTTACCGATAATCATTTTTACTCGAACCTGGTATCTGTGACATGTCTGTAGCCGTTTATGAAGCGATTCGCCAGCGCCATTCCATCCGCGCCTATCTGGACAAACCGGTGGCGCGCGAAACGATCGAGGCGATACTGGATACCGCCCGCTGGGCGCCTTCCGGGGTCAACACCCAGCCCTGGCAGGTCTGCGTCGTCCAGGGCGACACCAAGCGTCAACTCGGCGATACTATTATTAAGGCCCGCGACAGCAGCCAGAAAGAGAACCCCGATTACCAGTATTACCCGCGCGAATGGGTGTCACCTTACAAGGATCGGCGTAAAGCCTGTGGCCTGGCCCTGTATCAGGCGCTGGATATCGGCCGCGAGGATCGCGACAAACAGAAAGCCGCCTGGTATCGCAACTACCGGTTTTTCGACGCCCCCGTCGGCCTGTTGTTTTTGATCGATGCCCGACTGGAAAAGGGTTCCTGGCTGGACATGGGAATGTTCATCCAGAACGTCATGATCGCCGCCAAGGGCCTTGGCCTGGACACCTGCCCCCAGGCCTCGCTGGCCGAGTACCCGGACATCGTCCGCCAGCAGCTCGATCTTCCGACCGATTTACAGGTCGTCTGCGGCATGGCCCTCGGTTACGCCGATCCTGATCACCCAATCAACCAGTATCGCCTTGAGCGATTGGCCGTCGACGAATTTACCCGGTGGTATAAGTAACAGGTCCGAGTGACGAGGGACGAGTAACGAGGGAAACAACCTGTTTCATTCCGGTGTGTAATTCGCGCTCAACGATGAATCAGCATCTTCCGACATGACTGACACGCAATCTTCCTCTTCTCCTCGTCACTCGTCCCTCGGCCCTCGTCCCTTTTTTTATAGAGGGCGCTTCGCGCCTTCCCCCACCGGCCCGCTCCATTTCGGCTCGCTGATCGCCGCTGTGGGCAGTTATCTGCAGGCCCGGCAGCAGGGGGGACAGTGGTGGTTGCGAATCGAGGACATCGATCCGCCACGCGAGGTGGAAGGCGCGGCCGAGGCGATCATTGCGTTGCTTGGCGCATATGGCTTCGAGTGGGATGACCTCCGTTACCAGAGTCGGCAACAATCAATCTATGCCGAGGCGCTGGCCCAGTTACAACATCAACATCTTACCTACCCCTGCACCTGCACCCGACGTCAGTTGCGTGAGCTGCAGGGGGATAACCCGGGACCGTTGATTTATCCCGGTACCTGCCGTTCGCGCCGCTTTCCCTGTCAGGAGCGACATGCCATACGCCTACTGACGACAGACACGCTGATTGAATTTACCGATCGCCTGCAGGGGACGCAGATCTGCGAGCTTGGAAAAGAGGTCGGCGATTTTGTGCTGCGCCGGGCCGACGGCTATATCTCCTATCAGCTGGCGGTCGCCCTGGATGATGCCGAACAGGGAATGACCGAGGTGATGCGCGGCAGCGATCTGCTGGATTCGACGCCCCGCCAGATCCATGTGCAACAGCAACTGGGCCTGCGCTCACCGGATTATGCGCATCTGCCGGTGGTACTGGGCCCCGATGGGCAAAAACTGAGCAAACAAACCGGCGCAAAACCGCTCCCTCCCGGGCAACCGCTTGTCCCGCTCGTCAACGCCATGCAGTTTCTCGGTCATCCGGTCCCCGAAGAGATTCAACATGGCAGTTTGCAGGGTTTCTGGGACTGGGCGATCGGTAACTGGTCGCCGGTTCAGATACCGACGAGCGGCACAGGCCACTATGAACCCGATAACCCTCTTTCTGTTCCGGAACGTTGATCGCTCGCCGCTTCTGCAGTAAGGATCCCGGACGCCGGTCGTCTGATTTAATGTTAAAATTCCATCCGTAATGCTGATATTAAGGAAACGTATGACAGAATCACAGCCCACATACCTGCAGGCCTTTCGCGGCAGCTTCACCAGCATGCTGCGCTGGCCGCAGCTGGATCAGTTATGGCAAACCCTGCGCAATCAGGAGAAGGCCTGGTACATCTATGCCGTGGGCGAAGTCCCGCCGGAACAACCCGTCGATACCCGACAACTCGACACCTTTATTAATGAAATCGACAAATTGTTGCGCACCGAACATGACGAGGATTACTGCGGCATTGTTTATGTCGACCAGCCGGACGATCCGGGCTTTATAAAAATCTACGATCCCAACAATCTCGGTGTCTCCTGCGGCTTCAGCAACAATCCCCCGCTACCCGGCTGGGTGCTGTCGTTGATCAAGCCGGTTGATCTCAAGGCCGCCTTACCACCGCCGGGTAATCGTCGCCGCTGGTGGCAAACACTGTTCAAGGCCCGGGATACGGCGAGTTAACGATTACAGCCTTATCGGGTTCAACCGACTTTGCCGGGTGGTCCGCCAAAGCTTCTCCGGATAGCGTTGCCAACCCCGTATTCGCATCCATTTGCAAGTTGCTGTTTTGTGAAGTCCTTCCCCGACTTGCCGCAAACACCTTCATCCGCCACAAAGTATTAGTACATTACAATTTTCCGAAATACTTAACCGCTTGTTAATTATTGCTGGGGGATTGCGAAATAACTGCTAATGTTGAATCATGCACTATGGCTTTTACTTTTGCCCCAGGGATGTGCATAGTTAAGGCAGAAAATTCGGACTGCAACGGTCCTTGAACAACAACAATCCACCATACCTACTATAAAAGGGGGTAACGTAATATGGATGCGAAAATTATTTGGCTATTCATATTCGTTGCACTGTACTGGGGTTACTGCATCTTCTGGGGTATCAGGGGTGCAATGACCGCCAAAACCGCGTCGGACTACTTCATCGCAGGACGAAGTATTTCGTTGTGGGTTTTTGTACTGGCTGCAACGGCAACATCCTTCTCCGGCTGGACCTTCATGGGCCACCCCGGACTGCTGTATCGCGACGGGTTCCAGTATGCCTACGCCTCGTTCTATGCCATTACCATTCCCTTCACCGGGGTGCTGTTCCTCAAGCGGCAATGGATCCTGGGCAAACGCTTTGGCTTTGTGACACCGGGGGAAATGTTCGCCAACTATTTCAAGACCGATTCGATCCGGTTACTTGTTGTACTGGTCGCCCTGATCTTCTCGGTCCCCTATCTGGGTCTGCAGCTGCGCGCTTCCGGCTTCCTGTTCAACGTGCTGACCGACGGTATGCTGGGCGTCGAAGTCGGGATGTGGCTGTTGTCCGCGGTGGTGCTGATCTACGTCGCCTCCGGCGGGCTGCGCGCGGTGGCCTATGTGGATACCCTGCAGGCCATTATGCTGGCGGTGGGGATCGTCGCCATTGGTCTTATTGCGCTCAATTATGTCGGCGGCTGGGATCGCCTCAACGACGGGATCGCGGCCCTGTCGCAGTTTGATGAGACGCGAACACCGGCGGGCTACAGTCACTACATTGCGATTCCCGGCGTGATTCAGTTCGTCTCGGGACTCGGGGTGGAAAACCCGGTCGGCGGCGCCTGGACCGCGATTATGGTGCTGACCTACATGTTCGCGCTGATGGGGATCCAGTCCTCGCCGGCGTTCTCCATGTGGGCCTTCTCCAACCACAATCCGAAGCCGTTCGCCCCGCAACAGGTCTGGGCCTCGTCCTTCGGGATCGGCATCATCCTGATGGTCTTCACCGCCATTCAGGGCCTGGGGGGCCACTTCCTGGGTGCCGATACGGCGTTCCTCGCCGCCCATCCGGAATTGGTCAATAACGCCATGGCCGAAGGCCTGCACGGTGTCGACCTGATGGACTCCGAGGGCAAACAGGGCATGCTGATACCCCAGTATATCTATCTGCTGGGTGAAGCGACGCCCTGGTTTGCCGGCCTGCTGGCGGTCTGTGCACTGGCGGCCATGCAGTCCACCGGCGCGGCCTACATGTCCACCGCCGGCGGCATGCTGACCCGCGACCTGCTCAAGCGCTATGTGCTGCCCAACGCCACCCATGCCCAGCAGAAACTGTGGGGCCGGATCGGTGTGGCCATCATCGTGCTGGCAGCTCTGGCGGTCGCAACTACCGCAACTGATGCCCTGGTGCTGCTCGGTGGTCTGGCAGTGGCCTACGGCTTCCAGATGTGGCCGGCGCTGATGGCGGTCTGCTACTTCCCGTGGCTGACCCGCCAGGGTGTTGTGCTGGGGCTGATCGCCGGTCTCATCGCCGTGACCCTGACCGAGAAAATCGGCGCGGATCTCATGCCGTGGGGCCGCTGGCCGTGGACCATCCACTCCGCCGGCTGGGGTATCATCTTTAACCTGGGCATTGCCGTCATTGTCTCCTTCTTCACCCAGAACAAGGCAGACCATGACCACAAGATGACCTACCACAGCTTCCTGCGCGAACATGCCACCATCCCGGCCGCCAAGAAGAAGCTGGTACCGACGGCCTGGATCATCACCCTGGTCTGGTTCTTCTTCGGCATCGGCCCAGGTGCGGTGATCGGCAACACCATCTTCGGCAACCCGAACGATCCCAGCACCTGGCTGTTTGGCATGCCCTCTATCTGGGCCTGGCAGATTCTGTGGTGGGCACTGGGCGTGTTCATGATGTGGTTCCTGGCCTACAAGATGGAAATGTCGACCGTTCCCAAGAAGGAAGTCGAAGTCCTGCATGAAGACATCGGCGATATTCATATGGACGTGGATAAACCGTAAACTTCATTACAGGCAACAGACAAAGGGAGGGCTTTTGGCCCTCCCTTTTTCTTTCCCCTTCCCGATTTTTGTAATACGATGTGATGCGTATGCTCTATTTTATTATCTCAGTACTGGTACTTGCCGGCCTGCTGTTTATTCCCGTCAGCAAACTGATCTGGGTGTTCAGCGTACGGCGTCTGCAACGCAAGACCAAAACCAAATTGAGCCAGGCGGAGATCGACGGGCAGCTCAATCGCGCCCGGTTTCTTAGTATTTTTCTCTGCCTGATATTTTCTTTCCTGTTTAATCTGCAAATCACAGGACTACCGACCAATGGATGATCCGGTTTACCGCACCCTTAAAATGCTCGCTATCGGCCTGGGACTGCTCTGGCTGGGCTGGATGGTCTACGAAGGGCTGGCGCGCGAACATGTGCCCGGCGAGAAGGCCTACGAGGCGGCCAGCCGCCATTTTGAAGACGGCCGTTTTGACGACGCCATTGCCGAATATGATCATGCGCTGCAGGAAAACAGTGAACTGTTACCGGCCCTGCGTGGCAAGGCGCGCAGTCTCATGCAACTCAAGCAATACGACAAGGCTCTTCCCCTGTTCAACCAGGCTATCGAACAGGATCCCGAGTTTGCCCCAACCTATGCCAATCGCGGCATCCTGCACGATCGCATGGGGCGCTTCGAAGAAGCGATCAAGGATTATGAAAAGGCGCTCGAACTCATGCCGGAACTGGCGGACGGGCCCAGCTGGATCACCCGTTTTTTAAGGCTGCAGCCGGATAAACCGCCGACCATCGACGATCGGGCCAGCTATCTGAAAGAACAACTGGCACTACCGGAAGAAGAACGCAAACTGCGCGATCCCGAACAGGATGAACAGCAGCGCAGTTACAAGATGTGAGCTTCAGACAACCCCGATAATATCGACCAGCAACACCCGCACGCAGAACAGCAGGGCGATGGAGCCGAACAGCAGATGGCCAATCTCCGTCTCCCCGCTTTCATCCCGATACGTCAGACCGTGATAGGCGATCAACGCGGTAATCAGGACAAAAAACCAGTCAAGCATGGGTAACCCCCGTGAATTATTATTCTAAGTCTGCCCGGGCAACAATACACCGTTCAAGCCAATACGACCAGCCTGGTAACAGCCTTTGTCATCCGCCCGCGTCGTGACTTTAGCGGAACTGGCTATATTGAATTTTTTCGGCTCTGACAAACAGCCGTGTCATAATCGTCGAAGTCACTGAAACAACCCTGCCACCGCCAAAGCGGCTATTCATCCCGCTGTTTTCAGCGCATTCAGTGCTATAAAACCTGCGTACACTTACGAGGTAGTGGTCTTAATAACAGGGCGGGAAGTGACACTCCTGGCCGAGCAGCATCCATTCAGGGGAGTGGCTGGCGAGGACGATGAGAAACACCAGCAGGAAAACCAGGCCTGAAAACAGGCGCAGTCCCCGGCGTAATCCGGCGCGGCTTGCCGGCAAACAAGCCCCGCCCATTACTGACGTATCCAGCTGGCGTCGATCTGCGGCTTTTAATACGCGCCGGGCGTAATGCCGGACCCAGAAAGGCACCTCTTCCCGGTACATATAACGGGCAAACGCACATTCCAGCTTTTCAGGACTCGCCGGCTCGCCATACCAGGCCTCATAGGCCAGCTCAAACAACCTGAATTCACTGATATCCAGCAACCCGACGGCATCCAGCAGCACCTGCAGATCCGGGGGAAGCGGTTTGTCAGGGAAAAGAAACATGCGGGCACCTGTGCGGCCGGTTTGGTCATGTTTCTGTCAGTATAGTATATTCAGTTAAAATTACCGGTGACCGAGTGCATGGGCGATCCTGCCAAGACACAACTGAGTACCTTGCCATTGCTGCGCGATTTGCCCGGCGAGGATCGGGGCGCCTTGCAACGCAAGGGCTCCCGACACCGGCTCGAGGGCGGTGCTATCCTGTTCCGGGAAGGCGATGCCTATCCGGGCAGACTCTATTTGCTGATCGAGGGACGCATCGGGATCCGTCGTCAGGACAACCTGCAATTTGAAGTTGCCCCCGGCGAATTGCTCGGTCTCTCCAACTACCTCGACAAGAGCCCTTACCACTCCACCGCCACCACCCTCACCCCGGTGGAACTGCTGGAAATTCCGGATACGGCCCTGAAGCAACTGGAAAACAGCCATCCGGCTATTGCCGATCTGATCAGCCGGACCATTGCCGAGCGCATTCGGACCCGTTCCTGGCGCAGTCAGGTCGAACAGGGGCCGCTCGCCCAACCGGTGCGAACCATCATGAAATCCCCGTTGTCGACCTGCCACACCGGCCTGAGCCTGCGTGAAGCCTTTATGATCATGCAGGATCGCAAAATCGGCAGCCTGGGCGTGCTCGACGACAATAACGAGCTGTTCGGTGTGCTGACCTATGCCGGACTGGCCGAGGCCCTGGCGCTGAAAGGCGCCAAACCTGATCACCCGCTGGATGAAGCGGCTTGCGATACACCACGCACCATCGCCGCCACGGCGCCCGTCTGGCAGGCCCATGATCTGCTCTCAAGTTACAATACCAAGTACCTGATCGTGACCGAAAACGCGCGCCCGGTGGGCCTGGTCTCCCAGACCGATCTGCTGCGCTCGCTGATCAATGCCGACAACAGTCTGCTCGAGCGCATCGATCAATCCCGGACGCTGGATGAATGCCGCCGGCACTATGATAATCTGTACCAGTACGCCAGTCAGTGCCAGCAGACCAACCGTTATGCCAGTCAGGCCGTGCGCCTGTTAAGCCATGCCCACCTGCATCTGCAACGCCGGGCCGTGGAACTGACCCTGGCCGAGATGGCGAGCGAACAGGGTCCGCCGCCGTGTCGTTATGCCCTGCTCATTATGGGTTCCGGCGGCCGGCAGGAGATGCTGCTCAATCCGGATCAGGACAACGGTCTGATCATCGACGATCGCGACGGGCCTCCCGATGCCAGGGCCCTTAAATGGTTTGAACAATTCGCCGAAAAGCTCAATCCCAACCTGGATCAGGCGGGCTACATTCTCTGCCCCGGTGATATCATGGCGCGTAACCCGCTGTTTCGTAAAACGCTCTCCCAGTGGCAACAGCAATTCAGTCATCTGGTGAACAAACCCAATCTCAAGGGCGCCGTCTGGTCCAATATCGTGTTTGATTTTGACACCCTGTACGGCGATGACAGTCTCACCTATACCCTGCGCCGGCATCTGTTGAGTTCGCTGCAGGAAAATACCCGATTGCTGGATTACATGGTCGAACACGATGCCGAGGGCAAGCCGGCCATCGGGCTGTTCAACCGACTGGTGACCTCGGACACGGAACAGGACAAGGGCAGTATCGATATCAAACGCAATGGCCTGCGGATTATCGCCGATGCCGCCCGCGTCTATGCCCTGGCTAACGGTATCACGCAGTGCAATACCCTCGATCGGCTCAAGGCACTGGTACACCGTGGCGTACTCAGTGCCGATCTGGTGGATGCCGTAAGCTTTGCCTATGAGGAGCTGCTGGATATGATTCTGCAAAACCAGATTCGGCAGAAACAGACACAACAGCCACTGGATAAACGTATTTATCCGGAGCAACTCACCGACCAGATGCGCTCCATGCTGCGCATGTCCATGCGCGCCATCAAACGCCTGCAGGACCGCTTGCAGGGTCAGTTCGGGCGCGCCGCGTTCTAGACATGGCCACGCCCTCGCTACTGCAGAGCCTGTATCAAAAGCTGTTCGGCCGCCGGGGCCCGCCGGAAGATCCCCGCTTGCGCCGGCTGTGGGATGCCTGTCGCCTCACGACCCGCCGTTCGCTGCTGAATACCCCCGTCAACCAGTGCCGATTTGTGGTGATGGATACCGAAACCACCGGCTTTCATGCCTACGCCGGGGATGAAATTGTCTCCATCGCCCTGCTCGAATATGACGGCCTGCAACCGACAGGCCGGGAATATTACCAACTCATCAATCCCCAGCGCCCGATTCCGGATGAATCGCACCGGATTCACGGTATCAGTGAAACGGATGTCAAAAATGCCCCCACTATCCGGCAGGCGCTGCCCGAGATTATCGAATTCCTGCAGGACAGTGTGCTGGTGGGACATCATTTACAATTCGACCTGCGCTTTCTAAACCGCACGCTGCACGAATGGTTGGGGTGCAAGCTCCGCCACCCCACCCTGGATACCATGTTGATGTATCAGGCCTGGAGCGGGCGCCTGGCCCATTACGAACTGGAGCAGGTTGCCAAAGCCTGTCATATCGAAGTCCTGCAGCGGCACACGGCGCGCGGCGACGCGCGCACCGCCGCCGGGATTTTCGAAGCGCTGGCCGGACGCCTGGTCGACCCCGGGGCTCCGGTAAAATCGCTTATCAATCAACAGATTACAAACGAATAACGGTTTCTGCCCCGGACCGAAACGCTTGAAGCGCCGGAGCAGTCCTGTTAAAAAGAATACATGAGAATGTCACTCACAGAGACGCTCTTGCACCATCCGTTGAGCCGGCGAGTCGGCTGGATCGGGTACGCCATCGTGTTCTATATGAGTGGCGAAAGTTTCGTCATCTGGTTGCTGGAGCCGCACAACTTCGAATAACAATTATCAGGAGTCACTCATGTCCCAAGAGAAGATATATGACATCCCCGCTGAGTTCGCCGCCCAGGCCAACATCAGCGAAGCCGATTACCAGGCCATGTATCAACGCTCGATCGATGATCCGGAAGGCTTCTGGGCCGAACAGGCGGAAAAGTTTCTCAGCTGGTACAAGCCCTGGGACAGGGTACTGGACTGGAGTTATGACGCCGACAACCTCTATATCAAATGGTTTGAAGGCGGCAAACTGAATGTGGCTTACAACTGCATCGATCGACACCTTGAGCAACGCGGCGATCAGACCGCGATCATCTGGGAAGGCGACGATCCGAACGATGCCAAACACATCAGCTACCGTGAACTGCACGAACAGGTGTCAAAACTGGGGAATGTACTCAAAGAGCGCGGTGTCAAAAAGGGCGATCGCGTCTGTATTTACATGCCCATGATTCCCGAAGCCTGCTATGCCATGCTGGCCTGTGCCCGTATCGGCGCCGTCCATTCGGTCGTGTTCGGGGGCTTCTCCCCCGAGTCGCTCAAGGATCGGATTCTGGACTCCGACTGCCGGGTGGTGATCACGGCCGACGAAGGCGTGCGCGGTGGCAAGGCCGTCCCGCTCAAGGCCAATACCGACAAGGCACTGGAAGCGTGCCCGAATGTCCACACGGTCCTGACCGTGCGACGTACCGGCGGCAAAACCGACTGGCACGAACAACGCGACATCTGGTATCACGAGGCGGTTGAACAAGCCTCGGCCGACTGTCCGCCGGAAGAAATGGATGCCGAGGATCCGCTGTTCATTCTCTATACTTCCGGCTCCACCGGCAAACCCAAAGGGGTGCTGCATACCACCGCCGGCTATCTGCTGTTCACCGCCATCACGACCAAATATACGTTCGATCTGCATGAAGGGGACATCTACTGGTGCTCGGCCGACGTCGGCTGGGTCACCGGCCACAGTTACCTGGTCTACGGGCCGCTGGCCAACGGCACCACCACTCTCTCTTTCGAGGGCGTGCCCACCTATCCCGATGCCTCGCGTTTCTGGGAGGTGATCGACAAACACAAGGTGACGGTTTTCTATACCGCCCCGACCGCCATCCGTGCCCTGATGCGTGAAGGCGAAGCGCCGGTCAAGAAAACCTCGCGCCAGTCCCTGCGTCTGCTGGGCACGGTGGGTGAACCCATCAATCCCGAAGCCTGGGAGTGGTATTACAAGGTAGTCGGTGACAACCGTTGCCCGATTGTCGATACCTGGTGGCAAACCGAAACCGGCGGCCATCTGATTACGCCCCTGCCCGGCGCCACCCGGCTCAAACCCGGCTCCGCCACCCGGCCCTTCTTCGGCGTCAAACCCGGGATCATCGATACCGAGACCAACAAGTTGATCGAGGGCGACGGCGAAGCCACCGGTGCGCTGGTGATCACCCAACCCTGGCCGTCGCAGATGCGCACGGTGTATGGCGATCACCAGCGTTTCGTCGACACCTATTTCAAGACCTATCCCGGTTATTACTTCAGCGGTGACGGTGCCCGGCGCGATGCCGACGGCTATTACTGGATCACCGGGCGCATGGATGACGTGCTCAATGTCTCCGGCCATCGTATGGGTACCGCCGAGGTCGAATCGGCGCTGGTATTGCACGAGAAAGTCGCCGAGGCCGCGGTGGTCGGTTATCCCCATGACATCAAGGGCCAGGGGATCTATGCCTATGTCACCACCATCAAGGGCGTGGAACCCAGCGATGAACTGAAGGCGGAACTGCTGGATCTGGTGCGCCAGGAGATCGGTCCCATTGCCAAGCCCGATGTCATCCAGTGGGCACCGGGACTACCCAAGACCCGCTCCGGCAAAATCATGCGTCGTATTCTGCGCAAGATTGCCGAAAACGATCTGGATAACCTGGGCGATACCTCAACCCTCGCCGATCCGGCCGTGGTCGACGATCTGATAGAAAATCGGGCCAACAAATAGTCACATACGGATTATTTGCATCCGCGAACAAACGTTTATGCCCTTTGGGTGCGAATGGCCGCAAATATGAACTACGCATTTCTTTTCTATTGGCGTCCATTCGCGTACATTAGCGGACTGTTCTCTTGCCGGGCAAATGGCGCGCAAATGTCGAAGAACCCGCATCTTACGTTGTTTGCGAGCTGTTTGCTCTGTCTGCTCACGCTTCCGGCCGCGGCCATCGACAGAAACAGTCTGCCGGACAAACTCGAACTCAGTGAGTGGGAAGTACCCTGGGACGGGCGTCCCCGTGACCCTTATGTGGTACCGAACGGCAAGGTCTGGTTCTAATGAAATTATTCAACCGGGCACAGGAATATCTGTTCAATACCCTCTGGGAGGTTGATTCGGAAAGCCTCTCACCCTGGCGCCAACGCGGTATCGGCGTGCTGCGAATCGCCTACCTGATCGGCCGGGATCTGGCCACCGGCGAACTCAATCTGCGCGCCATGAGTCTGGTCTATACCACCTTGCTGGCGCTGGTCCCGCTGCTGGCAGTCAGTTTTTCGGTACTCAAGGGGTTCGGGGTACACAATCAGCTGGAACCCATATTGCTGAACCTGCTGACTCACCTGGGCGATCGCGGTCCGGAGGTCACCGAACGGATCATCGGTTTTGTGGAGAACGTCAAGGCGGGCGTGCTCGGTTCGGTCGGAATGGTCTTCCTGCTGTATACAGTGATCTCACTGATGCAGAAAATCGAACGGGCCTTCAATTATACCTGGCAGGTGAGTGAAAACCGCTCCATGGCACGGCGCTTCAGTGACTATTTCAGTGTCATTCTGATCGGCCCGTTGCTGATATTCACCGCGATAACCCTGACCGCCTCCATTACCAGCAGCACCCTGTATACCCGTCTCGAACAGACCCCCATCATCAGCTGGCTACTGCAAAGCTTTAACCAGTCGTTACCGTATCTACTGGTTATTCTGGCTTTCAGCGTGATTTATGTGTTGGTCCCCAACACCCGGGTACGGATACGTTCCGCCCTGGTCGGTGCGATCGTCGCCGGCATCCTCTGGCAGACGGTCGGCTGGGGTTTCGCCGAACTGGTCACCTCATCACCTCGCCACATCGCCATCTATTCGGCCTTTGCCACGCTGTTCATGTTCATTATCTGGCTCTATATCAGCTGGTTAATCCTGCTGATCGGTGCCAGCATCGCCTTCTACCACCAATATCCGGAGCGACGCTGGCGCGAATCCCGTCAATTGCGGCTAAGCAACCGGCTCAAGGAGAAACTGGCACTGGCGGTTATGATCAACATCGGTCGTCGCTATTACCAACAGCAAGCGGAGTGGACTCTGCCGGAACTGGCACGTCGGCTGAATATTGTTGAACAGAGCCTGCATCCGATCATGGACAAACTGGTCGAGGCGCAACTGCTGCTTCGCACCGACCACGATCCTCCCCGCTATATCCCCGGTCGCACACTGGAACAGATCGATCTATCAACCATTATCGACTGCATTCGCCAGGCCGATGAAGACAAGATCGCCAATCCCCAACGCCTGCCGGCGGATCCGGTTATTGATCAGGTCTTCGACGACTATCAACGCGCCGCGACCGATGAACTCAAAAGCAAAAGCCTGCACGATCTCGTCAGCACCAATTAGCGGGAGCTTGTGGCAACCTGATGCATTCCCCTCTATTTATGATTTGTGTTAATAACGTGGAGACGGCAAAAAATGGCACAAAAAAAGGCCCGAAGGCCCTTTTTTATTCAGCAAGTGACGGTCACCCTTACTGACCGACGGCCTTCATGCTCAGGCGGATGCGGCCCTGTTTATCGATCTCCAGGACCTTGACCTTGACCATCTCGCCTTCCTTGAGCTTGTCGCTGACGTTCTCGACCCGCTCCTCACATATCTGCGAGACGTGGACCAGACCGTCCTTGCCGGGCAGGATGGTGACAAAGGCCCCGAAGTCCATCAGTTTGGCCACCTTGCCTTCGTAGACCTTGCCCACTTCCACATCGGCGGTGAGCTGCTCGACCTGGCGGCGGGCCTCCTCCGCGGCGGTCTGATCATTGGAAGCGATTTTGACCACGCCGTCATCGGTAATATCGATGCTGGTGCCGGTCTCCTCGGTAATCGCCCGAATGGTCGCGCCACCCTTGCCGATCACGTCGCGGATCTTGTCCGGGTTAATCTTCATGGTGATAAAGCGCGGCGCGTAGCTGGAGAGCTCCTCACGCGGCTTGTCGAGGACCGCATTCATCTTGCCCAGGATGTGCAGGCGGCCTTCTTTGGCCTGCTCCAGAGCGGCTTCCATGATTTCGCGGGTGATGCCGTCGATCTTGATGTCCATCTGCAGGGCGGTGACACCGCTCTCGCTGCCCGCGACCTTGAAGTCCATGTCCCCCAGGTGATCCTCGTCACCCAGGATGTCGGTCAGCACGGCAAATTTGTTCTCTTCCTTGATCAGACCCATGGCGATACCGGCCACCGGCGCCTTGAGCGGCACCCCGGCATCCATCATGGCGAGACTGGAACCGCAGACAGAGGCCATGGAGCTGGAACCGTTGGATTCGGTGATCTCGGAGACCACGCGCAGGGAATAGGGATACTCTTCCATATCCGGCATCACGCCCATGACGCCCCGTTTGGCGAGACGCCCGTGGCCGATTTCACGTCGACCGGGCGTGCCGGTACGACCGGTTTCGCCCACGCAGTAGGGGGGGAAGTTGTATTGCAGCATGAACGGCTCCCGATAGGTGCCTTCCAGCGCGTCAACGACCTGGGAATCGCGATCGGTCCCCAGCGTGGTCACCACCAGTGCCTGGGTCTCGCCACGGGTAAACAGAGCCGAGCCATGGGTGCGCGGCAACACACCGGTTTTCACGGTGATATCGCGCACGGTGCGGGTATCCCGACCGTCGATACGCGGCTCGCCGTTGATGATCCGGCCACGGACGACCTTCTTCTCCAGCCTGCCGATGGCGCCCTGGACGTCCGATTCGCTGTAACCGCCCTCCTCGTTGGAGGCCAGTTTTTCCAGTATCTCTTTACGAATTTCACTCAGGCGATCATAACGGGCCATCTTTTCCTTGATGGTGTAGGCTTCGTTGAACCTGGCCTCGCCCGCTTCGGCGGCCGCTTTATGCAGCGCTTCGTCCACGACCGGCGGCTGCCAGTCCCAGGCGGGGGTTCCCACCTCGGCGGCGAGTTCCTTGATGGCCTGAATGGCGGTCTGCATCTGCTCGTGACCGTGCATCACGGCCCCCAGCATGACCTCTTCGCTGAGCAGCTGGGCTTCGGATTCCACCATCAGCACAGCGTTTTCGGTGCCGGCGACCACCAGATCCAGCTCGGAGCCTTCCAGCGCCTCGGTGCCCGGATTCAGCAGGTAGTTGCCGTCCCGGTAACCCACCCGGGCGGCACCGATCGGGCCGTTAAATGGCACACCGGAGACGGCCAGCGCGGCCGAGGTGCCGAGCAGGGAAACGATATCGGGCGCCGCATCCGGGTCCAGCGAGAGGACCGTGGCGATAACCTGGACTTCGTTGGCAAAACCTTTGGGGAACAGCGGGCGGATGGGGCGATCGATGAGGCGGCAGGTGAGGGTTTCGGTTTCCGACGGTCGTCCCTCGCGTTTGAGGAAGCCGCCCGGTATTCTGCCCACCGCGTAGGTTTTTTCCTGGTAGTTGACCGTCAGCGGGAAAAAGTCGCGGCCTTCGATGGCCTCTTTTTCCACCACCACCGTGACCAGCACGACGGTCTCGCCCATGGTGATTTTGACGGCACCAGTGGCCTGGCGGGCAATTTCCCCGGTTTCCAGCGTTACGCTGTGATCACCATATTGGAATTCTTTTTTGATAACTGCCATGAATAGTCCTTCTGCTGGCGTGATTACTTGCGCAGACCCAGATTCGAAATCAACTGACGATAACGTTCCAGATCCCGGTTCTTCAGATAGTCGAGCAATTTACGCCGCTTGCTGACCATGCGCAGCAGCCCCTGACGGGAATGGTGATCCTGCTTGTGTGTTTTGAAGTGGTCGGACAGTTCAGTAATCCGCGCCGTCAGCAGGGCAACCTGGACTTCCGCAGAACCGGTATCACCGGTAGAACGGGCGTATTCGTTCACAATCGTGGACTTATGTTCGGCGCTTAAGGCCATTCGCAAGCTCCTGTTATACAATCATTTTGTCTAAAAATCAGAGCGCGTATTCTACCCGCGCCCCAGCCGGTTGTACAAGTATTCGTGAACAAAAATGCCCGCTTTTTTAATTCAGCGTCGCTGTCATCAAAAACCGATAAACGCCTCAACCGGCGTGGCTGACCAGCCGCTGCGGCGCAACCCGGCCATCGGCCAGAACCCGGCCGACACCGATAAACCGGTGCTGATCCCCGACGAACAGCCGCACCAGGCCGCTGGTCGGCGCCTGGGGAATCTGAACCGCCTGCCCCTGACGCAGGTAATAGGCGGTATTGTCGGTCAACACCAGCTGTGGCCAGTCTCCCAGCGCCGCCTCGACCGGCAACAGCGCCTGATCCAGCGCCGCCAGGCCGGACTCCGCCAGACGTTCCAGCTCGTTCAGCGCAACGGCCTGCTCGATAGAGAACGGCCCGGCACCGCTACGTCGCAGCGCCGAGAGATGGGCCCCGCAGCCCAGCTGACGGCCGATATCCTCAGCCAGGGTGCGGACATAGGTCCCCTTGGAACAACGCACATCCAGGACCAGCTCATCGCCGTCCAGGCTCACCAGTTCCAGTGCATAAAGGGTGATGCGCCGCGGTTCCCGGGCAATCTCCTTGCCCTGATGGGCCAGCTTGTATAAGGGCTGGCCGTTGACCTTGATCGCCGAGTGCATGGGCGGAATCTGCTCGATATCACCCACAAATCCGGCCAGTACCGTCTCGACCTCGGCCCGGCCGTAATGCCCGACCGGTTTACGCTCCAGCACCTCGCCTTCGGCATCGGCACTGGTGGTGGTCACGCCCAGTTTGCAGGTGCCGATATAGTGTTTGTCGGAATCCAGCAAAAAGGCGGAAAACTTGGTCGCTTCGCCGAAACAGAGCGGCAGCAGACCGCTGGCCAGCGGATCCAGGTTGCCGGTGTGACCGGCCTTGGCGGCCTTGAACAGCCGTTTAACCTGTTGCAGCGCGGCGTTGGAGGTCAGTCCGACGGGTTTATCAAGTAACAAAATGCCGTTGACGGGACGGCCCTGGGGACGACGTCTTGCCACGCACTACCTCACTCGTCGTGTTGTTTGTCGGATTTGACGGCTTCATCGATCAAGCGTGACAGTTCGTTGCCCCGGGCCATGGATTCGTCATACACAAAACGCAGCGCCGGCACCGTACGTAAAGTCATGGACCGGGCCAGTTCGTGACGCAAAAAGCCGCTGGCCCGGTTGAGAATATCCAGGCTGACAGCGATCTCCTGCTTATCGTCAAAAACGGTAATAAAAACTTTGGCGTGCGACAGATCCCGGGCGACCTCGACCGCCGAGACAGTCACCATGCCAAGGCGCGGATCCTTGATCTGTTGCTGGATCAAGGTTGCCAGCTCGCGCTGCATCTGCTCGCCAATACGCCGGGTGCGGCTGAAGTCTGCCATGATGCGTGTTTATCTCCGGGTATCAGATTGGCGGCTGATCAAAGCTGACGGGCGACCTGGGTCCGTTCATAGACCTCGATCTGATCGCCGGTTTTAACGTCGTTATAGTTCTTGACACCAATACCGCACTCCATGCCCTGTTTCACCTCGTTAACGTCATCCTTGTAGCGTCGTAGCGACTCCAGCTCGCCTTCATAAATCACCACATTGTCACGCAGGACGCGGATCGGACTGTGTCGCTTGACCACACCCTCGGTCACCATACAGCCGGCAATGGCGCCAAGCTTGGGCGAACGGAACACATCGCGCACTTCGGCCAGCCCGATGATCTCTTCTCTGGTCTCGGGCGAGAGCATACCGCTCATGGCCGCCTTAACCTCGTCGATGAGATCATAAATGACGCTGTAGTAATGCAGATCGACGTCTTCTTCATCGATCAACCGTTTGGCGACCGCATCGGCACGCACGTTAAAGCCGACCAGGATGGCGTTGGAGGCCACCGCCAGATTGACATCGGATTCGGTAATGCCGCCCACACCGCTGGCGACGATCTTGACCTTGACCTCGTCGGTGGACAGTTTTTCCAGCGCGTCGGTAATGGCTTCGACCGAACCCTGCACATCGCCCTTGAGCACGACGTTGACAACACCAACCTCGCCCTCTTCCATTTGCGAGAACATGTTTTCCAGCTTGGCGGCCTGTTGCCGGGCCAGTTTGACGTCCCGGGATTTGCCCTGACGGTACATGGCCACTTCACGCGCCTTGCGTTCATTGGGTACCACGACCGCTTCATCACCGGCATTGGGTGTACCGGACAGGCCGAGAACCTCGACCGGAATCGAGGGGCCGGCCTCTTCCACCTGTTCGGCCTTTTCGTTGAGCATCGCCCGCACACGGCCGTATACCAGACCGGCCAGCAGGATATCGCCTTTGCGCAGCGTTCCCTTTTGTACCAGCACGGTCGCGATGGGACCGCGGCCCTTGTCGAGGCGTGATTCAACGATCACCCCTTGCGCGTTACCCTCGCGGGTCGATTTGAGCTCCAGAACTTCGGAGACCAGCAGGATCGCTTCCAGCAGACTTTCGATGCCCTCGCCGGTTTCGGCGGAAACATGGACAAACATGGTGTCGCCGCCCCATTCCTCGGGAATAACGTCCAGCTGGGCCAGTTCATTCTTGACCTGGTCGGGATTGGCTTCGGGCTTATCCATCTTGTTGACCGCCACGATCAGCGGCACGCCGGCCGCCTTGGCATGCTGTACCGCTTCCTTGGTCTGCGGCATCACACCGTCATCCGCGGCAACCACCAGGATAACGATGTCCGTTGCCTGGGCGCCACGGGCACGCATGGCGGTAAACGCCGCATGGCCCGGGGTATCAAGAAAGGTGATATCGCCGTTTTCCTGTTCAACATGGTAGGCACCGATGTGCTGGGTGATACCACCCGCTTCGCCGGACGCCACCTTGCTGCGTCGAATGTAATCCAGCAGCGAGGTTTTACCATGATCGACATGGCCCATAATGGTCACGACCGGCGCACGGTGAACCGCTTCGCCTACTTCATCCTCGACGACCAGATCTTCTTCAATCGCATCGGCCTTGAGCAGCTTGACGTTATGCCCCATTTCATCAACAACCAGCGCCGCAGTATCCTGATCCAGCACCTGGTTGATAGTCACCATGGTGCCCATATTCATCAGCACCTTGATGACTTCGGCAGCCTTGACCGACATCTTCTGGGCCAGTTCGGAAACGGTAATCGTCTCCGGCAGGGCGACTTCATGCACAATGGGCGCGTTCGGACGTTGAAAGCCGTGTTCCCCGGAGGGCGTCGCCGAAGGCCGGGGTCTGCCGGCGCGTTTTTTGCGCTTGCCTGATTTGTCGGCAGTAACATGCAGTTCCTGGCGGCCGTAGCGGGTTGCCCGATCCTCTTCTTCACGGGTGCGTTCCTTACCCTTTTTGGCCTTGCTCGGACGCGCGCCCGGTTTGGTTTCCTTGGCTTCTTCAGCCTGCTTGCGGGCGATCTCTTCCTGCTGGAGGCGCGCGGCTTCTTCTTCCTCCGCCTTGCGCTTGGCCTCGGCTTCACGGGCCTTACGCTCTTCTTCCTCGGCACTGCGTTTGGCCTGCAGATCCGCCTCACGTTGTTTTTCAGCCTCTTCAGCCTGACGGCGTTCATCTTCCAGCTTGGCTCTTTCCGCCAGAACCTGCTCGGCCTTTTCATGCTCCTGTTCAAGTACGGTGCTGCGCTTGACATAAGTGCGTTTCTTGCGCACTTCGACAGTGACTGATTTACCTTTACTGTGTCCGCCGGTCTGCCTGAGCTCGCTGGTGGATTTGCGACTCAAGGTGATTTTCTTCGGCTCTTTAAGGCCATCGCCTTCAGCGCCGTGTTTGTTACGCAGAAACGACAACAGTTCCATTTTTTCGGCATCCGTAATCGTCGCATCAGCATCGGATACCGGGAGGCCTGCCTCTTTAAATTGATCCAGCAGCCGATCTACCGATATGCCTACTACTTCAGCGAACTGTCGGACGGTTACATCTGCCATATACTCTCTCTCCTGCTCCTCAGCGTTCCGGTTTGTCTCAGTTACTCTGTTCTTCGGCAAACCAGGGTTCACGCGCTTTCATAATCAGTTGCGCTGCTTTTTCTTCATCCATCTCGTCAATTTCCATCAGCTCATCCACTGACTGCTCGGCCAGATCTTCCATGCTGCAGATTCCCTTGGCGGCCAGTTTGTAGGCCAGGTTCTGCTCCATGCCTTCCATGTTAAGCAAGTCTTCGGCCGGCTCGGTACTGTCGACGGTTTCCTCGCTGCTGATGGCCCGGGTCAACAGGACATCCTTGGCCCGACCGCGCAGCTCTTCGACAATCGAGTCGTCGAACTCCTCAATTGCCAGCAATTCATCCATCGGCACATAGGCGACTTCATCAATGGTGGTAAATCCTTCCTGCACCAGGATAGATGCCACTTCTTCATCCACATCCAGCAGTTCCATAAACTGTTTCTGAACGCGCACCGACTCCTCTTCGCTCTTGGATTCCATATCCGCGACGGACATGACATTCAAGGTCCAGTGCGTCAATTCACTGGCGAGTTTGACGTTCTGGCCACCGCGGCCGATTGCCTGGGACAACTGTTCCTCGGCAACGGCGATATCCATGGTGTTGGTATCTTCGTCCACCACAATGGACTCCACATCGGCCGGCGACATGGCGTTGATAACAAACTGGGCGGGATTCTCGTTCCACAATACGATATCGATGCGTTCGCCGGCCAGCTCGTTGGAAACGGCCTGAACCCGTGATCCGCGCATGCCGACACAGGCACCGACGGGATCGATGCGTGAATCATTGCTGCGTACCGCGATCTTGGCCCGTGAGCCGGGATCGCGCGAGGCCCCCAGAATGTCGATCAGGCCTTCACCGACTTCCGGAACCTCAATCTTGAACAGCTCGATCAAAAACTCGGGCGCGGTGCGACTGACAAACAGCTGCGGGCCGCGTGCTTCCGGACGAATCTCCTTGAGATAACTGCGGATGCGATCGCCGGGACGCACGGATTCACGCGGGATCATGTCCTCGCGCGGAATAATGGCGTCGGCGTTGCCACCCAGGTCAAGGTACACGTTACCGCGCTCGACCCGTTTGACGACCCCCATCACCAACTGACCGATCTTGCTTTCGTATTCCTCAATGACCTGCGCTCGCTCGGCTTCACGCACTTTTTGCACGATAACCTGCTTGGCGGTCTGCGCGGCGATACGGCCGAATTCAATCGAGTCGACCTGCTCCTCGACAAATTCGCCAAGCTGGATATCCGGATCTTCATACTGAGCGGCGCTCACTGTCGTCTCGCGTTCCGGATGCTCCATAGCATCATCTTCCACCACTTCCCAGCGACGAAAAGTTTCATAATCACCGTTGGATTTATTGATGCTGACGCGCAAATCGACATCGGTGTTGTAACGTTTCTTGGTGGCAGTTGCCAGTGCACCTTCGATGGCCTCAAAAATGACGTCCTTGTCCACGCCTTTTTCGTTGGACACTGCATCAACTACCATCAGAATTTCTTTGTTCATAACCCAGCCTCTAGAAGCAAATCAAAATGCATACTTAACTGTTCGAGTTCATTGTCAATCTTTTTCCGCCAGCGATTAATGACTGTGAATAATCGCATCGTAATCCGGCACCAGATTGGCCTTTTCGATCTCATCCACTGTCAGCTCATATGTCTGACCGGCATCGTCCGTTATATGGATAATCTCGCCTTCCACCTTGTCGATACGCCCGGCCAGCTTGCGGCGCCCCTCAACGGCCTGGCGCAGCCGCAGCTTCACCTTCTCACCCAGAAACCGGGTATAGTGTTCCGGCGTAAACAAGGGCCGATCCAGTCCCGGTGAGGAAACCTCAAGATTATACTGGCCGCGGATCGGGTCCTCGACATCGAGCACACCACTGATCTGGTGACTGACCCGTTCGCAATCGGCCAGGGTAACGCCCTCTTCCGAATCGATGAAAACCCGGACCACGGAATGCTTTCCCTGGGCCTGATGCTCAACCCCCACCAGCTCGTAGTCCAGCGCCTGCACGGCGGAGGCGATCAGCGTGGTCAGCCTGTCTGTTGCCTGTCCCATTTTTCGTTACACCCGTAAACAAAAAGTGGGCGCGAGGCCCACTTCCTGAATAACACCAAATTCGTGCCGGATTGTAACACCTTATATATAAGCCAGGCAATCCTGCGGGACGAAATTTAACGCGTCAGGACGCGTCCCGCAAGGGCTCAGGGCGGATACCCGTAACCCGGTTACTGTTGGGTTGCCCCGTTTTCGGCGGAAGCCGGATCGCCGCCCGGCGCACACCGGGCGCCCCAAGACAGCGTTTCAGGGAAAAGCCGGGATGGTCGGTTCTACGTCGCGGATCTCGGCTTCGGGGTGGTGCTCCTTGACCCGCGCCGAAATGGTTTCCACCTGTTCCACCGGCACATCCACCATCATCAGCAGGCGGCCCTGCTCAAGCTGGCTGGAAAATGCCCTCAATCGGCTGTTGGGGATATTCACAGCCACCATGGTGGAGGCAAACAGACCGATCAGCGCACCACCAACGGTGATCGAGCCGACCGACCAGACCTCCAGGCCGGAGACGATATAGCCCAGCATGACCGCCAGCGTGCCGAGCAGCACCCCGGCAAAAGCGCCGATAATCGCGCCCAACTGGGCACCATGAACCAGATCGCTCTTTTGCAACAGGGATGCTTCGGGCAGATCGGCCAGATCTACATCCTCGCGCGCCAGCACGTGAATGTGCCGTTCCTCGATTTTCGACAACAACAACTCATTATGGACCGTCTGGGCCGACTTGACGTCGGGGAGAATGAAATACATCCGCCTTCTCATCGCGCACCTCCTTCCTCAGGATTTGAGGGTTGGCCGGGCGGAGAACCCGGGCATTGGAGAAGGAACCTGTCTATTAAAATCAAGTATAGTTGACAGCAGCGCTTTGCATAGCCTCAGCGGGCGCCTGATTATTATTTTTTTATCTTTTCAATCAATATGATAGGCTGTTTTTATGGCAAGTTTACAATTTCTCGGCGCCACCGGCGAAGTCACCGGCTCGGCCTATCTGCTGCGCAGCGCGAAGACTACTATCCTGCTGGAGTGTGGTCTGCATCAGGGCCGGGGGGCCGACGAGGCCAATCAGGCGCCCTTTGAGTTCAGCGTGAATGCGATCGATGCAGTGGTGCTCTCCCATGCCCATCTGGATCACAGTGGTTTACTTCCCCGTCTGGTCAAGGAAGGTTATCGGGGTCCCGTTTATATGACCCGCGCAACCCACGATCTCATCGATATTATGCTCCACGATGCCGCCTTTTTGCAGATGAAAGACACCGAGTGGGAGAACAAGCAGCGCCACAAGGCGGGCAAGACACCGCTTGAGCCGCTGTATACCGACCAGGACGTCGCGGCCACCCTGCAGCTGCGCCAGACCCTCGACTACCGGCAGCACACCCCGATTACCCCGGATGTCCAGCTCCGGTATCATGATGCCGGCCATATCCTCGGCTCGGCGATTGTGGAGCTCAGTGTCGAGGATGCCGGCACCACCCGGCGACTGGTCTTCTCCGGCGATCTGGGCAACATCCACCATCCGTTGCTACAGAACCCCGAATATCTACAGCAGGCCGATACCCTGCTGCTTGAATCGACTTACGGGGATCGCAACCACCGTAGTTACGAGGAGACGGTGGAAGAGTTTCACCAGGCCCTGCAGGCGGCGGCCGACGCCGGCGGCAATGTCCTGATCCCCGCTTTTGCCGTCGGGCGCACCCAGGAGATCCTGTTCTGGCTGGGCAAGTTTCATCGCCAGGGACGACTGCCCCAGCAACAGATTTTTCTCGACAGCCCGATGGCCATTGCCGCCAGCGAACTCTATTTTCGCTATCTGCACCTGTTCAACGACGATGATGCGCAAGCCTTTGTCGATACTGTCCGGCATCGTTGGGAGGAATGGCTACCCAATCTGCGCTGTACCCGAACGGTCGAGGAGTCGATGCAGATCAACACGATCCACGGTGGCGCAATTATCATCGCCGGCAGTGGCATGTGTACCGGCGGACGCATCAGCCATCACCTGAAAAATAACCTCTGGAAAAACAATACGCACCTGATCATCGTCGGCTTCCAGGCCGCCGGGACCCCCGGCCGCGCCCTGGTCGACGGGACAGAACGGCTCAGGCTGTTCGGTCGCGAGGTCAATGTCAAAGCCCGTATCCATACCCTTGGCGGGTTCAGCGCCCACGCCGACCAGCAACAACTGCTCGAATGGGCCGGCCACTTCCATCCCCGGCCCAGGCTCTATCTGGTGCACGGCGAACAGGATAAACGCGAAATCCTGCAGGAACAGTTCCGGCAACAATACGACTGGAATGCCCACCTTCCCGCCTTCAAGGAAAAAATCGAGCTGTAGATCTAATCCCTTTTCCCGCACACGAAAAATAACGCAGAGTTCGCAGAGTCGCAGAGAACGCAAAGGAACAATTTATTGCTTGCTTGATTCCACTATCCGCCGAGATAACAATGCCTGTCCGCATGCCTCATTATGCGTCCCTTGCCACTGTCCGCAAGGATGGTGCGTGGTGCGTATCCTACCCTGTCTTTTAAATCGCGGCGCAGCCGCTCCTACCGCTGTCAACTGCCATCTGATATCTGCCAACTTTTACAAATTTTCTCCGCGCCTCTGCGACTCTGCGAACTCCGCGTTTTATTCCAGAGCGTTTGAAAAGTGGCCTGCTGCAGGAAGATTCTCATTGCCGGCCCGGCTGTGCTAAGTTAATAACATCATTTTCAAACGGACGGGAATACTCATGCGCATTGCACTGATTGGTCTGGGCAAGATGGGGGCCAATATGGCCCGGCGGCTGTTGCGTCAGGATATCGAGGTGGTCGGTTATAACCGCTCGCCCGATATCGTCAACCAGCTGGCGGAAGAGGAAAACCTGCTCCCCGCCGAGAGCCTGGAAGCGGCCATCGCGCAGCTGTCGGCACCGCGTATCGTCTGGCTGATGCTGCCGGCCGGCGAGGTCACCGAGCAAACTATTCAGGCCCTGCCCGGCCTGTTGCAACCGGGGGATATCGTGGTCGATGGTGGCAATGCCAATTACCACGACAGCCAGCGCCGCGCGGCCATGCTGGCCGAACACCAGATTGGTTTTGTCGATGCCGGGACCTCCGGCGGGGTCTGGGGCCTGGATGAAGGCTATTGCATGATGGTCGGCGGCGAACGGGCTCACGTGGAACCCCTGCTGCCGGTACTCAAGACGCTGGCGCCTTCCCCCGATAATGGCTGGGCCCATGTCGGCCCGCCCGGCGCGGGCCATTTCACCAAGATGATTCACAACGGGATCGAATACGGCATGATGCAGGCCTATGCCGAGGGCTTTGCCTTGCTGCAGGGCAAAAGCGAGTTCGAACTGGATCTGGCCCAGATCAGCGAGCTGTGGCGCCACGGCTCGGTAGTGCGCAGCTGGCTGCTGGATCTGAGTGCCGATTTCCTGCAACAGGATCAGCAGCTGGCGAACATCACCCCCTATGTCGCCGATTCCGGCGAAGGACGCTGGACCGTCATGGAGAGCATCGATCAGGGGACCGCCGCCCCGGTGCTGGCGTTGGCACTGCACATGCGTTTTGCCAGTCAGGACGACACCGCCTATGCCAACCGGATTCTCGCCAAGATGCGTGAGGCCTTCGGCGGTCATGCGGTGAAATCAGAATGATCGATCTGGATCCCTGTACCTTTATCGTCTTCGGCGCCACCGGCAATCTGGCGCGCACCAAATTACTGCCCGCACTTTATCATCTGGAGGAGGCCAATCGCCTGCCCGCCGACATGTGTATCGTCGGCTTTACCCGGCAGGCGATAACGGAAGCGCAATGGCATGCCGAGGTCACCGAACTGCTGCGCGAGCGGGCCCGGGACGGACTCAACAACGAAGTACTGCAACGGCTGATCGAGCGACTGCATGTATTCAGCGGCGACATGACCAGCCGCGAGTCATTGCAGGATCTCAAGGCGTATCTTGAATCCAGTCCGCAAATCCCCACCAATCTGGTGTTTTACATGGCGATCCCGCCCTCCTATTACTCGCGCGTCAGCCAGGCGATCGCTGGTGCCGGGTTGAATAACGAGGATCAGGGCTGGCGCCGGCTGGTGATTGAAAAACCCTTCGGCTATGACGTGCAAAGCGCCACCGTGCTGGATGAAAATCTGCAAAAGTGCTTTCACGAAAAACAGATATTCCGCATCGATCATTACCTCGGCAAGGGCATGGTGCAGAACGTCCTGGTATTCCGTTTTGCCAATCTGCTGCTGGAGCCGTTATGGAACCGCAATTATATCGATCATGTGCAGATCACCCATTCGGAAACACTGGGGATTGCCGGGCGCGCGGCATTTTATGATCAGGTCGGCGCCATGCGCGACATGATCCAGAGCCATCTATTGCAGATGCTGACCCTGGTCGCCATGGAACCGCCTGCCAACCTGGACGCCGAGTCGCTGCGTGACGAAAAAGCCAAGGTGCTCAAATCCATTCGCCCGATTCCCAGGCGGGCTATCAATGCCCAAGCCTATCGTGCCCAGTATACCCAGGGCATGCTGGACAAACAGAGCGTCCCCGGTTATGTGGACGAAGATGGCGTGCCATCCAACAGCACCACTGAAACCTATGCCTCACTCAAGCTCTATATCGATAACTGGCGCTGGCGGGGTGTGCCGTTCTATCTGCGTACCGGCAAGCGACTGGCCCAGAACAGTTCCATGATCAGTATTCGTTTCAAGCACCCCCCCCAACAGCTGTTTCGCAAGACCCAGATCGAAAAACTCAAGCCCAACTGGATCCTGCTCGGCATCCAGCCCCAGGAATGCCTGCGCATGGAGCTGCAGGTTAAGGAACCCGGCCTGGAACTGCAGACCCATACAACCCGACTGGATGCCAGCTATTGTGGCGTCCAGGGTTACTCACTGGACGCCTACGAAACCCTGCTGCTGGATGTAATTGAAAACGACCGCTCCCTGTTCCTGCGTTACGATGAAATTCAACTGGCCTGGGAGATCGTCGATCCCATCGTCAAGGCCTGGGACAGCGAAAGTGAATACATTCACACCTACCCCGCCGGCAGCTGGGGCCCGCCCGAAGACACCCGCCTGTTCGACCACGAAGACCACTACTGGCGCAACTCGCTGGATGAAGAGTAAATCCCCACAGTGCACATTCACCTACAGTTCGGGAACTGTTCCTGCACGGTGGAATATAACGCAGAGGACGCGGAGCCGCAGAGACGCGGAGGAGAAATGATTTTTTAAATACCCCTTTTTATATCTTCTCCATTCCCTCTTATACGAAACCCTATCATACATAGAGTACTTATCATGCATCGTGCTCCCACTTGGAACGCGTTAGCAGCGCATGGAAAACATCTAATCTGCTGATCAAAATACCAAAACTCTGCGACTCCGCGCCTCTGCGTTCTCCGCGTTGGTTACCAGTCTGCTGAAAAAAGAACGCTACACATGAGAGTACAAAGTAATGTTTATCGGTTTCCGGCATACCACGCGGCGCCGAGCAGGCCGGCGTGTGGATTGGTAATCACTTTAACAGGCATGTTTTGTAATAATTCGCTCATGGGTGGCTTGTTGTTAAAGGCGGCGACAAACCCGCTTTGGCCGAGCGGCTTAACCAGGCGGGCGGCCATTCCACCGGCCAGATATACCCCGCCGGTCGCCAGACCGATCAGCGCCAGGTTGGCGGCGCAACTGCCGTAAAGGCGAAAAAACAGTTCCAGGGCATGCGCGGCCAACGGATCCTCACCACTTAGCGCACGACGGCTGATCGCTGCTGCCGGATCAGTTGCCTTGCTGACCATCCCGGTATCGACCTGCTGGCGGCTGGCAACATAACGATAGATCCGCAACAACCCGGGACCGGACAATACATGCTCATAACTGACTCGCACGAGTTCCTGATGCATAAAATGCAGCAACTCGTCCTGCTCTTCGTCGACAGGCGCGAAATCCATATGCCCGCCCTCGGACGCCCGGACCTGAATTTTCCCCTGAACATCCGCAAGCAATGCCATGCCCAGACCGGTCCCCGCCCCCAGGATTACCCGGTTGCCGGAAAGGGACTCGCCTGCCTGTATTTCGTAATAATCCCTCTCACCAAGCACAGTCAGACTGTAGCCGTTGGCCGCAAAATCGTTGATCAGATGCACTTGCGAAATGCCAAAGCGCTGTTGTAACTGCTGACTGTCCAGTGTCCAGGGCAGATTGGTTAATGTCGCCCGCTGTGAGCGGATGGGACCGGCGATGGCAAAACAGGCTGCTTCAATGGTCTCACCAGCAGCATGCTCCTGAATAAATTGTCCCAGTGCCGTTTCAAAGTCCGGAAAATTCTGCGCGGGATAGTCAATCTGCTGGCGGAGAGTAACGCTACAGGCATCGACTTGCGCCAGGGCCAAACGACAATGGGTCCCGCCAATATCACCGGCGATAATCTGTTTCATGTCGATTCGGACAGCTGGCTCGCTGCCGCCTGATCCAGGTACCACTCGGCCCGGCCTTGTGGTGCCAGCTTCTGGACCGGGTAATTCTCGTCACCGTCCCCCCCCAACACCTGTGCGACAATCGGCGCCTTGGCCTCGCCGGTCACCAGCAGCATCAGATTCCGGGCGGCATTCAGTACCGGGTAGGTCAGAGTCACTCGCCAGCTGTTGAGCTTCTCCACATAGACACTGACTACCGCGGTATCGGCGACTGTCAATGCTGAACTTTCGGGAAACAACGAAGCAATATGGCCGTCATCCCCCATACCGAGCATGACAAGATCAAAACAGGGTAAGCCGTTGGGACTGCGGTGTACATTGCCCAGAACCTGGCGGTATTCCTCGACAGATTTTTCAATATCCGCCTGGACCCCGATCGGGTGAACATTATCGACCGGAATGGGAACATGATCGATCAATGCCTCTTTTACCATCAAATAGTTGCTCTCGGGATGATCTGCGGGAACGTCCCGTTCGTCACCCCAGTAAAGATGGACCTTGTCCCACTCAAGCTCCTCTTGCTGTAACAAATGATAAACCGGCTTCGGCGTCGAGCCGCCGGCCAGCGCCACATGAAAACTGTTGCGGGCACGGATAGACTCCCGTGCCAGTTCCACCCAGCGCCGTGTTGCGGCGCGTTCGAGTTGCCCGGGTTCGAGATAAATCTGATAGTGGTACTGTGATTTCAAAACGCCCTCTTGTGTGCGTTGCTTCGCTGCTCAAATCGACATAAACTGTAATGCAAATCTATAGCTATAACTTGGCGAGATCCCACTACAATGTCAAGGCAGCAAAACCAGAATAAAAACCAGGCGCAGGGTTACCAAAAAGCCTGCGAACTGCTGCATCAATGCCGAACCCGGGTCGGCTTTCTTGCCAGCCCCAACGATAGCGACAATTACCGACGTATATGGTCCCGTGACGGAGTCATCCTGTCCCTCGCGGCCCTGTTGACCGACGAACCGGAATTGGTCGAATCAGCACGCGAAACACTGGATACCCTGGCCCGCAACCAGGGACCCCATGGTGAGATTCCCAGCAATGTGGATCCGGCCTCACGACGGATCAGCTATGGCGGTACCACCGGCCGGGTTGACGCGAGTTTGTGGTTTGTAATCGGTTGCGGGGAATACTGGAAAGCCACAGGGGACAGGCAATTTATCGAAAAGATGGTGCCGGTACTGGAGAAAGTCCGTTTCTTGTTGGGTGCCTGGGAATTCAACAATCGCGGATTGCTTTACGTGCCGCAGGCCGGCGACTGGGCCGATGAATACCTGCATTCCGGTTATGTGCTCTATGATCAATTGCTCTATCTACAGGCTCTGCGGACACTGCGAACCGTGCATCAGGATCTGCAAGCTACCGTCGACCACACCTTGCAGGAGCGCCTTGCCCATCTCAAGCACCTTATTCAGGCCAACTACTGGCTGCATGACGGGGACGGCATTCCCGATGATGTCTATCATGAAATCCTGTATCAAAAAGGCCGCGAGGCGGCACCCGGCTGTGCCGGGCTCTACTGGATGCCCTTTTTCTCGCCCACGGGCTACGGTTACCGGTTTGACGCCTTTGCCAATATCCTGGCCTCATTATTTGATATCGCTGACACAACCCAGTCCGAAGCTGTAGACCACTTCATCAAAGAGATTACTCCGCAGGATCTGGCCCTGGTCCCGGCATTTCATCCGGTCATACACCCGCCAGACAAGGACTGGAAAGAGCTGCAGATAACTTTCTCCTACACATTCAAGAACAAACCCTATGAATACCATAATGGTGGATTATGGCCGATGCTGACCGGATTTTATGTGGCCGATCTGGTCAAACGCGGCAAACAAAACCTGGCGAATGACTACCTGCACGGAATTCACCAGGCCAATGCACTCGCCTGTGACGAACAGGAATGGTGTTTCCCGGAATTTGTTCACGGCAAGAAACTGACTCCCGGGGGAACTCATCTGCAAGGCTGGAGTGCCGCCGCGGCGATTATCGGCAGCCAGATGCTACAGGGCAAAAATCTGTTTCGTATCGACCATGACTGAACCTGTTCTAATCTGCACTGATCTGGATCGCACCCTGATCCCCAATGGCCACTATCCGGAATCCGCCAATGCACGACCGTTATTTCGCAAAATAGTGGCAAGAGACGATGTCTTTCTGGTGTATGTCTCCGGACGTGACCAGGTCCTGCTTGAGGAAGCCATAATCGAGTGGAAACTGCCGCTACCTGATTATGCCATCGGTGATGTTGGCACCTCGATATACACAGTTCATAACGGTAACTGGGAACTTCTGGAGAGCTGGCGAAATGTAATCAGCCGGGATTGGGGAAGCTACCAGCGGGGTGACATTGCACAGTGGCTGGCGGGAATCGATATTCTGACATCCCAGGAAGAAAGCAAACAAAATGATTTTAAACTCAGTTATTATGCTCCTGTCGGCGTGACGGTTCCAGCGCTGTTGGAGGATATCCATCAGCGCCTGAACAAGCACCCGATCCGCTATAATGTTATCTGGAGTATTGATGATACCAAACAGATCGGCCTGCTCGATATCCTCCCGCAACGCGCCAACAAGCTTCAGGCCATCCATTTCCTGATGCAACAACACAGTTTCGATTCGGCCAACACCGTCTTCTCCGGTGACAGCGGTAATGATCTGGAGGTCCTCTGCAGTGATATCCGGGCCACGCTGGTTCATAATGCAAGTTATGCGATCAAACAACAGGCCCGCCAGCTGGCTGATGAAAAGGGGTATGCCGATCGCCTGTATATCGCCCAGGGCGGTTTTCTGGGCATGAATGGCAATTACGCCGCCGGCATCCTTGAAGGTCTTGCGCATTACATCCCGCAAACTCTCGGATGGATGACGGAAAGTTCTAATTAGCCCAGCGGATAATGAGCTTATTCACCACAGAGGTCACAGAGTATCTTATTCAGAAACCTCCGTGCTCTCTGTATCCTCTGTGGTTAAATATTTCAATCATTAGGTATGCGGATTTTGTCCAGGAAGTTGTAGTATTCGATCCCTTCAATAATCCCGTCGGCATAACTGTTTTCGCTGAAATAGATCCGCGGCTTGTCGCGTAGCTTATCCAGTTCCGGGCTGTGGTTGGCAACAACCACGCCGAGGGTGCTGCCCTGCAGCATCTCTTCATCATTACCTGAATCTCCGACCACCAGGATCCGATCCAGCGGAATTCCCCATTTCATTGAAAGATAACGTATCGCCAATCCCTTGGAAGCACGGATGGGCAATAAATCCAGATGGGTTTTCTCCGACAGAATCGCCTTGGCATGCAGATCGTGGCGTCGCAAGTGGCGCTTTATTTCCCGCACGCTCGGAGCCTTTTCGGGATCGATCTTGTAGCTTATCTTGTGTTCGCGTTGTTCACTTTCCGGTGCCAGTTTAACGCCCGGACATTTACGCATGGCCTTGCGCAAGACTCGCGGCTCCCAGCGATAATCCAGATTCCGTCGCCAGAGATTGTCTTCTACAATACGTTCATTCTGATGTGCGTAATGAATTTCCGTACCGACCGATGTCACCAGAATGTCCGGCGTCGGCAGGTTATAACGCTTGAGAAAATTCAGCGTCGAGTCCAGGGTTCGTCCGGTAGCCAGTCCCAAGCCGATATATTTGCCGTTTTCTTTCAGGTAGGCCAGCAGGTGCTTGAGTGCGTTTTTGTCGCCGAACAGGGCATTGTCGATGGCGGTGAACCCAATCCGATCCAGTGAAACCAGACGCGTTTTGCCTGTTGGCACAAAAGGCGCACGATAATGGTGCTCACGAAAGCCGCTGATTTTCTCCAGATAGGTTTTGGTATGGCCTTCCCAGCTATAGTGCCGATGGGATCCTTCATAGCCCTGTTTTGACCAGTGACGCCATTGTTTGCGGTCCGCGAGAACCGTGAGCAGCGCATCGGCAATCCCCTGGCTGTCATGGGGATCGATCAAAACGCCATTCTGGCAATTGGTAATGATCTCGCTCGGTCCGCCGTCATTGGTCGCTACAATCGGCAGGCCACTGGCCGCTGCTTCTATCAGGGTCAAGCCAAACGGCTCGGTCAATGCCGGATTAACAAATATTCCGTATGTCTGTGCCGCCAAGCGATAGAGTGCCGGTACATCGTCGGAACTGTGATGTTTGGGATAAGCAACCTTGCCGTAAAGATCATACTTGTCAAACAGCAACAGCAGCTCTTTGAGCACCTCTCTTGGACCTTTTTCCATCTGGGTAATATCATCCCGGTTGCCGGCGATAATCACCAGATTGGCTTTTTTCTGCAGTTCCGGTGACTCCCCGTATGCCTTGACCAGTGTTGTAATGTTCTTACGTTCATCAGCACGAGAGAGTGCCAGTATCATGGGTTTGTCGGACTTGAACAGAAAACGCTCGAGTTGTTGAAATATTTTCGGCCGTTCTTCGTTCTTTTTTGGCGGGCGATAACGACTGATATCCACACCTGGGGGGATCACTTCCATCCGTGAGGGATGATAATTGTCGTACTTGGCGTACTGCTCCTCGACCTCCTGATGTGTACTGGCCACAATCATCGCCGCCGTGCCCAGGGCAACTTCCTCGGCCTCAATCCGTTGACTGAGATTGTACTGGGATTCAATCTTTTCCGGCTTGATACCCTTACTCAACAACTGCCGATGCTTCTCGCGACCCAGAGAGTGTCCGGTAAAGATCATCGGCGATCCCAGCAGACCGGCCACCCGGGCGGCAACCAGCCCGGCATCAGCATAGTGTCCATGAATAAAGTCCGGCACCTGACCAATCGAACGAATATGTTGCAGGGCATGATCGATAAATTCATCCAGATGGGGCCACAGAACCTCCTTTCTAAGATAACGCCGGGGGCCGCAACGCAAACGGATCAAATTGGCCTTGTCCGATAATTTCTCTTGTGGCCGGGTGTAATCAGACGAAACCTTTGGGTCTTCTACCAGCCGGGTAAACAGATCAACCCGGGCAACATCATCGCGAGCGGCCAGCGCCCTGGCCAGCTCAACCACATACAAACTTTGTCCGCCGGTATCGGCATCCCGTCCAAGCTCAAGGTTTTTGGCCCTGATCAGACCATGTACGCTGATCAACACAATGTAAAGCTGGTCTGAATTATCCGTTTGATGGTTCATAACATCCAGTGATAGTGATAATAGTGATAAAACTCTTTATCCTGGCTTACAGCACCGCGCAGCTGGCAAATTGCCGCCGAGAATTCGACCGCCCGTTGCAGTGTCAGCTCATAGGACCAACCCCGGAGCAGGCCCGCCAGCCAGATAGCACTGAATCCGTCACCCGCCCCCACCGTATCAACCAGGCGATTCACCTCGACGGGGGCGACATTCAGGCTCTTCCCGGCGGTCATCAGCATGGCACCCTCTGCGCCACGGGTCACAATCAGTGCCTGCAGATTATATTTTTCAAGAATAGCACGTGCGCTCTGCTCAATAAGTTGATTTTCATCAATGGAACCGCCGGTCAAGGTTTGCAGTTCCGTCTCATTAAGCTTGAGCCAGTTTATGCCCTGCAAGAGCTCATCTATTTTCTCTTTGCTCCACCAGGGGGCACGCAAATTGATATCGACAAAAATCGAAGGCGTCATCTGACGCAACAGGGAGAGACTCTGTGCCGAGGTCGGCATTCGGTATATGAGCGAGCCATGATATAGCATGGCATAAGCGGAATTAGCATACAGGCGCCTGACCATCGCCGCTTCGATATGGTCGTAGGCGACGTCCTGTACGATATCGAAGGAAGGCTGCCCGTCCTGCAGACTTACCTGCACGCGGCCGGTGGGATGATCGGGGTCCTGGAAAACCGCCGAGGTGTCCATCGTCCATTCATCCATCGCCTGCAGGATCCGGTCACCCAGCTTGTCCTGTCCCACGCGACTGATAAACAGCGGCGACAGCCCCAGTCCTTGCAGGTGCCAGGCGACGTTGAACGGCGCCCCGCCGAGCACAGCGGTGCCGTCCGAAAACAGGTCAAACAGCACTTCACCAAAAATGACAGGGCGCCGAGAGCCTGATAACCTCGTCATTGCCTGCTCCGACCACGAATCAGACAATCAATACCGGCATACGACGCGCACACGGAGCGTTTCCTTTGCATTCCATTTTTCTGGCACAATAATTGTAAGGTATTTGCGATAATCGAACACGTCGTTATAATCATAAATCATTCAATTCCTGACCACTCGATTCAAGCATCCATATATGTCCATAGAACACATCATAGAACGCGCTTACGATATTCTCAATCAGTCGATTGTCCATTACCAGGGCAAACCGATCGGCACGGTGGCGGCGCTGAAACATACACACCTGGCCGCCGCCAACTACGAGGAGTGCTTCATTCGCGACTTTGTCCCGTCCGCGCTGGTATTCCTGGCCGATGGCAAGCCCGAGATCGTCAGGAATTTTCTCGAAGCGGTGCTGGAACTGCGGACCAGCGAGCGCACCGTCGCGGGCCACGAAATTCAGCCCGGCATCATGCCAGCCAGTTTCACCGTCGCCACCGATTTCGATGGCAATGAGCACCTGCAGGCCGATTTCGGTGAAAAGGCCATCGGACGGGTCGCCCCCGTGGATTCCATGATGTGGTGGCTGATCCTGCTGTTTATCTACACGCGCAGCACCGGCGATGACTCGCTGGCCAAGCGGCCGGATTTCCAGCAGGCCATGCGGCAGATCCTGCATCTGTGCCTGAAGGACTCTTTTGAAGTCAGCCCCGCGCTGCTGGTTCCCGACGCCTGCAGCATGATCGACCGTCGCATGGGAATCTACGGCCACCCGCTCGAGATTCAGTCGCTGTTTTTTGGCGTGCTGCGCATTATTCATTCCCTGCTTGAGGAAAAAGATCCGGAAAGTGATTCCTCGCTTGTCAACACGGCCATGGCTCGCGAACATGCCCTGCAAAGTTATGTCCGTCTGTTTTACTGGCTGGATCTGCAACGTCTGAACGAGATCCATCGCTATACCACCGAAGAATTCGGGCACGACAGTGTCAATGTACTGAATGTCTATCCCGAATCAATTCCCGACTGGGTCATCGAATGGATGCCGAATGACTGTGGCTATCTGGTGGGCAATATCGGTGTTGGTCGTATCGATTTTCGCTATTTTTCCCTGGGCAACCTGCTGGCCATTATGTTTGGTCTGGCCTCCGAGGAGCAGTCCGAACGGATCATCCGCCTGTATGAATTGCGTTGGCCGGATCTGGTCGGCGCGATGCCCCTCAAAATCATCTACCCCGCCATGGAGGGGCTGGAGTGGCAGGTGCGTACCGGCAGTGATCCCAAAAACGTACCCTGGTCCTACCAAAATGGCGGAAACTGGCCGGTCCTGTTGTGGCCCTTTGTTGCCTCCACGCTGAAGGCCGGGCGTGGTGACCTGGCCGAACGAGCCTTCCAGATTGCGCTGAATAAACTACCGCTGGATGAGTGGCCGGAATATTACGACGGACGTTCCGGGCGTCTGATCGGGCGACGCTCCAACAAACACCAGGTGTGGACGGCCGCCTCCCTGATTATCTCCTACAAGATGCTGGAAAACCCGAAAATGCTGGATCTGTTCCCGCACTGAGCCGGTTCCGGACAAATTGCCCCCGGGCGGGGAGCGAGTCTGCTAAACAGCATCCAGGATGCTGTCCACTCCTTCCCTCGGGACAGCGCCGGTCACATCCGGTATAATCCGTTTTTTTCGGAAAACAAGCTCGTTGTGATGTCAGATAAACCGGTTGAACTCAATGCCACTGAACTGCGACAGAAACTGAACCTGGAGACCGGGCAGTTACCCTGGTCCGAACTGCAGCGTTATTTCGCCCGTGGCGTGGTGGTGGTTGCCGATTCGCAACTGGATCTGATCGAGGTCGCTGCCGCATTCGCCGAAGACGACAAGGCCCGCATCGAACAGTGGATTCAGCACGAGCAACTAGCCCGCGCCAACGACGAACACGCCCTGAACTGGAGTGAGCAGCAACCGGATTTCTGGAGTGTGGTCGTGGCGCCCTGGGTGATCGTCCAGGCGATCACACGGCACTGAGAACGCCGCCCGCAGGCGGTCTATACCCGATACTCAATGTCCTCGCGCAATACCTGTTTAAGTACCCCGATCACCTGCTCGAGCAAGTCAGCATCATAGGGACGGGCGGGAACTTTGCCCCACACCGGTGCCGGCCAGGCCGGATCCGACCGATGACGCACAATGTGATGCAGATGCAGTTGCGGAACAACATTACCCAGCGCCGCGATATTCAGCTTATCCCCCATAAACCCCGTCATCAGGGATTCGCCCAGTAGAGATGACTCATGCAGCAATTGCTGCTGATCTTCGGAGGATAATTGATAGATCTCCTGAATATTCACCCGATCCGGCACCAGAATGAACCACGGATAATTGGCATCCTGCATCAACAGCAGATATGAGAGAGGAAATTTACCCAGCAACAGACAATCGTCTGCCAGTTTCGGATCGATATCAGTCATAAGCGACATCCACTGTCGGGGATGTGGACTGCGCAATCAGGGCCAGTTTCTGCGTCCGGCTGAGTTTTTTTATCGCGGCCTCACGACTTGCGGCCGTTGTGCGACTGGCGCAATACTCCTGATACACCAGGGTAACGGGCCGTCGTCCGCGAGTATACCGGGCCGCCAGCCTATCATCTCCATTGTGCTCTTCCACTCGCCGCTGCGGCTCGACAGTGATACCGGTATACAAGCTGTTGTCACTGCACTGCAGGATATAGACACACCACCGATGCGCTCTATCATTATTGTTATCTTGCTGCATGAATAAAACGATTCGCTAATACGCTAATACATTGGTTCGACGCGAGATCGATTATGCCTTATCTTACTGACTCTGGCACGCACACAAACCAGACATATCCCTGCCAGCTCAACTGACTGTCAGGCATCCGCCATTTCAGGCAAGTGGGCATTGGGTGCGGACGACTCTTCAAAACGGCCGAAGAGTTTCTCCTTGGCCTGTGCGTATTGAGCCTGAGCGATGACCCGGTTTTTGCTCAGACGCCTTAACATGCGCAGTTCGCCGGATAACTGTTGTTGCGTGGACAGTTCGAAGTCATTGGCCAGTCTGGTGATACGCTGTTCCAGGTGCTGGACAAATTGTTCAAATTCGTTGCGCGAAGGTTGATTCACCTGAAGCTTTAACAGAGGTATGTTGGCATGTCGGGACACGAAAACCTGTTGCCGGCTACTGTATTTCCAGAACAGATAGAGTTGTCCCATTATCAACAAACTACCCCCCACCAGGGTCAGGAGTAAATAGCCGTCGGCAGTGTCGGGCAGATAGCGCGGGAACCACCAGAACAGAAAAAGCACGCCTAACAGGGTCAGTCCACTCCCCATCAACCAGGGCCGGGACAAAGCAAGTTGGCGCTGGCTGCCTGGAGCCAGCGCCAACAGGTCAATACTATATTCGCACTGTCGTTTATTGCGTTTTTCGCGGATCCGCAGCGCGCGATCGTCCAGCAGTTGAATCTTCCGTTGTTGGCCTGACAGGTCGGTCTGCGCAAACTTCATCGTAATCTGATGCGCCATAAGATCCTCTCACTCGAAGGTTTCGCAATACCTTGACCCTGGTAACCCTCACCCCACTGTCAAAATCAGTGCATTGATCTCGGGTCAGCGTCCGCGGCGGCCGCTCACGGTATCAATTATCAAGTATGGCAGGAGATCAAAATAATTCCAGAAAAAAAGAGTGATTACATCGGCAGTTTTGCGCGCGATAGCTTACACACTGTAAACGCGATACCCCTTCAAATAACCTGAGAATTCAGCCAGCACCGCGATGCCGGTCCGTTCGGCCTCGGCACACCATTGCTGCAGCCAGTGCAGGCGCAGCGCGGGAGTCTCCGCCGAGCGGATCCAGAGCTCCTTGAGCCGCTGCTTGAAGCGATAGACCGTCTCCAGGGTCTGGTTTTGTTCCAACGCCGTGGCCAACACCTGGTTATCATAGGCATCCAGCTGCACATCCTCACGGGTCATCCAGCGACGCAGACGCCGATACAGCTTGCGATAGGATTGATGATCCAGGCTGCCGCGTTCGGCCCGCAATACCGGTTTGACAACCTGGTGGCCGTAGAGCTTGAGAATATGAAAGCGGTTGCGCACGATCGCGCGAACCGTCTCCATGTCCAGACCGTGCTGGTCCGCCCGGCTTTCGGCGCGCGGCGCCACACTGCGCACCCGGGCGAGTCCGAAAGCGCTTAACAAGCGAATATAGACCCAGCCGATATCCAGTTCCCACCATTTATTCGACAACCTGGCCGAGGCGGCATAGGCATGATGATTATTGTGCAACTCCTCCCCGCCAATCAACACACCCCATGGGACGATGTTACGCGAGGCATCAACGGTTTCGAAATTGCGATAACCCCAGAAATGGCCGATCCCGTTAATTACGCCAGCAGCCCAGATCGGAATCCAGAGCATTTGCACGGCAAAGATGGTGAGGCCGAGCGGTCCGAATAGCATGATATTGATCAACAGTAACAGCATGATGCCGGCAAACGGATGGCGGGTGTAAACATGGCGTTCCAGCCAGTCATCCGGGGTGCCCTTGCCATACTGTTGCAGGGTTTGCTGATTGATCGACTCGGCGCGATACAGCTCACTGCCCTCCAGCAACACCTTACGAATACCCCTGGTCTGCGGACTGTGAGGATCTTCCTCTGTTTCACATTTGGCATGATGCTTGCGGTGAATTGCCACCCACTGACGGGTCACCATCCCGGTGGTCAGCCATAACCAGAAACGGAAAAAGTGGCTGACCAGGGGATGCAGCTTCACACTGTTATGTGCCTGGGCGCGATGCAGGAAGATTGTCACACTGGCGATGGTGATGTGGGTAACGATCAGCGTCCATACCACCAACTGCCAGGGCTGTAGTGGCCAGATGCCTTCAAGATAATTTGTCATAACATTCTCTCATCAGATGGCACGAAGAGTTAGGCGACGGACAACGGAGTAAACCCCGGTAATCCTGTACTAAACGGGATTTGAAAAAGGCTTTATTAACAGGCAGATAACCATTCATAGACGCATCAGAGATGAAAAGCGGGTACAGAAAAGCGGGTTAAATAGTATATCTTCAATACTGCAAACTCTGGACTGTAAATATCGTTTAACCTGACCTTTTAACAATATAGCGCCCTGCATACCAAAAACAACCACCTGGCACAGAGAATTTTTATCAATATAAAACAGCTTATTTACCACGCCACTGGACATTGTAGAGGTCGTGACGACGATCATGCAGATTCTGGACCGTGCCGCTGTTGCGCGCTACCTGCAGGGTTTCCGGTCGCAAATCGGCGATCGCGACTGTCTCGACATTGGGGGTAGTATCGGCGGCGATCCCGTCGCGGGCAAACGGGAAATCACACGGTGTCAGTATGCAGCTCTGGGCATACTGGATATCCATATTATGGACATTCGGCAGGTTACCCACATTGCCGGACATTACCACGTAAAACTGGTTTTCCACCGCCCGGGCCTGGCAACAATAACGCACCCGCAGATAACTCTGGCGCTCGTCGGTGCAAAACGGCACAAACAGGATCTGCACACCCTGATCGGCCAGATGGCGGCCCAATTCCGGAAACTCCGAGTCATAACAAATCAGGACACCAATGGGGCCACAGTCCGTCTCGATGGCATTGACCGCCCGGCCGCCTTCGATATTCCACCAGTAAACCTCATTGGGTGTGGGGTGGATTTTGGCTTGTTCATACACCCGACCATCCCGCAAAAAAACATAGGAGATATTTTCCACGCGCCCGCTTTCGACCCGGGTCGGGTGGGAGCCTCCGATAATATTGATGTTGTAACGCAGCGCCATCTCGCGCAAGGCCTGCACAAAGTGCGGCGTATACTTGGTCAACGCCTCGATGGATTCGGACGGACGCAGCTGCTGATCTTCGATGGAGAGTAATTGCAGGGTAAACATCTCCGGAAATACCACGAAATCTCCCTGATAGTCTGCCACTACATCGACAAAGTATTCGACAATCCCGAGAAACTCCTCGAAGGAACGCACTCGCCGTTGCATGTACTGCACCGTGCCGATGCGTATCGTGTCGGGCAGGCGTTCGCCGTAGCGCTTGCTGCGTTCCTGCTCTTCCTCCTGCTGAACTTTGGGATTATGCCAAGCCAGATGAACGGCATAACCTAATGAATCGCGATCCGAGTCGAGGTAATTCTTGATGATTCCGATAATCTCAAAACCGTTGCGCAGTTGAAAAGAGAGTACCGGATCGCGCAGCTTCTTCTGCTTGACCTGCTCAACGTATTCTTCGACGGAACCAAAACGCTTGATACGCTTTGCCAGTGTCGGCAACCGACCGGCGAATACAATCCCTTTCAGCCCCAGGGATTCGCAAAGTTTCTTTCGTTCGTTATAAAGCCGGTTGCCGATTCGATATCCGCGATAATCGGAATCGACCACAACTTCCATGCCATACAGCCACTCCCCCTTCGGATCATGCCGCGAGGCATAGCCGTTACCGGTAATTTCCGCCCAGGTATGCGGGCGCAACGCCACCTTGCCGGCAATCCGGAAGGTGGCACAATAACCCACCACCTTGTCGTCCACCAGCACCACAAACTGTCCGTCCGGATAGTTGTTAATCTGGCCCCGGATCGAGCCTTCCGAATAGCCCGACTGGCCGGTGCTGCTGTTGTAGACCCGATCCGTCAGGGCGGCGATTGCCGGCACATCCTGATTGGTCGCGTTGCGCACCGTCAGGTGACTGCGGGGATTTTTAAACGGGGTCGAGCCGCCTTTTTTATCTGCCATAAATTGAATACCTGTCAATGCCGTTGGGGGATATCATGCCCCCGATTTCGTTTCGGAATTATTGCATGTAGGCATAGTTCTCTTCCCGTTGCAGGCGAATGATCTCGGCATCGGCCATCGGTACCATCTGGACAAACCCGTGAATATCTTCCGGGTCATAACCATGCCCCCGGGCGGCAATCCGGCACATGCGAATCTCGATCACATCGCCCACTGTCAGGCTCTGGGTACGGGTAACCAGCTCCTTGTTCTTGAGATAGTTCTTAATCGCAAAAAACGAAATTTCATCTCCATGCAGGACCAGCACGATCGAGGCGGCAAACGGATCGGCATGATAGACCTGGCTGAGATAACTGGCGCGGTCCAGTACCTGTTCGAACTGCTTGCGGCTCGATACAGACACATCATAGACAACCTTTTGTGGTTGATAATCGTACTGCTGTGCCTCGGCCCTGCCCCATGGCGCCTGTTCGGCGGCAACAACATGCCAACTGGTTAATAACAGCACGATTAGCGGTAGCATTCGATTCATAACAGGTTCCTTTCGCTGATATACCGTGAATGATTCTAGCATCTTGAGAAAGTCGGAAGACATGGACAACGGTGTCGATTTCAATAGCCTGTCAGGCCCGGGGCAAAGTCCGCTTGTACATTCGTCAGGACGGCATCGACTCACCCACACGGGCGTTTTCACGGCGTGTCCTCGAAGGCTCAACGGCACTTCTGAATGACAAAGGGATCGCGTATTCCAAACACCTGATTTAGCCGTACCAGGGTGGACATTCGGCCGGCGCCCGCTCACCGGCCAGCTCCTGCAGGCGGGCCTGCCAGTCTTCCAGGCCGGCTTTCCAGTCGGCCACAAACTGTTCCAGCGATTCGACAAATTCGGGCTCGTGCTGCTGTCGGTTGATAGTGCAATGAACCACGACCTGACCCGGGCGTCGGTCCGCGTCGGCGGTCACGGTCCATTGCAGGACATTTGGACAACCCGGCAGGGTGAAACGCACGCCGTCACGTAGAATTTCCTGGTGAATGGCAAACTCGCCCCAGAGGCAATAAATACGTCCCCGCTCTCCCTGGTGGGACAGTACCGTCTCGATCGACGCACACCATGATGGCAGGTTGTCGATACGCAAATAACGTTGCAATTCGTTAGGAGTAAACGGCAGGCGGGCAGTAGCGTAAAATTCCATAATACCCTGTCTGAACAGTCGAAAGTGTCGTTGTTGTTATCCGGTCCGGGCGACCGCGTTCATCATAACAAAGCCGCTCCCAAATACCAGCCTCGACCAATGCCCCCTGCGCGAATTACCGGTAAAATAAATCCCGCACAGACCTTCAGGGACTGCCCGCAACCGGGCATTAAAGGGTAAACTACCCGCTTTTTCAGCGGTTTAACCCATCATGTCCGATTACGCCCTGTTCGTCACTGCCCCCCTGCACCTGGAATCGCTCCTGACCGAAGAGCTGCACGCGCAGGGCATCGACCAGGCCCGGGAAACCCGTGGCGGGGTCAGCTTCCACGGCACACTCGAAGAAGCCTACCGGGTCTGTCTCTGGAGCCGGGTGGCCAATCGTGTCCTGCTGGAACTGGGCAGCTTCACTGCCGATTCACCCGAGGCCCTGTACCGGGGCATGCAACAGATCGACTGGCGCGACCATTTCGGCGTTGCCAATACCTTCGCCGTCCAGTTTCAGAGCAGCCAATCCACAATCACACATAGTCAGTATGGTGCGCTCAAGGCCAAGGATGCCGTGGTCGATCAATTCCGGGATCGGGACGGCGAGCGTCCGTCGATCGATACCGGCTGGCCCGATGTACGGATCAATGTCTATGTGCATCGCGACCAGGCCAGCGTCAGCCTGGATCTCTCCGGCGATTCCCTGCATCGACGGGGCTATCGGCGCGCCGGTGGCGCGGCACCGCTCAAGGAGAATCTGGCGGCGGCAATTCTGTTGCGTGCCGGCTGGCCGCAGATAGCCCGGGAACAGGGCACTCTGCTCGATCCCATGTGCGGTTCCGGCACCTTGCTGATCGAGGGCGCCTGGATCGCCGCCGATATTGCTCCGGGGCTGCTGCGCGAGTACTGGGGATTCAGCGGCTGGCGCCAGCATGATCCGACGCTTTGGCAAAACCTTTATGACGAAGCCCAACAGCGCCGCCAACAGGGTCTGGCCCGCCTGCCGGCGATCCACGGCTATGATATCGATGCGCGGGCCATTGCCGGTGCCGAACAGAATGTGCGGGAAGCGGACCTCGCCGGGCTGATCCAACTCGAGTGCCGTCCTCTGGAGGCCATTCGCCCGCCGCTGGATGCCGTTCCGGGGCTGGTGGTGGTCAATCCGCCCTATGGCGAGCGACTGGGCAGTGATTCGGACCTGCCGCTGCTCTACCGACAGCTCGGCCAGACCCTCAAACAGCATTTCAACGGCTGGCAGGCGACGCTGTTTACCGGCAACCCGGAGCTCAGTGGCCAGTTGCAACTGCGCACGCTGCGCCGTCACAGCCTGTACAACGGTCCCATCGAATGCAAGTTGTTCCATTACCGGATAGAGCCGGATTATGACATCACGCCGCGCGGCTACCCCCGGCCGTTACAGCCGGCGGAGTTCACGGACAATGCGCGCATGCTCGCCAATCGGTTGCAAAAGAACACCCGGCAACTGTCCCGCTGGCTCAAACAGGAAAATATCAGTTGTTATCGCCTCTACGACGCCGACATGCCGGAATATGCCCTGGCCATTGATGTCTACGAGACGGAACAGCGTTACGTGCATGTGCAGGAATACGAGCCGCCGCGCAGCGTCGACCCGGAGAAGGCCCGGCAACGCCTGCGTGAGGCACTGGGGGTTATTCTCGACACGCTGGCGATTTGCGAACAACAGCTGTTTTTCAAGGTCCGACGCCGGCAAAAAGGCAGCGCCCAGTATGAGAAGCTGGCCGAGGAGAAACATTTTTACAGCGTCCAGGAAAACGGCTGCCGGTTCTGGGTCAACTTCGAGGATTATCTCGACACCGGCCTGTTCCTGGATCACCGCCTGGTGCGCAGGCGGATCGGCAAGCTGGCCGCCAACGGCGACTTTCTGAATCTGTTTGCCTATACCGGCACGGCCAGCGTCTACGCCGCCCATGGCGGCGCCTGCAGCACCACCACCATCGATATGTCAAAGACCTATCTCGACTGGGCGCGACGCAACATGCACCTGAACGGTTTTGACGGGGGCGAACATCGCTTTATTCAGGCCGATTGCCTGTTCTGGCTTGAAGAAGGCGTTAACGCTCAACAATATGATCTGATTTTTCTCGATCCCCCCAGCTTCTCTACCTCCAAGCGCATGCAGGCGACCCTGGACATCCAGCGCGATCATGTCGCGCTGATCCGCCAGGCGATGAAACGGTTACGTAAAAATGGCGTACTGCTGTTTTCCACCAACTTGCGTAACTTCAAGCTGGATGAAACATCCATTGCCGCTTTGGAAATAACAGATATCAATCGTGAAACGCTACCCCGTGATTTTGAGCGCAACCCGAAGATCCACCACTGCTGGGAGTTTCGTCATCGCCGCAAAACAGTATTGTCGTTGAAGAACACTGACGATAAATGAGTGTTCCAGATCGCCGATCATTTGGACTATTCGGGCGTTATTTTTGCGCCTGCAGAACCGTCGACCAGAGAGATGAGCATTGAACCTGCAGGGCGGATTCACGGCGTGTCCCGAAAGGCGCCGGGGTATTTCGCACCGGTACTGGTATCAGGAATGCCCGGATTTAGCGCATGCCTGCCTGATTCTCACAATGGCCGATCTCTTCACTGCTCTTGCCAAATGCCTCTTGCAATCCGTCAAACACGCAACTGGCATATCCTACGGCAGAATCATTAAAGTTGTCCGCCGTGAGAATGGCGGGTAATGCCGCACTGCATGTCTCGACCAGCTGATTGACCTGTCGGGTACATTGCGCTTCAGTGGTGCCAAGACAGTTGACAAATGCCTCACTCTGACAGGGCGCCAGCAAATCGTCGTGTGATTGCGCCACATACTGGTCACGACTCATCTGTTCCTCGGCAACCAGTTCCACTGACGCTCCAAGCAATATCAGGCACAGCATTATCCCGAATATTATCAGGGACCTCGCGGGGAAACGGCTCGTCGACAACCCACCGTCGATGTCATGTTCTTGTCTCATTCGTTTTTCCATGGTTTTTTTTCTGTCCGGTACCTGTCGGTCGAAAACAGCGGCCGGAGCGGCTATGCTTGGTGAAGGAATTTGCGAGTAACCTTCAACATGTGGAAAGCCGCTCAACGATTATTGTCTCTGCTTTTGCTGCTTATAATAGCCGCACCGGCGATAGCTTCGGACACCTCATCGGCCCGAACCGTACTTCAACTCAGCATCAATGATGTCATCGGTCCCGCCACGGAGGATTATATCACCCGGGCCATCGACAATGCGCCCGCTGAACAGGCCGGGTTGATTCTCATTCGCATGGACACCCCGGGCGGACTGGATAGCGCTATGCGGGGCATTATCAAAAGTATCACCAGCTCGCCGATTCCGGTTGTGACCTATGTCGCACCCACCGGCTCACGCGCCGCCAGCGCCGGCACCTATATTCTCTATGCCAGCCATATCGCCGCCATGGCGCCCGGCACCAACCTGGGGGCCGCCACGCCGGTGAAACTCGGCGGTCCCGGTCAACCAGATGACGAGAAACCGAAATCGGAGCAAGAGCAAGAGCAGGATCAACCGAGCCAGGGAAAATCCGCCGGCGAACGCAAGGCGATCAATGATGCCGTCGCCTATATCCGCGGCCTGGCCGAATTGCGCGGTCGCAACGCCGACTGGGCGGAACAGGCCGTACGCGAGGCTGCCAGCCTCTCCTACCGTGAAGCTCTGGAGAAAAACGTTATCGATCTGGTGGCGCGCAGCAATGCGGATCTGCTACAGCAGCTGGATGGCCGCGAAATCGAGATCTACGGCCAGCAACAGGCTCTCAACACCCTGGATATGCGCATCCAAGTCCAAAATCCGGACTGGCGCAGCCGTTTACTGAGCGTTATCACCAATCCCAACATCGCCTATATATTGATGCTCATCGGTATTTACGGGCTGATTTTCGAATTTTCGAATCCCGGCGCGATTGTCCCGGGCACGGTCGGCGCCATCGCCCTGCTGCTGGGCTTGTATGCCCTGCAATTACTCCCCGTCAACTATGCCGGTATGGCTCTGATAATACTTGGTATTGCATTAATGATTGGCGAGGCCTATCAACCCAGTTTCGGCGTCCTGGGTATCGGTGGGGTAATTGCGTTCGTATTCGGCTCGATCATCCTGATCGACACCACTGCGCCCGGCTACGGAATCAATCCCGGTGTCATCGCCGCCTTCGCCCTCAGCAGTGTCTTGATGTTTGTCATCGTAATCGGTATGGCATTACGCTCCCGACGACGACCGGTCGTCAGCGGCATGGAGCAGCTTCTCACCGGAACCGGCAAGGTGATCAGCGTCGATGATCATCGAGCGACGATTCTGATTCACAGCGAACACTGGCAAGCGGTGAGTGATCAACCATTGCAACCAGGCCAACGAGTTCGGGTTACCAAGGTTGACGGTCTTACTTTAACTGTCGAGCCCCTGAACGATTCTATCGAAGAGGAGAAATAACATGACGGATTACACGCTCTATATCATTATCGCCCTGGTCGTCATCTTCCTGTTCAGTGCGATCCGCATTCTCCGCGAATACGAGCGGGGAGTGATTTTCACCCTGGGACGTTTCTGGAAAGTCAAGGGACCCGGCTTCATCATTGTCATCCCGTTAATCCAGCAGATGGTCAAGGTAGATCTGCGGATTATCGTCATGGATGTCCCCAGCCAGGATGTGATTTCCCAGGATAATGTCTCGGTGCATGTCAATGCCGTGCTCTATTTCCGGGTCGTCGATCCGGAACGGGCCATCATTCAGGTAGAGGATTACTATTCGGCCACCAGCCAGCTGGCCCAGACCACCCTGCGTTCCGTGCTGGGGCAGCATGAACTGGATGAGATGCTCTCCGAACGCGACAAGCTTAACGCCGATATCCAGAAAATCCTGGACGAACAAACCGACGCCTGGGGTATCAAGGTTAATAACGTGGAAATCAAACATGTCGATCTGGATGACAGTATGATCCGCGCTATTGCCAAACAGGCCGAGGCGGAACGGGTGCGGCGCGCCAAGATTATTCATGCCGAAGGCGAGCGCCAGGCCGCGAATGAACTTGCCAACGCCTCCGAGATACTGGCCAAACAGCCGTCAGCCCTGCAGTTGCGTTATATGCAGACTCTGACCGAGATTGCCGGCGACAAGACCAGCACTATTGTCTTCCCCATGCCGATGGATATGCTTGAAACACTGAGCAACGCGCTTAAAAAATAGGCACCGGGAATCCGGCAATCTTTCCACCCGACTCAGTTTCAGGATGAGATTCACACGCCTCAGGGACGATTGGCACGACATTGAAAGGCCCCGGACACACTGAAGCACTGAATACAAAAACCGGAAAGTCACACTGTTCCTGTTCAGGTGCTTTCCGTGCCATTGAACTCTTTGGAGTTCCCTTGCCGGTTTCTCCACGGGATTCCATACACGGGATCATGAAAGTCACGGTCGTCAGAAACGCGATTTGCACAGTGTCTCGTATGCCGCATTGATAGTCTGTAGACGCCGCGCCTCACCGCCCCTGTCAGGATGGTGCAGCATGGCCAGACGCCGATAAGCCTGTTTGATTGTCGTTTCATCCACCGGATCAGCCAGGCCCAACTCGGCCAGCGCCGCCACCCGGTTATCAAAACGGGTGTATTCACGCCAGAAGGTGGCAAGTAATGCTTCAACATCCTCTGTAGATGTATTATCCAGATTAGCCAGATCCAGATAATAGGCGGCGAGATTGTCCGGTGTGGTCAGCGCAGCCTCACCGGGTTGATAATCCCGTAAACAGATATTCAGTGGCCCGATATCGATAAAAGCCTTTTTCTCGAAATAACAGGTTTTCTGCAATCGATAGAGCGCATGAAACAACAGAAAGTGCGCCTTGAATAACGCATCCGGTGCCGCCGGCCTATCTGATAAAAAAGCAAAATAGCCGCGGGCTTTCAGCTCTTTTAGCAGGGCATATTCACTGATACCGTCGGGATAGCGTTTAAGCTGCACTTCCAAATCGATATAAAAGGCATCCGGAAGGCGCCCTTCGGTACTGGTGTGATGAACAGGCATCTGACCGGTGCGCAGCTATTTTTGATCCAGCTTCAATTGCAAGTTAACCCCCTGCGGATTATGGTCGATCTGAACAGTGTTAAGTGCAGGTATGCGTTGTGCCAGATAGGCAAAGGCCGCGGTAATCATACCCTGATCATCCTTCTCGAATGCCTGTAAAAGATGCATAGCGACATAACGGGCACGTTGCAGACTGTCCGGTTCCGGAACATACTTTTCCGCCAGGCGGATACCCTGGCTCATATCCTCGTCCATTTTGTCCAGAAATTCCCGCTGCCTGCCTGGCAGACGGGTATTGCGATCAAATTCCAGCATGATCTTGCCGTCGATTTTAAGAGTCAGTAATGATTGCATAACTTTATCTTGTCAGCACAATACGACGGCACCGGCCTGATCCTCCGCTGCGCGGCCGCTCAGGCGTTGACGTTCATGTCCCAGAAAGCATGTTGTTTATCCAGAAACTCATCATAGGGGATATAGTGCGAACCATCACAGGAGAATGTCAGACCGACCAGACCATTGAATATATTCAGAGTCCCTGAACGTAAATATAATGTTTCATCCATAAAGCGCAACTGTTTGAACGCCTTCAATACTTCACTGATCTGGGAGGCCGGTACCGCGGCCTCGGTCGAATAGGCCTGATGCGGGTAGGCCAGACAGATATCAGGGTCGATCAACGAATCGATATCAAGCAGCCGGTAACGATAGGGGTCCTCCATTTGCCAGATAATGGCACGACTGCTGGAAAAATGCAGAATCACATGAAATACGCCATGCCCGGTCATCAACTCCTCGACAACTGACAAAATCGTGTCTAACTGCTTGTCCATTTCACTATCGACCCGTGACTGATGAAACACCGTGCCACGAATGGAAGGATCCCCCTTGATTTGTTGCCAGTAACGCGGCTCCTCGTAAAGTTCACGGGTCAGCGGCAGATCACGCAGATCGAAGTCGGCACCAAGGAAACCCAGTACCTTGCCGTCACTGTTTCTCACCAGCTGAATTGCCGTCAGTGAGGGCCGCATGGCGCGCAGGCTGATATAGGCATCGGACAACAGGAAACCGGAGCTGGGTACCGCTTCACACATATAGGGACGCGAGGAACGATCCCGGCCGTAATCATTTTCAACAACCCCGTCAGGCGAGACATTGTCGCTGATCTGGATAGCATCGGTGTCCAGGACATACAGGAATTTGCAGTGGGGCACCGTCTCCAGTTTTTCCTGCAAGACCGCATCCAGTGCCCGCCGATCCCCCCAGACGCGGCTGCAGGCCTCGGCAATGGCATACAAGGGAGATTGCAGCAGTTTTGTCAGCGATTCGCGCTGACGAACAATACTCTCTTTAAGAGCGGCTTTGGGATCAGTCACAACACTATCCGGTCAGGTTATTAAAATGATGATTCAAGCTGGCGCAGGCGTGAGCGTAATTCGCTGACCTCGTCCAGCAGCTCCAGGGCCAGTGCCACGCCGGCCAGATTGAGTTCCAGATCATGATACAGATGCATGGCCTTGCGCACACGAGGCAGCTGCGTCGCCGGAAATTGCCATTCGACCGTTCGGCTTTCCAGCGGTTCGATAATCCCCTCTTCGACCAGGGCCACGATCAGATCGACCTGTACCTCGCAGGCACCACTGAGCTCATTCAGACTCAAGGTCGTGCTCTCGTCAAGAATAATACCGGATAGGGTTTCCTGATGCTCCGTCATGCTTCACACTCCCAGACCCGCCCGCGGGTTGAAATCAAACTCCTCGGCCATTTTCTGATAAAACGCCTTCGCCTTGTCGCTGTCAGCCGCCGGTTGGACGATGTTCAGGATGACATAGAGGTCCCCGGGTGTTTTGCCCGGAATGCCCCGTCCCTTCAATCGCAACTTGCGTCCGCTTTGCGAATTGGGCGGAATCCGCATATCGACTTCGCCATCGGGGGTTGGCACCTTGACCCGGGCACCCAGCGCCGCTTCCCAGGGCGCCAGGGGCAGATCCAGATAGAGATCCCGCCCCTCGACGCGGTACAGGGGGTGCGGCTTGAAGTCGACCTCCAGATAGAGATCCCCCGCCTGGCCGCCCCCCATACCGGGATGGCCCTGTCCACTCAGCCGGATGTGCTGGCCCTGACGCACCCCTTTTGGGATGCGCACATTCAGGTTGCGTTCACGGGTGCGCACATGCCCCTGCTCATCCACTTCCGGCGCATGCAGGGTCAGATTACGCACCGTGCCCTGAAAAGCGTCCTCCACATCGATCAATACCCGGGCATGGTGATCGTCGCCGCGGCTGCGAAAGCCGCCGCCGCCCATGCCTCCCATTCCACCGCGCTGGCCGAACAGGGTTTCGAAAAAGTCACTGAAGGACGCGGCATCGGCGGCGCCACCACCGAAGCCGCCACTGTATTCGAAGCCGGCATCCCAGTCCGGCGGCGGCCGAAAATCCTGGCCGCCCTGCCAGTTGGCGCCCAGCTGATCATAGGCGGCACGCTTTTCGGGATCCTTGAGCGCTTCGTAGGCTTCCGCCATCTCCTTGAAACGATCCTCGGCATCCGCTTCCTTGCTCACATCGGGGTGATACTTGCGCGCCAGCTTGCGATAGGCGCGTTTGATCTCATCCTGTGTGGCGTCCCGCTCGACGCCCAGTATCTGGTAATAATCCTTATATTCCACCTTCGGCTCCCGTTAAATACATACAGCTTTCTTATGACTAGGGGGCGCAGGATGATTTTTCAAGCAATCGCGGCATTATTCTCAAGACCATTGTCGACAGCAGTGTCAGGAAGAGTCCTTCACTCTGGCAAACGCGGCGGCTATAGCGGTATTGGCCTGTTTGCTGTCCGCTCTGGCAGGCTTTTTGGCAGACGCGGACTTGCCCCGGGGTTTGCTCTGCCGCGGCTTTGGTGTCGCCGGCTTGCCGGGCTCATCGGCCAGGCGCATCGACAATCCCACCCGCTTGCGGTCAATGTCCACCTCCATTACCTTGACCTTGACCACCTGACCGGCCCTGACCACCTCGCGGGGATCGCGCACGAACCGATCGGCCAGGGCCGAGATGTGGACCAGGCCGTCCTGGTGGACGCCGATATCGACAAAGGCCCCGAAGTTGGTCACGTTGCTGATCACCCCTTCGAGCAGCATGCCCGGTTGCAGATCCCTGAGGGTCTCCACCCCGTCCCTGAAACTGGCAGTCTTGAACTCGGGGCGCGGATCCCGTCCCGGCTTGTCCAGCTCGGCGATAATATCGCGCACCGTCGGTTCACCAAACTGATCATCGGTATAGTCATTGGCCGCCAGCGTGTTGAGAAAAGCACTGTCGCCGATCAGCGAGTGAATATCCCGGCCGCTGTCCTGCAGGATGCGTTCGACCACCGGATAGGCTTCGGGATGCACCGCCGAGGCATCCAGCGGATTGCTGCCGTCGCGAATCCGCAAAAACCCGGCGGCCTGCTCAAACGCGCGGGGTCCCAGGCGCGTCACCTCGAGTAACTGCTGGCGATCCGCGGATGCGGATCGCCTCTTGCTCGGCGCTCTGGCCACCAGCCGGCCCCTGTCCCAGAGCCATTCGCGCAGTTGTGCGACCAGATCCGCCTGCTCGGCGGCGCGCTCCATGAATATCTGCCGGGCCCCTTCCAGCGCCGCTTCGGCTTCCGCCACCCCGGCCTCGGGATTGAGATACGCGTCGGCCAGCGGCAACGGATCCCGCGTGGGATCCTCGAGCAGCGCCTCGAGCAACGGCTCGAGTCCGGCTTCGCGCGCGATCTGTGCCCGGGTCCGGCGTTTGGGTTTGTAGGGCGCGTAAAGATCTTCCAGCCGGGTCTTGGTCTCGGCCTGCGCCAGGGCTGCCTGCAACTCCTCGCTCAGCTTGCCCTGTTCGCGAATCGATTCGATGACGCTGGCACGGCGATCCTCCAGTTCCCGCAAATAGCCCAGACGCTCGTCGAGTTGGCGCAACCGGGTATCGTCGAGGCCGGCAGTGGCCTCCTTGCGATAGCGGGCAATAAACGGCACCGTCGCCCCGTCGCCCCGTCGTCCCGTCGTCCAGTAAACGTACCGTGGCCTCGATCTGGGCCGGCCTGACGCCGAGCTCTTCGGCAAGTCGTTGGATAATGTTCATGCAGCAGACAACCCTGGTGAGATCAGTGAAACAACACACGTCGATCTTAACAAAGCCACCTGCGGTGCAGGTTTTTAAATCCGCTTGATCTGATACCCCAAACACGCTAGCTACAAGACGCCACATGGCTTGAAAGACGCCGGGTGTTGATCTAGATCCGGGATAGTGGCGATACACAGTGCCAAGTAAGGAGGTGCACCATGACAGAAGAAACCAATAGCCTGACGCTGCGTCCCGGAAAACACGACAAGCTGGGCCTGTATCATTGTGGCGTGACTTATGAGGGTTTTATTGTCGCCGGTGGCGAGCCGCGTAACATCGAAGACGGCGAGGAGATCACCATCCAGCGCGTGCCGCTCAAGGTGAAGCGCAACGGCAGTGACTACACCTTCAAGCGCGCGGCCTGATCCGATCCGCTGCCAGGCGAGGTTGCCAATATTTCAGATTACAGGCCGCGAACATACTCGCTCATTCGCCGGCGCAGCTTCGCATCCGGCAGGCGTCCGTAACCGGCCCCCATGTTCTCGCGCATATGGGCCACCTTCGAGGTGGCCGGAATCGCACAGGTGATGGCCGGGTGCGAAATAATGAATTTGAGGAAAAACTGGGCCCAGTTTTCGCAGTCGATCGCCGATGCCCAGTCCGGTAACGGTTGTGAAGCAAAACGACTGAACAACCCGCCGCCCTGAAACGGCCGGTTGGCCAGCACGGCAATGCCACGCTCCTGTGCCAGCGGCAACAGATGTTGCTCCGCCTCCCGGTCTAGCAGATTGTAGGTCAGCTGCACAAAATCGAGCGGCTCCGTTTCCATAATCCTGGCCAGTTCCGAATGACGCCGCCCGTGCGACGTGGTCACGCCCAGATAACGAATCCGTCCCGCCGCTTTCCACTCCTTGAGCGTTGCCAGGTGCGTCTCCCAGTCGAGCAGATTATGCACCTGCATCAGATCCACTCGCTCGACACCCCAGAGCACACGCGAGCGCTCCATCTGCCGCACACCGGCGCGCCAGCCCGAGGTCCAGACCTTGGTGGCGGCAAACAGATCGGGCGTCTCGTCAAGGCGCGCCAGACATTTTCCAACGACCTCCTCCGCCGAACCGTACATGGGTGAGGAGTCGATCAGCTCCCCGCCCAGTTCGAAAAAGGTATGCAGAATTTTCTCCCGCACGCGCATTTGCGAAGCGTCATCCGGATCGATACCAAAGGTCAGCCAGGTTCCCATGCCGATCGCCGGGACAGTTTCATTATTAGAAGGTATTCGCCGCAGAATTTTTTGCGATGTATCGGCCCACCCCGTGCGCGGCAAGTTCAGGTTAAAACCCAGAGCCAATGCAACAACCTGTTGTAACAGGCGTCGCCGGGTCAGGGAAAAGTTGCGGTTTTGCATCGACACACCTTTAGCCGGGGTTTCAATACACCGGCATCACTGATTGCAAAAGTTCTTCCTGCAGATGATCGATCCTGGCCAGGCGCTCGCGAGCGATCGCCTCCACCGGGGCGCGAACAGGTGCCAGTTCCGCGCCCGCCGCCAGCTGCAGTCGGACTTCCAGTAACCAGGGCTCACGGATCGGCTGGCCGATCCGACTGACCAGAAAACACTCCGCTGCTGCCACCTCCGGCAAGGCGTCCACCAGATCACGGGCCATCGCCTGAGCGGTCAGGTTATACAGTTTACCCACATGGGTGACCGGATTTTTTCCCGCTGCCGCTTCCATATTCATCGGTCGACAGGGCGTAATCAGGCCGTTGGTGCGATTACCCCGGCCGACTTCACCGTCATCCCCGGCCTCGGCGGAAGTCCCGGTCACGGTCAGATAGAAACTCCCCTGCTCCGGCGCATCGGCCATGTTGACATTAACCTGCAACGGCAGTTCGCTAATTCCGACCGCCTTGTTGCTGACCAGTTCCGCGATCGTTTTCTTGTGAGCCAGATACTCATCGGCATCGCGGACATGGCGATCCACCAGTGCGCAAGCAATCGTCAACTCGATGCACTCTCGCTGTCGAACCCCCATTACCTTGATATCCTCGCCGAACGCAGGATAACGGAGTTTGATTTGCGAACTGTTGAGATGCCGCTCTGTGGCGTAAACCAGCTGCTCGAGTTCATCCAGCGGCGCATAGCCGACACCGCAGGACGTATCATTCGCCAGGGCCACACCGGTGCGCTGTTGGCGTTCGTACAGATCCACCAGTTCCACGGAACCAGATCGGACAAGGTGATGAATCACCGGTGCCGGTTCATGCTGCAGGGCATGCAGATTCTCCTGCAACCAGCGCTGCACCGTCTCCTCGGCCAGTTCGCCAATTGGCACATTGACACCTTTATAGCTGGAGGTTGCCCGGCCGGCCAGAAAAATCTCCATCGGCGCGACAATCTCGCCACCGCCGAAAGCGGGATTGGATTCACCGCCCCATAACAGCGCCTTGTCCACGTTATGGTGCAGAATCAGGCCGAAATGATCACGATAATAACGACACAGGGCCAGGCTGAGCTCCTCGGCCAGCGCGTCGCAGATGGTATCGGGATGGCCCTGCCCCTTGCGTTCAACCATCTCCACGGCAAACCCGGCCGGGCTCAGATCCTCCCGGGTTGTTATCACTGTCTCAACCATCCTCGCCTCCTGTTATCTGCTTCGAGATCATCACCGTAATGGGCGGATGGCTGCAATAAGATTAAAACGCCGTCTTGAACGCCTGAACAAATGCGTCGTATTGCTCTTCCGGCAAGTGATTGATGCCGGCCGCCGCCTTACGTCCGCCACCGGTATCAAACTGTCGACACAATTCATCCGCGCCGCGCTTGTTGTTCAGCGGTGCTCGCAGACTGACCAGAAACCCGCCCTCGGGCCGAATGCTCAGCATGGCGTGAGCGCGATCCGGATACTGTTGTGCCAGATCATTGGCATAGATCCCGCTAACCCGGCGCGCCCAATGAGCATCCGGCAGTACATACAGCGCATGATGTGCATCGACATAGTCGGGCGTAAGCGCCTTCACACGCTCAAAGTCCGAGTAATAGGCCTCCTGCAAACGGGCGTAGCCGGGTTCCTCGTGAATAAAGGCGAACGGATCGGCGTAGCCGGCGACAAGCCGATACAGATCATCCGGCGTATAAACCAGATCCGACAGGTTTGCACCGTAACCATTATAGTTCAGACAGGTTCCCAGTAACTTGAGTTCTTCCAGCTGTTCGCCGTTCAGATTCAACGGCGACGCCGCCTGTTGGGCCGCAGTGAACAGGTTATCACCAAAGGCGGCGACAACCGCCCAGGGCAGATAGGCGTTTTCCAGATAACGATTTACCAGCAAGCCGCTGCATATGTTGGCATCGGTATCAATATGGGTCTCGAGCGCGGAATGTTGCGGTATCTCGCCGGCATAGTGGTGATCAAAATAGAGAACCCCGGCACCGGCATCGAGAAGTCGAATCAGCTCGTCGCGATTTTTATCCAGCGAGATATCCAGTATCGTCACCTGGTCACCGGTGACGGCTTCGACTTTTTTCAACAGTTCAATATCTCGCTTGATGCCGGTTACCAGCTGGCTTTTCTTCGGGTTCGCCAGACGCAACTGCTGCAAAGCACAGATGCCATCGGCATCACCGTTAAAGACGTCGATATACGCCATAATGTTCCTTTTTTGTTATTAGCAGATAAAATCAGTCGGCAAGCGACTATTCAAAAAATTCTCGTTCCATTTCCCGATAAATATAATTAACGTTGGCGCGATGGTTCTCTTCATATAACCGGGTGCCCTCCCAATCATCAAAGTGACTGTTATTGACCGCATCCTGCAGGGACACTCCCTGTTCCACCGCTTCGCGCATTTCCCTGCGCAAGCGTTGTACGTAATCGCGGGTTTTGTTCACCATCGGAAACGGTTCAGTCTGCGGCCCCCCGTGGCCGGGGATCATCAACCGCGCATTGGCGAAGTTATCCTTCAACCACTTCTGCCCTTCCAGGATCTGCTCACTGTCCCCGTCACCCATGTAGGTCGTACGCTGGTTAAATGCCAGATCGGAGATCCAGACAAGCTCCTCGGCTGGTTGGTAAATCACCAGATCACCGTAAGAATGATGCCGGCCGGTATTGTAGATTTCAAATCGTTGCTCGCCCAGCTCGATAACCTTTTTGTCAAACCGGGACTGCTCGATATACTGGTCCGCCTCGGGCGGTGAAAAACCCTGCATGTCCTCAGCCAGCTGTTCACGCCGATAGGCTACCGACTCTTCCAGTGTCGAGGAATTGTTGTATTCGCGGGTACCCGGATGGGCAATGATCGTTACCGCATCCAGTGACTGGAAAGCCGCGGCACCATAGGCGTGATCGGGGTGATTGTGGGTAATAATCAGGTATCGGATCGGTTTGTCCGTTACACTGCGTACGGTGGCAATCAACCGCTGGCCCAACCGCGGTGTTCCCAGGGTATCGATCACGACCACGCCCTCGTCGGTGACGACAAAACCGGCGTTACCATTCCAGCCCCGGTTATCCTCATTCAGAGTCGAGATCGTCCCGAACAGAAAATAGGTGTGCCGGGTCAGCTGATATACCGGCAGCGGTGTGTCAGCGTCATTCTCGCTTTGCAGCGAAAAACGCGGCAACTGCCGGGTATCGATCACGTTTTTTGGAAAATTCCACGTCGGGACCACACTCTCGGGATTGGCCAGTTCGCCCTGGAGCATTTCGGCCCCGGCGGTACCTGCCAGACAACCCATCAGAAACAGCACGCCGGTCAATTGCCGCATTTTCCAATATCCTTTGCACATAATACTTCTCTGATTTGATGGTTCCTGATGACAGGGTCGTCTCGCAGCCGGAGAATTTCAAGCGCAACAAGCCAGAATCACCCCATTGTCACCATGAGGATTCTTGTTAAACTGAGGCGAAACGGCCCAGGGCGAGCAGCCCGGGCGAGACAGATAGCCTATATTCGTAGAGTGGATTCAGAATACGGGCAGGAGAAAACATGCATATCAAACAACTGTTAAATGAATGGGCCGGCAGCGCACGCCCCGAAGAACCGGTAATACGCAGCACAATTGAATTACCGCTGGAACAGGGCGCCCGGCTGCTGGCCTTGCAGGAGATGTACCCCGGTCGCACACAGGAGCAACTGTTGCTGGATCTTCTCACCACCGCACTGGATGAGCTGGAAGCCGCCCTGCCCTATGTCCCCGGTGACAAAGTCATCAGTGAAGACGATTACGGCGATCCAATTTACGAGGATATCGGGCCGACTCCCCGCTTTCTGGCGCTGACCCGCAAGTATCGGGAGCAGCTACAAAACCGTGACGCCGATACGTCGCCGCCGGCTCGCGGTTAAAACCGCGCGTTTATCTGTTGCGGCGTCATCTCGACCACCATATTTATAGTATAGTGTACTGTGTGACAGTCCACCGCAGTTTACGATGCCGCCGCCTCCCCGCAACGTCCAGTCCCGATAACCATGTTTGCCAACGAGCTTACCACCACACAGATTATCGCCATTGCCATTTTACCGACCCTGTTCGGCATCGTGGTACACGAGGTCGCCCACGGCTGGATGGCCAATCGGCTCGGGGATCCGACGGCCGCCATGTTGGGCCGACTCACCTTAAATCCCCTCAAGCATATCGACCCGGTCGGCACCATCCTGGTCCCGCTGATACTGATCCTCACCGTCGGCTTCGCCTTCGGCTGGGCCAGGCCGGTCCCCGTTAACTGGGATAATCTGCGCCATCCCCGACGGGACAGCGCCTGGGTGGCCGCCGCCGGTCCCGGCGCCAACTTTCTGATGGCCATTGGCTGGGGCATTATCGGCAAACTGGCCACGCTGTTGCCGGCCGGGCTGGAGAGCATCGCCCTGCCGCTGATCTATATGGGCATGTTCGGCATGTTCATTAATATTCTGCTGATGGTGTTCAATCTGATCCCGTTACCCCCGACCGACGGGGGCCGCATTGCGACCAGCCTGCTGCCCCCGCCGCTGGGCAATGCCCTGAGCCGGGTGGAACCTTTTGGTATTCCGATTCTGCTGGTACTGCTGCTGACCGGCGTGTTGTGGCGAGTCATCACCCCGTTTATCAGTGCCATACTGGGGTTGATTCAGCGCCTGCTTGGTGGTTGAGTAGCAGGGGGTAATAGGCCGCCGCATCACGCCAGCCGTTGATTCCTACACACCCCTTGTTTTCAACGCCAGCGTCCCGATATTGATCACACGAACTTTTATCAGGAGAGTATCCATGGCAACCCAGGCACATTTTACCCTCGGCCAGGTCGTTCATCACCTTAAATTCGACTATCGTGGCGTCATAGTGGACGTGGATCCGGTGTTCGAGGGCAGCGACGAATGGTACGAACAGGTCGCCCGTAGCCAGCCGCCCAGGGATCAGCCCTGGTATCACGTTCTGGTGGATAACGGTGACCACATGACCTATGTGGCCGAACGCCATCTGGAAGCCGATGAGAGCGGGGATCCGATCCGCCATCCGGCGCTGGAGAGTTTCTTTACTGATTTCAACGGCAGCAGCTATCGGCCCCGCCAATCGCTGAACTGAATACCACCGCCGGACGCGTCGCCGTGAACGATGCCAATACGCACACCCTGCGTCGCGCCACGGCGGCGGATCTGCCGGCAGTCAATAGCGTGATCGAGGCGGCCGTGATGGGCTGGGCATTGCCCGAACGGGTCAAGCGTCTGGCAATGCCCAGTTATCGTTATGACACCCATGATCTGTCCCATCTGCAGCTCTGGGTTGCCGAGACAGCCCGGGGTATCGTCGGCGTGGCAGCACTGGATACACCCGGGCCGCGTGAATTGCCCGCCACCGCCACCAGTGGATTGCTGTTGCACGGCCTCTATGTGCATCCCGATCACCAGCAGCGGGGCATCGGCGCACAGCTTTTACAGACGGCCGAACAACAGGTCCAGACACGCCGGCTCGACGGCCTGCTGGTGCGCGCACAGCGCGAGGCCGGCGACTTTTTCATCCATCAGGATCTGCAGCCGCTGGATACGGACGATCATGAACAGGATTATCAGCATCGCTACTGGAAACCGCGTCGTGCGTAACTCCGTTTCTTTATCTCCCTCAGACAGTCTCATTCCGACGCGTTGAACAGTGCAAAGACCTTTGGACATAAAGGGCAAATATTTTGCCCTCGAGGCGGCGCACAACTCCCCTTGCGGCAGGCTGATTTGTTATGCTGAGCGCCGTTTAAAACCCCGGTATCTGTAATAATGAAATGGTTGATTCGTTCCTTTTTCAAGACCCTGCGCGCGGTGCTTGCGCCCGTTATCCTGCTGCTCAATAAACTGACCACCCCGCGTGGCATCATCCGCGATCCCGAACAGCAGCAACAGATCGACGCGGCCACCCGGCAGCTGGCGCTCTATCAGTTTCGCAGTTGTCCGTTTTGCATCAAGGTGCGCCGCGCCGCCAGGCGCCTGTCACTGAACATTGAACAGCGGGACGCCCTGCACGATCCGACCCATCGCACCGCCCTGCTCGAAGGCGGCGGCGAGGTCAAGGTCCCCTGCCTGCGCATCACCGAAAACGATGGTCAGGTGCGCTGGTTGTACGAGTCGGACGACATCATCGCCTATCTACAGACCCGCTTTGCCGCCTGAGTCTGAACAAACTTCCACTACGGCGCCGAACGCCCGGCATCGTCGCCATTCTCGATCCCGTCATCAATGAGGGGCACAAAGGCGACCCCGAGCACCTTGCGGTGCTCGATTTTGCCGGCCGCATCGCGGCTGACGATCATTAATACCTGATAACCATAGGGCGGGCCAACCGGGATCACCAGCCGGCCGCCCGGTTTGAGCTGTTCCACCAGTGCCGGTGGAATTTCCCGGGCCGCGGCGGTGACAATGATCCCATCGAACGGAGCTTTCTCCCGCCAGCCGTTATAACCGTTGGCACAACGCACTTCGATATTGGTGTAACTCAGTTGCGCAAACCGCTCCTGCGCCGCCTCGGCCAGTGTGCAGAATCGCTCCAGGCTGTAAACCTGGCGGGCCAGTTGCGCCAGTACCGCCGCCTGATAGCCCGAGCCGGTGCCGATCTCCAGCACCACGCTGTCGGGCGTCAGATCCAGCAGATCGGTCATCAATGCCACGATATAGGGCTGGGAGATGGTCTGGCCGTCACCTATCGGCAGCGGGCCGTTGTCATAGGCACGATCCCGGTAGGCGGGCGGCACAAACGCCGCCCGATCCACCCTGGCCAGCGCCTGCATCACCGCGGCACTGAACCGGCTGCGCCCGGTATAGTCGGCGGTGTAGCGCGCCTCGGCCGCGATGGTATCGAGCATCTGTTGTTGGGCATCCTGCATTGTCAGCTCGCTCAGGTACCTTCCTGCCAGCTGGCCAGATAGGCCTGCTGGATCGGTGTCAGGGTATCGATTTAAATTTGCATGGCGGCCAGTTTGCGTCGGGCGGCATGAATGTGCCGGTAATACGCGTCGTGCGATTCCCCGCGCCAGGCGAAGACCGGAATATGCTCATGCTGCACCAGAGAGGCCGCCACATCATCCTGGGTACTCAGTGGATTACTGGCGCACAGCACCCGTTCGGCGCCGGCGGCCTTGAGCGTGCGGGCCAGGTTGGCGGTTTCGGTGGTAATGTGCAGACAACCGCTAAGACGTAAACCCTGCAAGGGTTTTTCCTGCGCCAGCTCCTGCATCAGATCCCGGATAACCGGCATCTCGGTCAATGCCCAGTCGATACGCGCGCGACCGACATCAGCCAGATCCGGATTGGCAATTTCCGCCATGGGTTATTCCCTCGCCTGTTGCCCCAATCTTTTTGAGTATAGCGGCTTGACCGATCTGTGCCCAAAACGCCGCCTGTTTGACTGCAATTCGTTGCAATAACCCGGTTGCGTTTTACGTTATCGGTTGCCGCCATCGCCGCAAGACAAATCGACGGCAAAAGCGAACTGTGACTATCAAATCCCACCCATAATACCGATACTTGAGATACACCGTGATATCCCCCAAATAGACATAGATAAAGCGGTCAATTTAATCTTTAATTTACTTACCGGAGTAAAACTCCGACAACCCGGGTTAAACATGGTCAGTGTCACGCGCAAACATCCCGAAATCGCTGCCGACAGTCCGGTGGATATCGACGCGTGGCTGGACAGTTTGCAGGCCAACTACAGCGCTGCGGAACTGGACCAGATCCGGCAGGCGGCCGCCCTGTCACGCCAGGCTCATGAAGGCCAGAGCCGGGCCTCGGGGGAACCCTATTTCATGCACAGCCTGGCGGTCGCCCAGATCCTGACCGAGCTGAATCTCGACGCCAGCAGCATCAGCGCCGCCATTTTGCATGATGTCGTGGAAGATACCCGTTTTACCCTCGAAGAACTGCAAGCCCGGTTCGGCGAGGATGTCGCGCATCTGGTCGACGGGGTCACCAAGATGGATATCATCGCCACCCTGCGCGGCGGCGATCTGCAGGAACAAAAAGAGCACCTGCAGGCCGAAAACCTGCGCAAGATGCTGCTGGCCATGGCCGAGGACGTTCGCGTGGTGCTGATCAAGCTGGCCGATCGCCTGCATAACATGCGCACCCTCTCCGCCCTGCCTGGCGAAAAACAGCGTCGTATCGCCCGCGAGACCATGGACATCTTCGCGCCGCTGGCCAATCGCCTCGGCATCTGGCAACTCAAATGGGAGCTGGAGGATCTCGCCTTCCGTTATCTGCACCCGGCCGACTATAAACAGATCGCCGCACATCTGGCCGAGCGTCGCAATGAACGGGAACACTATCTGACCCGGTTTGTTCATCAGCTGCAAGCGGAATTGGACAGGGCCGGGATTCAGGCCGAAGTCAAGGGCCGGGTCAAGCACATCTACGGCATCTGGAAGAAGATGCAGCGCAAGCAACAGGCCTTTCACCAGATTTACGACGTACGTGCCGTCCGCGTCTACGTGGAGACGCTTCCGGCCTGTTATGCGGCACTGGGGATTGTCCACACCCTGTGGAATTATCTGCCCGGCGAATTCGACGATTACATCGCCACCCCCAAGGAAAACAACTACCGCTCGATCCACACCGCGGTAATCGGTCCGGAAGGCAAAACCGTAGAAGTCCAGATCCGTACCTGGGATATGCACCAGGAATCGGAATATGGCGTGGCGGCGCACTGGCGCTACAAGGAAGGCATCCGGAGCAATCAGGCCTTCGATGAGAAAATCGCCTGGCTGCGTCAGTTGCTGGAATGGAAGGAAGATATTGTCGAGGCCGGCGAATTTGTCGATCAGTTCAAGTCCGAAGTGTTTACCGATCGGGTTTATGTCTTCACCCCGAAGGGCAACATCATCGATCTGCCCGCCGGCGCCACGCCGCTGGACTTTGCCTACCGGATTCATACCGAAGTCGGTCATCATTGTCGCGGCGCCAAGGTCAACGGTCGCATGGTCTCCCTGATTCATCCGCTGCATACCGGCGATCAGGTGGAAATACTCAGTGTCAAAAAAGGCGGACCCAGTCGCGACTGGATGAATCCGCAGCTGGGCTACCTGGTGACCAGCAAGGCGCGCCAGCAGGTGCAACGCTGGTTCCGGCTGCAGAATCTCGATCAGAATATTGCCGATGGCCGCAGTATTGTCGAGCGGGAGCTCAAACGGCTCGGCTTCAGCGATATTGGCTATGAAAAGCTGGCCAACCAGATGGGTTACAAACAGGTGGATGAGTTTCTCGCCGCGCTGGGGCGGGGGGATATCAAACCCGGACGCATCGCCACCGCGGCCCACCACCTCAGCGAACCGGCACCACAAAGCGAAACCGAAGCGCCCCTGCTGCGCAAACCCCGAGCCCACCCCGGCACCTCGGACATCGAAGTCCATGGTGTCGGCGATCTGCTGACCAAATTCGCACGCTGCTGCAAGCCGGTCCCCGGTGACGCCATTGTCGGCTTCATTACCCAGGGACAAGGCGTCTCCATACACCGACGTGACTGTCACAACGTGCTGCGCGCTATCGCCGAGCACCCCGAACGCTTCGTCGAAGTGGAATGGGGACGACGCTCCAGTGGCAGCTACCCGGTGGATATCGAAATCCAGGCTTACGATCGCCAGGGGTTGCTGCGCGACATCACCACTTTACTGGCCAATGCCGGTGTCGATGTCACCGCGGTCAACACCCAGTCACACAAACAGAGACACACCGCCACCTTGACCATCACCGCCGAAGTCCCCGACATCGACGCCCTGAGCACCGTACTGGCCCGCATCAACCAGCTCAATAACGTCACCGAAGTCCGGCGCAAGACAAAGTAAAATTATTCACCGCAGAGACACAGAGGAACGCAGAGAAATATTAAATAATCTGTAATCAGGTTCCCTGCACTTGTATCCGTCAGGGTAAAAGCCGGAAGCCCGTTACGCTGGCAAAAAGGCTTTTAATTCAACATTCACAATTCAAAATTCAACATTAAAAATATCTCTGCGTCTCTGCGGTGAATATTTTTTCAGAACAGCCCCATCTGGTCCCCGCTTCTGGGCGGAACCCGGAATTTCGAGCAGTCCAGTTCCAGAGTGCGCCGGTTAAGGCCGTGTTTTTTGCAGGCCAGCGCGAACCGTTTCGCGATCAGATCGGCATACTGCCCGCTGCCGCGCATGCGCTCGCCGAATTCGCTGCGATACGCCTGCCCGCCGCGCAGATCGCGGATGCGGCTGATCACATGCTCGGCCTTGAGGGGGTAGTGTTCCTGCAACCACTGAACAAAAAGATCTTTGATCTCATGCGGTAAACGCAGAATGACATAACTGGCTGATTCGGCGCCGGCCGCGGCACACTGGCCCAGCAACTGTTCGATCTCGTTATCATTGAGCACCGGAATAATCGGCGCCATCAGCACCCCGACCGGGATACCGGCCTGGCGCAAGCGGCGCACGGTCTCCAGGCGACGTTGCGGTGCGGCCGCACGGGGCTCCAGTCGGCGCCCCAGCGCCCGATCCAGGGTGGTGACCGAGATAAAAACCTTGACCAGCCCCGTTTCGGCCATCGGCGCAAGCAGATCGATATCCCGCTCGACCAGTGCGGATTTGGTAATAATCGACACGGGATGCTGGTGTGCTTTCAAAACCTGGATGATCTCACGGGTAATACCCAGCTGTCTTTCCAGCGGCTGATAGGCATCAGTATTGGCACCCAGGGCAATCACTTTGGGAACATAACTGTGCTTGCCAAGCTCTTTTGTCAGAAGCCCGGCCGCATCGGGTTTGGCAAAGATTTTACTTTCAAAGTCCAGCCCCGGCGACAGATCCAGATAGGCGTGAGTAGGCCGGGCAAAACAGTAACAACAGCCGTGCTCGCACCCCTTATAGGGATTGATCGAGTAAGTAAAAGGCACATCCGGGGAGTTATTCGAACTGATGATGGTACGACTGGTATCGGTAAACAGCTCGGTGCGTAGCGGCGTGCGCTCCGCCGGTTCCCAGCCATCATCGACGGCTTCCCGTTTGAGCTCAACAAAGCGTGAGACAACATTGCTGCCGGCGCCGCGCCCTTTGGGATGTGAGGAGGTATTCGATGACATCGTTAATCGGTTTATAATTCAAAGCTGCAACAAGATTCTTCAGCGCTGTGTCGCATCCGCCAGAGCCTGCAGCGGCTCGCCGCGCAGACGGAATATCTGCCACTCTTCCTTGGCAGTGGCACCCAGTGCTTCATAAAAGGCAATCGCTTTTTCATCCTCTCCCAATACCCACCATTCAAGGCGGCTGCAACCGCGCTGCAATGTCAGCCAGGCCAGATACGAAAGCAGACGCTTGCCGATGCCATGCGCGCGCCACTGCGGCCGCACATACAAATCTTCCAGATGCAGGCCACAGCGCCCCCGAAAAGTGGAGTAGTTGTTGTAAAACAGGGCAAATCCGGCCGCCGTCTCATCAATGTACGCCAGGACAACTTCCGCCTGGGGTTGCGGACCAAACAGCGCATTATGCAGATCCTGCTCGGTTGCCACCCGTTCGTGACCCAGCTGCAAATGCATCGCCAGATCGTCGATCATGGCGTGGATAATGGAAATATGCTCTGGCCTGGCCTCTACAATCTGTATGTCTGTGCCATGAGTCATAACTCAATCCTGCCGGCCGCTGAAGCGTCAATCACCGTCAGTTTTCCTGAGCGGCCTGGACCTTGTGCTTGGTTTTCAGCATATCCTTGTGCGAGACATACAACAGATCGGAGATTTTACGGATCAGATACTCTTCATGGGCATCCAGTTCATTGTCCGCATAGGCAATCGTCCAGAGATACTCCACCACCTTGATCTTTTTTTCTTCCGGAAAATGGCTGTGTATCAGGCGGGTGAACTGATGAAAGTCCGTCGCCTGTTTCGCCTCTTCCCGCGCCAGGTCAAACAGGGTCCGGGTCTCCGACTCGCTCAGCTCGAATTTGATCCCCAGCGCGGACTTGACTGCCTGAATCTCATCTTCGGTGGTTCGGCCATCCTGCTGCATCATCTCGATCAGCAGTGCGGCGGTCGCCAGCTTCAACTGGTGTTCGGTATCGTCCGGTTGTTCCGGCGAAATATTCTGTTCAAAAAACTGTTTTATCGCATTAAGCATGGCATATCGACTTTATTAATAACCCGGATAAAATTTGACCGTACTCGAGGTCTTAACTCAGTCTATCAAAGGTCTTACACCAGAAAAAGTAATCCAGCAAAACCCCTGTGTCGCTTTTGACGTGTTCTACATGGACTATACTGGGTATATCTGACTATTTGCCGTATACACAGAGGTGTATCATGACAATGGCACGCACGCTGCAGGAGTATCTCGCCCACAAAGGTATCGCCTATGATCTGCTGCCACACAGACGCACGGATACGAGTATCAACAGCGCCCACAGTGCTCATATCCCGGCTGATCGACTGGCCAAGCCGGTGATTCTGGAGGATGAAGACGGTTATGTCATGGTGGTAATCCCGGCCAATCGACATGTGCGGATCGGGCGACTCAATCAACTGCTTAACCGGCGCATGGGACTCGCGACCGAGGCCGAGTTAACGCCGTTATTCGGCGATTGCGACCCTGGCGCTGTGCCGCCATTGGGGGATGCCTACGGCATTGCCACGGTGGTGGATGAAAGCCTCGACCAGTGCCCGGATGTGTATCTGGAGGCCGGGGATCACGAGGATCTGATCCATTTAAAAGGTTCGGCCTTTCGTCGACTGATGCGCGGTTCTCAACACGCCCGTCTTTGTAAACCCAGAGAAACCTAAAGAAAATAAGGAAAAGGCGGGTATTGGGGCAAACGGCAAGACTGGCAGCGAACGCCGCCAGCCTGCCTACGGTTTAATATACGATAGCACGCGCCAGGACGATCATCAGCACAAAAAAGCCAAACAGGCCGGCGAAAAGATAGGTCAGGGTGCGTTTAACGGCTTTATCTTCCATTGGCAAATCCTCATTATTAAATAGTTACGGTTCACCGACACGCGTAACACGCATCCCGGAACCCCTTGAAAGCGGTCATCAGTTTAGGGATTGTCTCCTGACAAGGACACTTCATATATTTAATTCATGGATAAGCCAATTCTTGAGTAAAATACTAGGGTATTTTATGGGGAATTGCATCTTCAAGGGAAAGCACTACACTGTGAATAGCCAACCACAGAAATTCAATCAGGAGGAAACATGAATCCAAACATGGGGACTGTTGACCGGACCATCCGGATCATCATTGCCGTCGTTATCGCCGCGTTATATCTGACTGAGGTTATCTCCGGTACCCTGGCGATTGTACTGGGTGTTATTGCGCTGGTGTTCCTGCTCACCAGTATCATCGGCTTCTGCCCCGTTTATGCACCACTGAAGATATCCACCAAAGGCAAGAATTGAACATTCCAGCGATGCCACTCTACTGAGAAGATTCTGCTGACGCGGGGCACGCTTTGCCCCGCCCGGCGGACTACTTCACCACCAGTTCGATAGTCGCATCGACTGTCACACGCAAGGTTTGTTTTCCCGGCTCTAGCTGCGGTGCCGCCACCTGACTCTCCTGCATCACCGACAGACTACGCATTCGCGTCGGGCGAATCGTTTGCTCCTGCGTATTGATATTCATCGGGATGGTCGAGGGCAGCACCGCCCACCGCCAACGCTGGCTGCGGAACATGACCCGCCTGGGACGGGCAGCTCGCTAGCGGTCCAATATATTGCCCGCCCCCTCTTTTCCGACTGCGGGGTATGCTATCATCGCGCCCCTCTTTGTACACTCTTTACCCCGGAAGCCTCCCTTGATTACAACCGCCAATATCACCATGCAGTTTGGGGCCAAACCCCTGTTTGAAAATATCTCTGTCAAATTCGGCAACGGCAATCGCTACGGCCTGATTGGCGCCAACGGCTGTGGCAAATCCACGCTGATGAAAATACTCGGCAACGATCTGGCTCCCAGCTCCGGCAACGTCTCGGTGGATGAAAACGAGCGGGTCGGCAAGCTGCGCCAGGACCAGTTCGCGTTTGAAGAATACACCGTGCTGGATACGGTCATCATGGGCCATGACCGGCTGTGGCAGGTGAAGCAGGAGCGGGATCGCATCTATTCCCAGGCGGAAATGAGCGAAGAGGACGGCATGCAGGTGGCCGAACTGGAGGTCGAGTTCGCCGAACTGGACGGCTATACCGCCGAGGCCCGGGCCGGCGAATTGCTGCTGGGGCTGGAGATTCCCGAACAACAGCACACCGGCCCGATGAGCGCCGTGGCCCCCGGCTGGAAACTGCGCGTGTTGCTGGCCCAGGCGCTGTTTGCCGATCCGGACATCATGCTGCTGGACGAGCCGACCAATAACCTGGATATCAACACCATTCGCTGGCTGGAACGCGTGCTCAACGAACGCAACAGCACCATGGTAATCATTTCCCATGATCGTCATTTTCTCAACAGCGTCTGTACCCACATGGCCGATCTGGACTACGGCGAACTGCGTGTCTATCCCGGCAATTACGACGAGTACATGACCGCAGCCACCCAGGCCCGCGAGCGGCTGTTGAACGAAAACGCCAAGAAAAAGGCCCAGATCGCCGAACTGCAGACCTTCGTCAGTCGCTTCTCGGCCAATGCCTCCAAGGCCAAACAGGCCACTTCGCGTGCCAGACAGATCGAAAAAATCGAACTCGAAGAGGTCAAACCCTCCTCCCGACAAAGCCCGTTCATCCGCTTTGACCAGGCCAAGAAACTCTATCGCAACGCGCTGGAGGTCAATGATCTGAGCAAGGGTTTCGATGACGAAATCCTGTTCGAAAACCTGAATCTGCTGATTGAAGTGGGCGAACGCATCGCCATAATCGGCCCCAACGGCATTGGCAAGACCACCCTGCTGCGCACCCTGGTCAATGAGCTGACGCCTGACAGCGGCACTGTGAAATGGTCGGAGAACATCAACATCGGTTACTGTGCCCAGGATCATACCAGTGACTTCAGCCACGATCAGTCGCTGTTTGACTGGATGAGTCAGTGGAAACAGACCGGCGATGACGAGCAGGCCGTACGTGCGGTACTGGGCCGGATGCTGTTCTCCCAGGACGAGATCAAAAAATCGGTCAATGCCCTCTCCGGGGGCGAACAGGGTCGCATGCTGTTCGGCCAGCTGATGCTGCAAAAACCCAATGTGCTGGTGATGGACGAGCCCACCAACCATCTGGACATGGAATCCATCGAAGCACTGAACCTGGCGCTGGAGAATTACACCGGCACGTTGATCTTCGTCAGCCACGACACCGAGTTCGTCTCCTCGCTGGCGACCCGGATCATCGAACTATCCGCCAGGGGCGTGACAAATTTCAGTGGTACTTACGATGAATACCTGCGTGATCAGGCTGACGCCGGGGTAGCACCCCGGCAGGGGCTAGGGGCCAGGGGCTAACCTTGTCGATCACGCTGGCGATAGCCTGCGTGACACCCCTGCCGATGCGGAGAATGTCAGGTAGCGCTGTGCGCAACCTGACATTCTAAATCGAGTCACACATGATCTCTGGGTTTTGTGCGTACTTTAAGTTCATCGGATAATTCTTGGATATCCACCTCATCAAGAAATCCTTCCTGGCGTAGCATCATAAGTTGTATTTCAGCTTTTGACCGACTATGGTCATCAAAGAGTAAAGCAACCTGCTTATTGTAGTTCACAATTGTTTTATACAAATAAAGATATTTTCCATGGCTTGTTGGAATATCACTACTCGCCAACCCCTCCGAAATATCTTGTAATATACCCCCGCAGAAGCGCTCCAAAGCCGCTTCTTTTATTGTCTTGAATTTCTTCCAGTCCGATTCAGAGATCATTGTGTGTTTATATGCGTAACGTTAGAATTGTGAGGGCGGATAAAGCGCGCGGCGCTTTAGACGGTCCAACACGAATGACTTGTTATGCAACTGTGTTTCGATAACATGAGATCTTATATTTACTTGCATAGTTTAGTGTAAATTTCAACAAAGCGATCAATATCATTTACAGTTGCTGCCCCTGTAAGTAAAAGCGCAGCAAAATCTTCTTCGCCTGCTTTTTGCGCACTCTTTTGTAATTGCTTTTTTTCTTCGAGAGTTTGTTTAAACTCATTAACTAATGAAACGCAATATTGATTTATAAACTGATCAGCCTGTTTTTTAGTGGTTATTTCAGCGAATGAATTTCCACTAAGAAAAAAATAACAGAATGCGACGAAAAATATTTTTTTTATTATCTGATACCTCAGTCAATATAAGGTGCATAACAGTGATTTAGACAGACGTCTGTCTTTTACGGTATTAGGCAGACGTCTGCCTATCCCAGGCTAAAGCCTGAAAATACAGATACCCCTAATCCTAGCAAGCATTCCCCGGTTTTTTCGACACACGACACACGAGACACGAATTTTCTCGTGATATCAGGGTTTTCCCCTACTATCGCTAGACTGTTTTGGTCCCGTCAGACGCCGCCGAGCATCGCAGTGGAGGGAGGATCAGCCCGAAGGGTGGCGGCAGGGATGCCGCCACTCGGCAGTCGGCACACGGAAGTGCCGTCTGCCGAGCCCGACTGGAGCGAGAAGCGCAGGGAACCGGTATAGCAATTGATAAATTGCTATACCGGCGGCGTCTTTCGGGCGCGGTTTCTTTGGTTCGTTTCTTTATCGCGTAATAAAGAAATGAACTCGCCGCGCGGGCGCGAGAGCCCGCTTTCAAGATTCAGCTCGCCCGCAGGGCGATCATTTTAGTGAGGATTGGGGATCAGCATCGGGAGATTGCTTCGCTTTGCTCGCAATGACCACTCATAGTCAGATTATTGCGAGGGATAAGCTGACGAGGCCATCGTTTTGAACAAGGATTCAAAACTTTTATTCAGGCACGCGGGCAAACCAGATGATGTGCCGCGCCCCCTTTTTGCCGTGGGCGCGCACCTTGACCTCGTCCACCTCGAAGCCGACCTTGTGCAGTCGCTGCATAAACTCCGGCGCCGCGCCGGCCGACCAGACCGCCAGCACCCCGCCCGGGCGTAATGCGCCGTACATCGCATTCAGGCCATCCATGCCATACAGCCAGTTATTCTTTTTATGGGTCAGTCCTTCCGGGCCGTTATCCACATCCAGCACGATCGCGTCATAATACTGCTCGCCACGCGTTATCTGTTGCGCCACATCCCCTTCCTGCACGCTGACCCGGGGATCCCGCAGGGGATAGCCGGCACAGACGCCCAGCGGCCCGCGATTCCAGGCCACCACCGCCGGCACCAGCTCGGCCACCGTGATCGCGGCCTGCTCGCCGCAATGGGCCAGTGCCGCGGCCAGGGTAAAACCCATGCCCAGACCACCAATGAGTACACGGGGATTGGCCGTCCCCAGGCGGGAACAGGTCTGTTCGGCCAGCGCCTCTTCGGAGCCGTGGACCCGGCTGCTCATCAGCTCGCCGCGACCGGCAAGCTTGATCGAGAATTCATCGCCGCGCTGATACAGCTGCAACTTACCGCCATTACCGGGCACGGTGGCGCTGTCGAGCAGCTTCCAGGGCGTCACAGAAAACGTGTCAGGTCAAAGACACGGGGACGAAACTCGCTACTCATTTTTATCGTCCAGCAAGGACTTGAGATCGGCGAAGGGATTGTATGTGGCACCGGCAGTCCTGTTACTCGAGCCGGAACCGGTCCCCTGTTGCGCCTCCAGCTGCCGCTGATGTTCATTATCGTGGCAATACAGGCACAACAACTCCCAGTTGCTGCCATCGGGCGGGTTATTATCATGATTGTGGTCGCGGTGATGGACTGTCAGCTCACGCAGATTCTTGCCGCTGAACTCGCGGCCGCAACGCCCGCAAACATGGGGATACATCTTCAAAGCCTGTTCGCGATAACCCTGCTCGCGCTGCTCGCTGGCACGGCGTGCCTCGGCCACGATCTGTTCCAGTTTACTGTTGTCTGATTTTGCCATCAAATTCTCCATCTATCGGGAAAGCCGGGTATGCTTGCCACCCGGCAGACTGACTATAGTCAGTCTGCCCGATAACAATCAACCTCATCACACCGCCCCAGAAGCATGTTAATAAAAGTATGACGGACCCCGGCGCTGCTGTCACGGAAGAAACGGTAATCGACATGCTGCTGTGGCTGTTTGGGATCGATCACGATGCCCCACAACGGCCGAACACTGTTGGGCAACATGCTGTAGCGCATATCGCCGAGGACATTCTCCTGCTGTGGATCGAACGCAACGAAACCATCGGAAAACCGTTCGAAACGGCGGATATCCCCGGCCAGGGTTGTCTGCGGTTCCAGTTGCGGCAGATCGCGATGTTGAATGAAGCGGGCCACCGAATCGCCGGGAAAAATCAACCTGTCGGCCAGCAGGCCGACCCGTACCGCATCCACATAAATCCGCCCATCATGCACATACACCGAACGCCATAACAGCAGGTTGCCCATGGTCGGTTTCACCACCTGTCGTTGCGGCACGTGGGAGCGCGCGGCAGTCACTTCTGCCATCACATTCTGCGCACGCTGTTGTTGCACGCCGGCGAAGCCCAGATAACCGGCACCCAAGATCAGTGCACCCAACGCCAGCCGCCGCTCGGGGAGTCTGAGACCCAGCAATAGTCCCAGCAGCAGGATCAAGGTAAATACCGGATCGACGATTGCGATGAGATTCAGCGCAACCCGCTGTTCGGAAAAAGGCCAGAACAGCATTGTACCGTAGCTGGTCAGTGCATCCAGCACCCCGCTGAGGCTGAAGCCGGCAAGGCAGAAAAGATAGAGTCGCTTGAGTGATAGATGGCGACGCAGCAACGGCCACAGAATCAGAGCAGCAATAGCCCCACCGGGGGGAATGAACAACAGCGAATGGGTAAAATGGCGATGAAACTCGATATTCAGCAGCGGATCGTCTGCCGAATGGATCAGAATATCCAGATCCGCAAGCAGACCGGCAAACAGGCCGGCCAGTGTCGCCACTTTTTTCTCGCCTTTGCGGGCGATCGACTGCACCAGCACACCGCCAAGCAGACCCTGGGTCAGAATATCCATAGCCGGTAACTATACCTGAAAGTCTTAATGCCGTTAATGTCAGATACTCTGCAAATACCTGATAACATATGATTACCATCATCGGTCCAAATGACGCTTGAGATCGACCCGACCTGCTGTGCTCACACCAGCTTGCATGTCGGACTGACTGATAAAACAGACCAGCACCGTTAGTTATGCCGCGCCCTCACGCAAGGTGGCAATCGGTGGGTGGGTTAACACGCTGCGAGTCCCGAGCAGACCTGCGCTCGCGACGATCAGGATACCGCTGACAACGCCAATCAGTACGATGCTGATGTCAAACCGATAATCAAACCCGAACAGAAACTCGGCCAGCACCCAGGCCAGTGACGTCGCGGAGAGGCCCGCCAACAGCCCCGACAGCGCACCCAGGACAGTAAATTCGGAAAGCAGTCCAAACATCAATGTGCGTTGCTTGGCTCCCAGGGTCCGCAACACCGCATTTTCGAAACGCCGCTCATCCTGGTTGGCCTGGATCGCGGCGTACAGAACAGCCAGCCCTGCCAGCAGGGTAAACAGAAAAATAAATTCGATCGCCTGCGATACGCGATCCATAATGTTGCGTACCCGCAACATGATGGTTTCCACATCGATCAAGGTCACATTTGGAAATTCACGCACCAGTGTTCCCAACTGTTGACGCTGCTCCTTATTCAAGTACACACTGGTGATCCAGCTGGCCGGTTTGTCTTCCAGAAAACCGGGTGCAACCACGGTAAAGAAATTGATATTGAAACTGTCCCACTCCACCGCGCGCAGATTATAGACAGTCAAGTCGACTAGCTCCCCATTGACATCAAACCCCATGACATCATTCACACCGAGTCCCAGGGTCTCGGCCAGGCCCGCTTCCAGTGAAATCAGCGGTTGACCAATATCCTCCTCGCCCCACCACTGCCCCGCCACCAGAGTATTGTCCCGTTGCATTTTCTCTGCCCAGGAAAGATTAAACTCACGGCTCACCATGCGTTGTGCACGGTCATCCTCATAATCCGAACGCTCTACCGGTTCGCCATTAATTTCCACCAGCCGCGCACGCACCATGGGATATAAACGGGTATTTTTGACACCGCGCTCGGAAAAAAACTGTTGAATTTCCTCGGTCTGATCCGGCTGGACGTTAATAACAAAATGATTGGGCGCATCCGCCGGCAAACTGCGTTGCCAGTCTTCCAGCAGATCGGAGCGTACAGTGGACAACAGTAACAACACCATGATTCCGATACCAAACGCCACGATCTGGACAACACTGCTGGCGGGACGTCGGGAAATATTGGCAAGCCCAAAGCGCCACGCGACGCCGACCTGCCCGCGCAAACGATTCACCAGACGAATCAATCCATATGCCGCGCCAGTCAGTACCAACAATGTCACCAGCATGCCGCCAAACACCAGCGCCACCAGTTTGAGATTACCAATCTGCCAGTACAGCAACAACACCATGCAGATCACCACCGCCAGATAGAGTATCCAGCCGCTCACCGGTTGAGGCATCATCTCCTTGCGCAATACCCGCAATGGCGGCACGGCGCGTAGCGCCAGCAGTGGCGGCAGGGCAAAGCCCATCAACAGGACAATACCGGTCGCATAACCCGGCAAAATCACCTTGAAGGAGGGAGGCGGCAGCCGGGCGATTAACAACTGATCCAGTAATTCGGTAATCACATACTGGGTGAAGAACCCCAGCACACAACCAACCGTACTGGCCAGCAGAGCCAACCAGATCATCTCCAGACTGAACAGTGCAATGATGGTACGTTGCGCCGCACCCAGGCAACGTAACATGGCACTGGTATCCAGATGCCGACGGGTAAAACGGTACGCCACGGTGGCAATCGCCACGCCGGCCAGCAGTACGCTGATCAGCGCCGCCAAACCCAGGAACTGCCGGGCCCGTTGCAAGGCGGTGTTGAGCTCAGGGCGCCCCTCTTCGACCGTTAATAGTCGCTCGTTGTCACGCAGGCGTTGCTCCAGATTCCGACGATAATCCTCAATCTGCTCACGCGAACCGGCAATCAGTACACGATAGCTAACCCGCGAACCGGTGCCGATCAGACCGGTAGCATCCAGATCCCGACTATTCATCAACACCCGTGGTGCCACGCTGAACATATCGCCACCACGATCCGGCTCGTAGCGTAGTACTTTGCGCAGGGTAAAACGCTTGTTCCCGAGACTGACCTTGTCGCCCATCTCAATATCCAGCAGTGGCAACAGGCGCGCATCCACCCAGATATCCCCTTGGGCCGGAATTGTGGTTGTCGCCTGATCCGCGGCAAAGGGCGTATCACTGACGCGCAGAGTCCCGCGCAGAGGGTAACCTTGCGAGACCGCCTTGACTTCAACCAGTTGCGGGGTATCAGTACTCAATATCACACTGCGAAACTCTTGGGTTGTCGCAACCTGTAGCTGGCGTTCACGGGCGGATTCGAGGTAGTCAGTCACCCGGACCTGTCGTGAGCGGATTACCAGATCAGCGCCGATCAGTTCGGCGGATTGTTCCTGCATACCACGTTCTATGCGATCGGTAAAAAAACCCACGGCAGTGATGCTGGTCACCGCAATCACCAGTCCCAGCGCGAGAATACTGAGTTCACCACCACGCCAGTCACGCCACAACATGCGCCATGAGTTGAACCAGTAGAATGCCGCTCCCAGAGATTTCTCAGTCATGCGGATCAATTGCAGGCGAGTCAATGATGTGTCCGGCATCCAGGTACAAGCGCCGGTGACACATTTTCGACAAATTGTGATCATGAGTGGCCATAATCAATGTAGTACCGTGCTCACTGTTGAGTTCAAACAACAGCGCGATGATCCGCTTGCCGGTCTTGCTATCGAGATTGCCGGTCGGTTCGTCGGCGAACAGGCAGCGGGGTTGCGTGGCAAAAGCGCGGGCAATGGCACAACGCTGTTGTTCGCCGCCGGATAATTGATTGGGGTAGTGGTGCAGGCGCTCGCCAAGCCCGACGCGCACCAGCAGTTCACTGGCCGTTTCGCGCGGATGCGGCGTCTGTGCTAATTCAAGGGGCAACATCACGTTCTCCAGTGCGGTCAGACCAGGCAACAGCTGAAAGTTCTGGAACACAAAGCCGACCAGCTCAGCCCGTAGTTGAGCACGACCGTCTTCATCAAAGGTATTCAGGGCCTGACCATCGAGGATTACCTCACCTTCGGTCGGTGTATCCAGGCCCGCGAGCAACCCCAGCAAGGTAGTTTTGCCCGAGCCCGAAGTACCTAAAATGGCCAATGACGTTCCCGCCTCGACGCTAAAATTGATATCATGCAACAGAGTCAGTACCCCGTCGCGGGTAATGACCTGTTTACCCAGGTTCTGAGCTTCGACAAAGGCACGGGAAATACGTTCTGACATGATGACAACAATCTCTCGATTAATTCTGCCCGCACTGGTTTGCGTGCTAATGGCCGCCAACCATAGCGCGTACAGCGAAAATAAAAAACAGGAAAATATTCTGGTCTTGGGAGATAGCCTTAGCGGCGCTTACGGCATCGACCGGGAACAGGGCTGGGTCGCGCTGTTGCAGAGAAAACTGGCAAATCAAGGCTATGATTATACAATTATCAATGCCAGTGTCAGTGGAGACACAACCCGGACCGGACTCAGTCGTATTGATTCGGCCTTGCACAACCATAAACCGGCGATTGTCATTATCGCACTTGGCGGCAATGACGGCTTGCGCGGCCTGCCCTTTTCCGAGATCAAAACCAGTCTGGCGAACATTATTGAACGGAGTCAGGAACAACACGCCCGGGTCCTGCTGGCCGGTGTGCGCCTGCCACCTAACTATGGTGCCGCTTATAATGCCCGATTCGCGGCACTGTATCAGGAACTCGCCGAACGCTACAACATCCCTCTGGTTCCCCGAATTCTCAATCAGGTTGCCGACGACGCCTCACTGATGCAAAACGACGGCATTCACCCGACGGCAGAAGCCCAACCGAGCATCATGCGCAATGTCTGGGAAGAACTGGTGCCGCTGCTGGAACCGACCCACTGATGCATTATCCCGGCTGGATAACAGACCTGCTGCAGCAACCTGACCTGGCGCCCGGCAACGCCAGGCAATTCATGCCACAGACATTGTTCGATGTTTTTTGCGAAAGTTGCCAAAATTCAAACAGGAGCGTGCAATGAGCCTGGCCCTGCTGGTCATCGTCATCAGTCTCGCGTTATTAATCTGGAGCGCGGACCGATTCGTGGAAGGCTCGGCCGCGGCGGCCCGCTACCTTGGCATGCCGCCGTTACTGATCGGTATGGTCATTATCGGCTTTGGGACCTCCGCACCGGAGATGGTAGTCTCGGCCCTGGCTGCCTGGCAGGGCACTCCGGGGCTGGCACTGGGCAACGCCTACGGCTCCAATATCACCAACATCGCCCTGATCCTGGGACTGACGGCTCTTCTCAGTCCAATTGCGGTGCACTCTCAAGTTTTACGCAAGGAACTGCCGATTCTCACTCTGGTTACCGCGCTGGCCGCCTGGCAGTTGTGGGATGGCAGGCTGAGTCGACTGGATGCGGGAATATTGCTACTGGTATTCGGCGGCCTGATGGGCTGGTCCATTTACCAAGGACTGCGAGCGCGTAGTGACCCCCTTGCAAATGAAATGGAGGCCGAACTGGCTTCTCATCCTTTGCCGCTTAAGCGGGCACTAATCTGGCTTTTTATCGGTCTGGTGCTGTTGATTGTCAGCTCCCGGGGACTGGTATGGGGAGCCGTGGAGATCGCCCGGGGATTTGGTGTTAGCGATCTGATCATCGGTCTGACGGTTGTCGCAGTGGGAACCTCTCTGCCGGAACTGGCCTCATCCCTTGCCGCGGTGCGCAAAGGCGAGCATGACCTTGCGCTGGGCAATGTACTCGGCTCTAACCTGTTCAATACTCTGGCGGTAGTCGGCATAGCGGGGATGATTCAACCGATGGCGATCCCGGGCGAGGTTCTGACACGTGACATACTGGTCATGGGAGTGTTGACTCTATCGCTGTTTCTATTCGGATATCGTCTACACGGTGGCGGTCGCATTAACCGGCTGGAAGGAGGGCTGCTGCTAACGGCATTTGGGGGATATACAGGCTATCTTGTCATATATGTGGCAGGAGCCGGCTAACAAGACGGTTGACAGTTACTCCTGTTCGCCCCTTGCCAATACCACCCGGTTTTTGCCGCCACGCTTGCCCTGGTACATCGCCTTGTCGGAAAATTGAATGGTTTTCTCGACACCCTGCGCATCACTGTACTGGCACGCGCCGAAAGTAATCGTTGCTGCATGCATAACGCAAACTCCTTTAACAACACATCGCCGGTATGATGGCCAAAACGGTCATCAATATTCTTGAAATCATCGATATCACCCAGCGCCAGAACAAAGGGCTTTTTGAACCGACGGAAACGACTGACCTCATCTTCTATCGCCTGCATCATCGCATGACGATTAAGTAATCTTGTTAGTGAATCATACGTAGCAAGCTCTTTATACGCTTCGGTCAGCTTCTGGAGCTGCCTTTCCGAGTCATTGACCCCCTTGGAGTAATAATGCGCCAGATAGGCCACCAGCGCCACGGTGGCAATTAGATTACCGATATGCAACAGGTGAATAGCACGAAAATCCAAATGATATACCGGGAACATTCCAAGCGGGTCGGTATAAAGCACAATCATCAACCCGACAGGAACAGCGGACAGAATAACTTCAAAATCACCTCGATGTAGGTCAACCACAAGGCCAGATAATAATGGCCATTGCGGTTGAGATAGAGCGCCAGGGAAAATATTACCAGGCTGAAAGATTAGAACATTTTAATCGTTTTCGACAGGCACTGACCGAAATTCCACTCAGAAAAAACCTATGTAGTTGCTCGGTAAACACGCCGCCGTGGCAGCAACCCGCCTCCTGTGCGGCGCCGATCAGCCGCGCTTGCTGTAGTCGCCGTTGTCGGATAACCCGCCAGTCACCCGGCAACGGCACTGTTCCGCCTCCCTGTTCCCAATCACACCCATCGATCGCGCCAGGCAGCGCTGATCGCGCAGTGCGTCACCAACTTCACGATCAGCGGGAGTCGTGGAGTGCGCCTCCTACTCACTGACTCGCCTGGGTAGCAGCCAAATGGTCTTTTTCACCATACAGCGACAGATAAAAAGATTGAAAAAGCGCCGCGTGTCGCGGCCAATTTTGACATGATTACCGCATAGATAGAGCGGTTTTTGTTCTTCGCACCATTAGCGTGCAGGAAAGTCCGGAACGTTCCAGGCGGGTGCGAAAACCTAACACCGGGCGAGTCAATTCAAATAAATCAAACCCGGAGCAATAATGTATTTCATTTAAATACAGTGACTTGCCTCAATGAAGCACTACGGTCATTCGGCTGGCATGATTGTTGAAAGAGGTTTGTTGTAGCGCGTGTTCACAAGACTCAATCAAACCCTGGAGGTGAGCCGTCATGAACAGTCAGTTTAATTACGCCACGTTCGTTGAGTTATTTTTGAAGTCCGACGAAGACCATGAGCCTTACGGCGTTAGCCAATCCGTCCCGCCAGCGGCCACGGAGCCGGTTGCCGCTGATAACGTGTTATCTCCTCCCGCCTGATGGTGGAAACCTCGATGCGGATTCAACTCCGCCTTTGGCGCAGTCTTCCCCGGGCTGTGCCTTTTCTTTTTCCGGAATCCGCAAATCGGGTCTATACTTTGCCTTCCCTTACCGGGTTTGCCACATGGATGGCATAACCCGGATCCAGACTTGTCCATAACGGGTCGCTCAGGAGATAAGCTATGCAAATACAGGATATCCGGCAAATCGCCAAACAGCACGGTCTGAAGACCTCGCGCCAGAGCAAGGTTGAGCTGGTACGGCAGATCCAGTCGGCGGAAGGCAACTTCAACTGCTTTGCCACCGCCGTCAACGGGATCTGCGACCAGCAGAGCTGCCTGTGGCGAGAGGACTGTTTTGCCGCAGCGAAGAAACGTCTGAATTAAAAAGCCCGCAAAATCAGGGCGTACGACTATCCCGTAGAGCCTGTTCGTACAATTCGGTGTAGGCCGACGCACTGCGTTCCCAGGAAAAATCCCGTTGCATGGCAAACTGTTGCAGCTGTCGCCAGCTCAGCGGGGTCTGATAGCGCCGTACAGCCCGCTGCAGGCTTGCCTGCAGTGCCGCTGTGCTGACCTCCCGCATGACAAATCCGCTGGCCTCACCCCGTTGCAGCGCCTCACCCGCGGCATCAATAACGGTATCCACCAACCCGCCGACAGCGGTGACTAACGGCAGGGTGCCATAACGTTGACTGTACATCTGGTTGAGCCCGCAGGGCTCAAAGCGCGAGGGCATTAAAAACAGATCGGCACCCGCTTCGATGCGGTGAGCCAGTTTCTCGTCATAGCCAATCGTTACTGCTAACTTTCGGGGATATTGCTCTATCGCCTGTTGTAGTACCCGTTCATATCGTTTGTCGCCACTGCCGAGTATCACCAGTTGCACAGGAAGGCTGAATAACCGTGGCAGGCTGTCGAGGACAAGATCAATCCCCTTCTGTTCCACCAGGCGGGAAACCATACCTATCAACATGGACTCGTCGGTTTGCGGCAGCCCAAAGTGCGCTTGCAGGGCTGCCTTATTGGCCTGTTTGTCTGCCAGATGCCGCCGGTTGTAGCGCTTGACAATAAAGCGATCGGTACCCGGGTTCCAGGTACGGGTATCAATTCCGTTGAGTATACCACTGAGCCGATCGGACCTGTGTGCCAGAACGCCTTCCATACCATGACCGAATGTTGCAGTCTGGATCTCCCGGGCATAGGTCGGACTGACGGTGGTAACCCGATCGGCATACACCAGTCCACCTTTGATGAAGGAAAAGCGGCCGTAATATTCGAGACGGCTGAAGTGCCACAGGGACTCGGGCAGGCCGAGTTCTTCAAAAGCTGGACGATCGAAAATACCCTGATAAGCCAGATTGTGTATGGTAAACACGCTGCCGGGTCGGTCGGGCTGCGATTCAAGATAGACCGGAATCAAACCGCATTGCCAGTCATTGCCGTGGATAATATCCGGCTGCCAGTCGAGACCGGGTTGACCGACAGCCAGGCGAGCTGCTACTTGATCAAACAGTGCAAACCGCTGCGCATTATCAGGCCAGGGTTCGCCATCGGCATCATGATATGGATTACCGGGACGATCGAACAGCGGCGGGCAATCCACCAACCAGGTAACAACCCGACTGCCGGGCAAGGTTGTCTGCCATAGCACCACCGGATAGTTATCAATCGTCAATTCAATCAGGTGACGTGGTCGATGAGAAAGATTCTGCAACAGGTCACGATAAGCCGGTAACAACAGACGCACATCGTGCCCCAGTTGTTGCAAAGCGCGCGGCAGACTGCCGGCCACATCGCCCAGACCACCGGTTTTGATCAGCGGGTAAGCCTCACTGCTGCAATACAGAATGCGCCTTGAGACCATTAGTCAGCGATATATTCAAGTATAATCCCGGCCAGCGGCGGCAGGGTCAGTGATAGTGAATCTGGCCTCCCCATCCAGCTCACGCCGGTGGTATGCAACTCACCCAGATTGCCGACATTACTGCCAGCGTAAAATTGTGAATCGGAGTTATGAATTTCACGATAACGCCCCGCCTGCGGCACGCCAATGCGGTAGCCCTCGCGTGGTATCGGGGTAAAATTCAACAGCACGATCACAAAACGATCGTCACTTTTACGAATAAAACTGATAATTGATTGCTCCGAATCGTGGCAGTCGATCCAGTCAAATCCCTGATAATCAAAATCGTAAACGTGCAATGCCGGTTCACGCCGATACAGGCTATTGAGATCGCCAACCAGTTTTTGCAACCCGTGATGTACCGGGTATTCGAGCACATACCATTGCAACTGTTCTTTGGCATTCCATTCGGGACCCTGACCGAACTCACAACCCATAAACAGCAATTTCTTTCCCGGATAGGCGTACATAAAGGTATATAACAATCTCAGATTGGCGAATTTCTGCCATTCGTCACCGGGCATTTTGTATAGCAATGACGACTTTCCATGCACGACTTCGTCGTGGGAAAAAGGCAGAATAAAGTTCTCAGTAAACAGATAGAGCAGACCAAAGGTCAACTTGTCGTGATGATAGCGGCGATGGATCGGGTCCTGGGCGAAGTATTCCAACACGTCATGCATCCAGCCCATATTCCATTTCATGGAAAAACCCAGCCCGCCCAGCTCCACGGGTCGGGTCACCTGCGGCCAGGACGTCGACTCCTCGGCCATGATCAAGGTACCGGGGACTTCCCGATGGGTCACGGTATTCATTTCACGCAAAAACTCCAGGGCCTCGAGGTTTTCGTTACCGCCGTGGATATTGGGCAACCACTCCTCCTGCTTGTCCTTGGAATAATCGAGATACAGCATCGAAGCCACAGCATCGACCCGTAGCCCGTCGAGATGATACTCCTGTAGCCAGAAAACGGCGCTGCTGATCAGAAAATTACGCACCTCGTTGCGCCCGTAATTGTAAATCAGTGTCCCCCAATCCGGATGCGCGCCACGTCGCGGATCTTCGTGTTCGTACAGGGCGCTGCCGTCATACTGTGCCAGGGCAAAGGCATCACGCGGAAAGTGAGCCGGTACCCAGTCGAGCAACACCCCGATACCGTGTTGGTGACAGTAATCGACAAAATAGCGAAACTCATCAGGACGACCAAAACGGACGGTGGGCGCAAAATAGCCGGTAGTCTGATAACCCCAGGAGTCATCGAAGGGATGCTCGGTAATCGGCAACAGTTCAATGTGGGTAAAACCCAGCTCGCTGACATAATCGACGATCCGGTGTGCCAGCTCCCGATAATCCAGATAACCGCCCTGTTCATTACGCTGCCAGGACCCGAGATGAATCTCATAGATGCTCATCGGCCGGTGCAACCAGTCATGGGCCTGACGTTGCGCCAGCCATGTGTCGTCCTGCCAGCGATACTGGCTCTGGAATACGACTGAAGCGGTACTTGGCCGCAGTTCCGCTTGTTGCGCGTAGGGATCGAACTTCTGCTTTACCTCGCCGCTGTCGCGATTGCGAATTTCGTATTTGTACAGCTCGCCGACCGACAGCCCGGGAATAAACAGCTCCCATACCCCGCTGCTGTTTCGCGAGCGCATTGGATGACAGCGGCCGTCCCAGCGGTTGAAGCTGCCAATGACGCTGACCCGTTCGGCATTGGGCGCCCAGGTAGCAAAACGGATGCCGTCGATGCCGTCGATATTGCAGGCATGGGCCCCCAGGATACGATAGGCATGCAGGTGTTTACCTGCTGAAAACAGATTGAGATCATAATCGGACAATAATTGACCAAAAGCATAAGGATCATGAATCAGGCGAGTAATGCCGTCGCTGTCGATCTGTCGCAGGCGGTAATAACGGGGCACCTGGGTGGCATCGCCCCGCCACTCAAAAATATCACTGTTACCCACCCGTTGAAAAAGCGCGTCATTATCATCCAGTCTGAGCTCCCGGGTATGCGGCAGCAGAACACGAATAAACGTCTCTCCGCCCTGTTCATGGCGTCCCAGTACAGCAAAGGGATCGTGATGACGGGCCTGCAACAGGCGCTGCAGATCGGCAGTGACGCCTGACTGCTTATCGGCTCGCATACCCGTATTCGATGTATTTGATATCATTCAATGCCCGGAATTGCCTGCTGCATTGGCACAGCCACGTTTCCATTAAAGCATAGGTGATTCGGTGGCGAAACGAAATCCGGATCATCGCCGGGCGGATACCGTCATATTTCTGTCAATTTTGACTCACTTGAATATGCCTTTTCGGCCTCCACCCGGGTTAACAGGCAAAAAGCCGGATAATCTGCTTTTCAAGCCGCGCAATGGCGATTATGCTTGAATTGTATGCCGCTATGGTGATGCCGTGCGCATGGCAATACAGCACCTCAGCCCGGATGCGCTGGTCGATCGTCTCGGTTGGCTTCCAGCTGGCGCATGAATTGCTGTGAGGAATATCGGCAGGCAACCGGAGGCGCGCTGCTGGACCGGGAAAACCGGTTTAGGGGGTCAATCATCGAATAAGGAAGCTGTTATGCGTCAAGGCCGTTCACCCCGTTTTGTCAGTCGTCTCACCCGTGACACCCTGGCGTTGATTATGGCCGGAGGGCGCGGCAGTCGGCTCAAGCAATTGACCCTGTGGCGCGCCAAACCGTCAGTCCCTTTCGGGGGCAAGTTCCGGATTATCGATTTCCCGCTTTCCAATTGTATCAATTCCGGTATCCGCCGTATCGGGGTTCTGACCCAGTACAAGGCCCATTCACTGATTGTCCATATCCAGCAGGGCTGGGGGATGCTGCGTGGCGAGTTTGGCGAGTTCGTCGAACTGCTGCCCGCCCAGCAACGCATCGAGACCTCCTGGTACGCCGGCACCGCCGATGCCATCTACCAGAATATCGACATCATCCGCAATCATGACCCTGAATATGTCCTCGTTCTGGCCGGCGACCATATCTACAAGATGGACTACGGCGCGATGCTCGCCTTTCATGTGGAACAGCAGGCCGATATTACCGTCGGCTGCCTTGAGGTTCCGATCGAGGATGCCTCCAGCTTCGGGGTCATGGATATCGATAAGGAGCATCGTATCCACCACTTTCTGGAAAAACCGGAACATCCCCCCGCCCTGCCCGACGACCCGAGCAAATCGCTCTGCTCCATGGGCATCTATGTCTTTAACAAGGACTTTCTGATCGAGCGCCTGCTGGAAGATGCCGACGATGTCCAGTCCAGTCACGACTTTGGCAAGGATGTAATTCCCGGCCTGATTGACAACTACCGGGCCTCAGCCTATGCCTTTCGCGATCCGGTCAGTGGCAACAAGGGCTATTGGCGGGATGTCGGAACAGTGGACGCCTTCTGGGAGGCCAATATGGAACTGATTGGCATTACCCCGGAACTCAATCTGTATGATCTGGATTGGCCCATCTGGACCTATCAGGAACAGCTACCTCCCGCCAAATTCATATTCGATGAGGACGGGCGCCGCGGTGAGGCCATCGACTCGATGGTTTCGGGTGGCTGTATTATCTCCGGGTCGACCGTACGCCACTCGCTGTTATTCTCCAGCGTGCGAGTGGAGTCCTACTCCCTGATCGAGGACTCACTGATTCTCCCCGAGGTTGAGATCGGCCAGCATTGCAAGATTCATCACGCGATCATCGAAAAGGGCTGTGTCATTCCCGATAACACCCAGATCGGAGTCAACCCAGAGGAAGACGCCAAACACTATTATATTACCCGAAAGGGCGTGGTACTGGTCACGCCGGAGATGCTGGGACAACAGATTCATCATGTCCGCTAAGCCCATCAATGTTGTCATCTACTGGCATATGCATCAGCCTGAATATCGTGATCTGCGCACCGGTCACTACCACCTTCCCTGGACCTATCTGCATACCATCAAGGATTATGTCGATATGGCGGCACACCTGGAAGTCAACCCGGCAGCACGGGCGGTGGTCAACTTCACTCCAACCTTGCTGGAGCAGATCGACGACTATGCCGAACAGATAGAGAATTTTTTCCTGCATGGAACACAAATCCGGGATCCGTTGCTCGATGCGCTCGCCCAGCCGATCATGCCCAGCGACCGGGAACAGCGTCTATCGCTGATCAAACAGTGTTTGCGAGCCAATGAAACCCGGCTGATCAATCGTTATCCCAACTATCGACGCCTGGCGGAGTTCGCCAGCTGGCTGGATGAGCACCCCGATGCCATTCTTTATCTCCATGATTATTTTTTGACGGATATTCTCACCTGGTTTCACATCGCCTGGCTGGGCGAGACCGTGCGCCGCAATAACCCGCAGGTACAGACCCTGATCGACAAGGGCACCAGTTTCAACCAGCATGACCGTCGCACTCTGTTGCGAATTATCGGCGATCTCTGCCGGGATGTGATCGGACGTTATCGCCGGCTCGCCGAGCAAGGCCAGGTAGAACTGTCGATGACCCCCTACGCCCACCCGATTGTCCCCCTGCTTCTGGATATCCATTCCGCCCGCGAGGCACTGCCGGATGTTGAACTCCCGACAGTGGAACAGTATCCCGGTGGCAAGGAGCGGGTTGACTGGCACATAGAGAAGGGGTTGGCGGTATTCGAGCAACACTTCGGTTTTCGACCTGCCGGCTGCTGGCCGTCAGAAGGCAGTATCAGTGAGGCGACCATTCACACTCTCAGTGATAAGGGGTTTGCCTGGCTGGCCAGTGGCGATACAGTCCTGCATAACAGTCTCCAGTCATCCGAAACACGGATTGACACACAATGCCTGCATACCGGTTACCGCTATAACGACACCTCGACCTGTTGTTTCTTCCGCGATGACGGCCTGTCCGATCTGATCGGATTTGATTACGCTACCTGGCATGCCGACGATGCGGTAGCCAACCTGATTCACCACCTGGAAAATATCGCCGGGGCTTGTCAGCAACACGCCAATCCGATCGTCTCGATCATTCTGGACGGGGAAAACGCCTGGGAGTTCTATCCGGAAAATGGCTATTATTTTCTGGATGCCCTGTATGCCGGCCTGGCTGAAAACCCGGCTATACATCTGACCACCTACAGCGCCTATCTGACGGATCAACCCGAGGTCACACCCCTGGATCGCGTGGTCGCCGGCAGCTGGGTCTATGGCACCTTTTCCACCTGGATTGGCGAAGCCGGAAAAAACCGCGCCTGGGAACTGCTGGTAGACGCCAAGCAGGCCTGCGATCAGCAATTGGCTGCCCGGGAGTTCACGCCTGAGATCCGGGAGCAGATTGCGATTCAGCTGGCAATTTGTGAAGGCTCTGACTGGTTCTGGTGGTTCGGCGATTACAATCCGGCCGAGTCGGTACGCGACTTTGATCACCTGTATCGTATCCAGCTATCCAATCTGTACAACTTGCTGGGTCTGGAACCCCCGGAGAGTCTGGGCGAGCCGATCTCCCTTGGCGGTGGCCAGCCCGCCGCCGGTGGCACCATGCGACGCGGCCAGGAAGAAAACTGAGTGCATCCGTTGTACCGACAACGTCGGGGCGGTGTTCTGCTGCATCCGACATCACTGCCCGGTCCGTTACCCCGCGGTCAGATCTGTCATGACGCCTATCGCTTTATCGATTTTCTGCAGCAGGCTGGTATCACTATCTGGCAAATGCTGCCACTGGGCCCTACCCATGCTGACGGTTCCCCCTATCTGGCACTCTCGGCACATGCCGGTAATCCCGAGCTGATCAGTCTTGACTGGTTGCAGGACCGCAAGCTGCTGGACAACCCGGCGCAGGTCACGGACTTCGTGCAACACCGCCAGCAACTCGAACAGGCCTGGAAGCGGTTCAACAGGCAAAGACCACGCGAGCTGTTTGCGGCCTATGAAGCGTTTGTTGCCCAGCAGGCCCACTGGCTGAATGATTACAGCCTGTTCATGGCCATTCGTGAATCACAACAGCATCGCGCCTGGACCGAATGGCCGCCTCCCTTGCGAGACCGCGAGACTTCCGCCCTACAGCGTAGCCGGAGCGAGCTGGCAGAAAGAGTCGAGTTCCAGTGCTTTTGCCAGTTTATCGTCTCTCAACAGTGGCGCGATCTGAAACAGTACGCCAACGAGCATGATGTAAAACTACTGGGCGATATACCGATTTATGTCTCCCTCGACAGCGCCGATGTCTGGGCGCAGCGGGAGCTGTTTACCCTGGACTCCGCGGGTCATCCGCAACAGGTCGCCGGTGTACCACCCGATTATTTTTCAGAAACCGGGCAACTCTGGGGGAACCCGCTTTATCGCTGGGCTGTCATGCAACAGGATAACTTCCTCTGGTGGCGGCAGCGCCTGCAGACCCAGTTGGCGCTATTCGATATCGTACGCATAGATCATTTTCGGGCTTTACGCGCGTTCTGGGCTGTCCCTGCCGGTGCAACAACCGCCATGGAAGGGCACTGGGTCGAAGCCCCCGGGGACGCACTGTTGGAGACACTGCACGAGAGCTTCCCCGAGCTCCCGCTGGTTGCCGAGGATCTGGGGATGATCACCGAGGAGGTCCATGCGCTGCGTAAGAAGTTCGGCCTGCCCGGCATGAAAATTCTGCAATTTGCCTTTGATGGCGACCCCAACAACCACTACCTGCCCCACCAGCACGAATTCGAATCATTGGTCTATACCGGAACCCACGACAATGACACCACCCTCTCCTGGTATCGACAGCTGAATGAACAGAGCCGCCGTCATGTCCGGGAGTATCTGGGACTGAGTGACGATACAACGATGCCCTGGCCATTAATCCGCAGCGCACTGGCCTCGGTCAGTTGCCTGGCGATCGTTCCAATGCAGGATCTCCTGGGGCTGGGCAGTGAACATCGCATGAACACCCCCGGCACACTGGAAGGCAACTGGCAATGGCGCTTCGACTGGGAACAACTACCCGTCGATCTCACCCAAAAACTCCGCCACCTATTACATTTGTATGGGCGACTGTGACCTGCAAAGAAGAGAATGACGCAGAGGCGAAAAGAAAGTAATAATTTTTAATTTTAAATGTTGGATTTTGAATGAAACCCTGTTCTGAAACTCAAAATTTAAAATTCAACATTCAAAATTATATCCTTTCGTCTCTGCGTTAATACTCTCAGATCCAGAGCATATACCCCATTTCAAAAGAATGGCTTAACAGTTCGTGCCAGGGATAGATTCGAAGCTTATAGTGATTCAGGCCGGGATTATTCGGTTTTAGATTCAGCTCGAAAACATGCTCATCATCCTGCAAGCCAGTATGCCTGAACTGATGTTGCTCGGAGGAAACAAACTTTCCGTCGTCATCCCTGTTTCCCACAATACACTCGACAACAACATCCTCGGCAACCAGTCCGTTGAGTCTGGCATGGACGATAATCGGTAAAGACTCGCCGTCGTGTATTTGTTGACGCACTTCGTCAACTCGACGAATACTGATGCCTTTCCAACTCTCGCGAATTTTTGCCTTCCATTCAGACAGTTTCCGTGCCGGGGCGCAATTATCATCGGATAAACGTGAATATTGATAACGCGCTGGAGCGTAAAAGTTTTTCACATAATCCACCACCATTCGCTGTGCATTAAAGCGCGGCAGGCAGCTTTTCATGGAGGCCTTCGACAGCCTCACCCAGCCCGACGAGTAACCCTGACTTCCATAGTCGTAATATAAGGGAATAACCTCGTTTTCCAGAATATCCAGCAGATCCGCAGATTCTTCCTGATCGCGCAAAGTGTCATCGGCATTACTGGCATGGGGATGAATCGCCCAGCCGTTCTCGCCATCGAAACCTTCGCCCCACCAGCCGTCCAGCACACTCAGGTTTATTACGCCATTGATCGCGGCCTTTTGCCCTGAGGTTCCACTGGCTTCGAGGGGATACTCCGGCGTATTGAGCCAGACATCGACACCGGTAACCAGCTTGCGGGCCAGCGCCATATCATAACCCTCGAGCATAATGATCTTGCCGATAAACTCGGGACGCAGGGAGTATTCATGTATGGTGCGGATCAGCTCCTGGCCGGGATTGTCCCGGGGATGGGCCTTGCCGGCAAACACAATCATCACCGGACGCTTTGGATTGTTCAGCAGTCGTGCCAAACGCTGTATATCGGAAAATAACAGGGCAGCGCGCTTGTAGGTCGCAAAACGACGGGCAAACCCCAGCACCAGGACATTTTGTTCCGGCTCACTGGTATAGCTTGTCAGGCGTTTCAGCTGTGCTTCGCTGAAGCCGGCGCGCTGGAAGCGCCGACGCGTACGCTTGTTAACATCCTCCAGCATCTGTGCTTTCAGCTCCTGGCGCAGACTCCAGTACCGATGGTCAGGAATGGAATCGATACATTCCCAATATTCCGGTTTATTCAGTTCACTGCGCCATTCACGAAAGCGCATGTCAAACAGATTGACCCATTCCCGGGCCAGAAAGGTGGGCACATGCACACCGTTTGTCACATAGGAAATCGGATTTTCATTGGCCGGTATCTGTGGCCAGACATACCCTTCCATATTTGAGGCCACGCCACCGTGAATCCGGCTGACACCGTTATGATAACGTGACCCACGCAGTGCCAGTGCGGTCATATTGAAGCTGCCGTTATTATTGGGTGAATCACCCAAAGCGAGAAATGTTGCCGGTTCGATATTCAACGATTTCACGTAATTCCTGAAATAACGGGTCATCTGATCAGCGTCAAACATATCATGCCCTGCCGATACCGGTGTGTGAGTCGTAAAAACCGTCCCGGCCGCAACCAGTTCCAGCGCGCTGTTGAAGTCCATGCCTTTATCAATATATTCCCGACACCGCTCTGGTATCTGAAATGCAGCATGTCCCTCGTTGATATGCCAGATTGTCGGCTCAATACCCATCGCCCGCAGGGCACGCACCCCGCCGATGCCGAGCACGATTTCCTGCTGAATACGTGTCGTACTGTCGCCGCCATACAGTTGGAAGGTGATACTGCGATCTTCGGCGCTATTCACTTCCAGATCGCTGTCGAGCAGATACAACTGGATATGACCGGCAGATGCCACCCATACCTTGAGTTTGACTCTACGTAACTCTATCTCCACCTGGACGCAAAACTCGTTCCCATCACTGTCACAGGCCGGCTGAACGACCAGTTCGTCAAAATTGGTTGGCGTATACTGCGCCAATTGGCTGCCACTGCCATCAATAAACTGGGTAAAGTAGCCTTGCCGGTACAGCAGCCCGACGCCAACAAACGGCACCCCCAGATCACTGGCGGCCTTGCAGTGATCACCGGCAAGAATCCCCAGCCCTCCGGAGTAAATCGGAAAACTCTCATGCAAACCGAACTCGGCACAAAAATAGGCAACCCGATCCTTTTCCGAATCCAGGTGCGCGGTTATTTCCGGGCTGACACCTTTTTCATGGTAGGTTCGAAAGGACGACATCACCCTTGAGTACTCTTCCATGAACAGATGATCCTTGATGGCCTCATCCAACTTGTTCTGGGCGATGCGGCGCAAAAATACCTTGGGATTATGATTGCAGGTTTCCCAGAGTTCATCATCCAGGCGATAAAACAGTCCGCGCACGTCGCGATCCCAGCTATACAGCAGATCATTGGCCAGATCCTGCAGCCCGCGGAGTTTCTCCGGCATATTGGGTCGGACTTCCAGCTGGAATAGTGTCTCGCTCATAAAGGGGTTCCTTACCTTTTATCGTAAAGGTGAATTTTCCAACAAGTATAGAACATCAGGTAATCACATTCGGTCCGCTGCGGCCGGTTTTTCGGCAGACCGGCAGCAGGCTTTCTCCTGCCTCCACCAAAGGTTGCAGAAATTCTTCCGTGAACAGACCCAGTTGGCCGGTCGGTGGCTCATACTGCTCGAAATAGAGCCGCAAGGTCGCCCCTTCGGTACCGGTGCCCGACAAACGCACCACAATCCGCGCCTGCTCACCGAAGAACAGGCGGATGCCCTGGTGCTCACTGAGGCTACCGTCCACCGGGTCCTTATAGCAGAAATCGTCCGCCCGGGTGATGACAAAATCGGCAATCCGCTGTCCGGGCAACTCCATCAGCCGTCCACGCAGCTCGCTGACCAGCTGTTCGGCAATAGCACTGTCGATATTTTCATAATCGTGCCGGGTATAATAGTCCCGGCCATACTCTTGCCAGTGTGAGGCGACGATCGCCGCCACCGATTGCTTGCGAACCGCCAGCAGATTCAGCCAGAACAGAACGGCCCAGAGCCCGTCCTTTTCGCGAATATGCCCGGACCCGGTGCCGAAGCTCTCCTCCCCGCAAAAGGTAATCCGTCCGTCATCCAGCAGGTTGCCGAAAAACTTCCAGCCGGTGGGCGTCTCGTAACAGGTCACACCCAGCCGTTCGGCAACCCGATCAACCGCCCGGCTGGTCGGCATGGAGCGGGCCACACCGAGGATGCCGTCGCGATAGCCGGGGATCCGATGCGCGTTGGCCACCATCACCGCGAGGCTGTCACTGGGCGTGACAAAAAATTGACGACCCAGAATCATGTTCCGATCACCGTCTCCGTCCGAGGCCGCACCCAGCTCCGGGGCGCCTGAATCCCGGTTCATGATAGCCAGCAGCTGATCGGCATGGACCAGATTGGGATCCGGATGTGCGCCACCAAAATCGGGCAGAGGATCGGCGTTTAACAGGCTGCTTTGCGGGGCGCCCAGGCGCTGTTGAAAAATCTCGCGGGCATAGGGACCGGTAATGGCATGCATGGCATCATAGGCGATATGCAATTCTCCGGCGGCAAACTGCTGGCGGATAAGTTCAAAATCAAACAGTTGCTCCATCAGGTCGCTGTAATCACCGACCGAGTCGATAATTTCGATGCAACTGTCGCCAAACTGATAGGTTGTGCACTCGTGGAGTGGCACGGCATCCAGCTCGGCAATATGGTATTGCTCCAGAGTGGAAGCCAGCTGGTAAATCCGGTTGGTAATATTCTCCGGCGCCGGCCCCCCGTTACGGGTATTGAACTTGATACCGAAATCGCCCTGCGGCCCACCCGGATTGTGGCTGGCGGAGAGGATAATACCGCCATCGAGCTGATACTTGCGGATCAGCAGTGACGCCGCCGGCGTGGACAAATAGCCGTGCCGCCCCACCACTATCCGGCGAAAACCGTTACCCAGCGCCATGCGCAAGATGGTCTGAATCGCCGTATCATTGTAATAGCGGCCGTCACCGCCGATCAGCAGGCTGCGGCGCTGATCCGGTGCCAGGCTGTCAAAAATCGACTGGGTAAAGTTCTCCAGATAATGGGCTTGTTGAAAATGCGTCACCCGCTTGCGCAAGCCCGAGGTGCCGGGGGCCTGATCCTGATAGGCTCGGGTATTCACCGTTTTAATTTGCATACACTCATCTCTGGCTGGGTAAATTTCAGGACCGGGATCCGACCGGGAACCGAGGACGCTTTATAACACGATTTGCGCGCAGGCACCCTATCCGTACCGTCGGGGGAACAGAGTGCTGAGCACCGTTCTGCGCCCTGTTCGGGAGGGTCCCAGGGCCCCACAAGCCCCCGGGCTCGGCTCCGGCAGAGACGTTTTGCCAGACCGGGAAGCTACCGCCCCCCCCCTGAAATCCGTTTCAGTCTGTGCTAGGATCGCGCATTATTAACGCAATCGGGCTTCTTTCATTCCCACTTCGCAGGCTCCCTGACCGTATTGGTGTTTGAACGACAGTACCTCCAAAAATCAACAGAATTTCCAAGGAATACCTATGCAAATCTCCGAAAACAAGGTCGTCACAATCGACTATACCCTCAAAGATGACACCGGCAACGTGCTGGATTCCTCTCAGGGCGGCCCCGGCCTGGCCTATCTGCATGGCGCTGGTAATATTATTCCCGGCCTGGAAAACGCCCTGGTGGGCAAGAGTGAAGGTGATTCACTCAACGTCAGTGTGCAGCCGGATGACGCCTATGGTCAGCGCGATGACAGCATGATCCAGACCGTCCCGAATGACATGTTCGAAGGCACTGAAGTCCAGGTTGGTGCGCAGTATCAGGCCATGACCCCGGAAGGCCAGCCGCTGACCATTACCGTGATGGACATCAAGGATGACGGTGTGGTCATCGATGGCAACCACCCGCTGGCGGGCCAGGCCCTGCACTTCGACGTGACCATCACCGAAGTCCGTGAACCCACCCAGGAAGAGCTGGACCACGGCCACGTCCACGGTCCGGGCGGTCACGAGCACGAATAAATCAGCCGACTGCGACCATGAAAAAAGCCGGGCACTGCCCGGCTTTTTTGTTGTAGGGTGAGTCCAGGCTGTGGAGAAACCACTGAAGACACGGAAAACACCGAAGTCACCGAAGAACTCAACTACCCATTTCAGTGTGTTCAGTGCTCTCGGTGTGTTCGGTGGTAGGCTTTGACGTACCTGGGAACTTCAATCAGGCGGAGACCTGCTGACTGGCCTTGAGTGCCCGAACCTGCTGTTTCATCAGGTCGACGATAGCATAGATACCGACATGACGGTTTGGCGAGAGGTGTTCATCGAGCTTGAGCTTTTCAAAAAACTCGTCCACATCCAGCGCCTCGATCTCGTCCGCCCTGCGATCCTCGACAAGTTGGATTAACAGAGCCAATACCCCCTTGATAATACTGGTATCGCAATCACCATGGAAACGAATCAGTTCGGGATTGTCCGGGCTGGGATAGGCGTGGACCCAGACCTGGCTCATACAGCCCTTGACCTTATTGTCCTCAATACGGGCTTCTTCCGGCAGAGGTGGCAATTTTTCACCCAGCTCGGTCAGGTATTGATAACGCTGATCCCAGTCCCCCAGTAATTCAAAGGTATCGACGATATCGTCAAGCGACGTCATGCGTGCTCCTGCCGGTGGGTTCAGACGCTGAAGGATTCACCGCAACCACACATATCCTTGATATTCGGGTTGCGAAATTCAAAACCTTCGTTAATGGCATTGGTTTTCATGTAGTCCACTTCTGTCCCATCGATATTACCCAGGCTCTGCTTGTCCACAACAACCTTTACACCGTGACTTTCGAAGACGACATCGTCATCACTGACCTCGTCGGCATAATCGACGACATACGCAAAGCCGGTGCAACCCGATTTGCGGGTAGCCAGACGCAGTCCGACGCCACTGCCGCGCTTGCCCAGCATGGCTTCAACGTGTTTGGCGGCACTTTCGGTTAATGCAACAGCCATAAATTACCTCCTGTTTACAACAAGCCCAATGTTAAACGTGCTTCTTCAGTCATGCGATCGATGGTCCACGGTGGATCCCAGACCAGCTCGACTTCGGCATCGTTGACACCTTCAACACTCTTGACGGTTTGTTCCACCTGCCCCGGCATGGAGCCGGCAACCGGACAACCCGGCGTAGTCAGGGTCATAGTGACAAAAACCTTGTTATCCTGATCGATATGCAGTTCGTAAATCAACCCCAGCTCGTAAATATTCACCGGGATTTCCGGGTCATAAATCGTCTTCAGTGCTTCGACGATTCGCTCTTCCAGGGGGGCGTCACTGTCTGCAACGGGACCACCTCCGCTTGTCTCGACCTGTGGCTGGAACAAAACTCGTCTGGCGCTCATTATGCCACCTCTTCAGCTTGCAACTGTTCATTTACCACCTGCTCCAGGGCTCCATGCAGTCTTTCCTGTACATGCTGGCGCAGGGGCTCGATTTCAATGGTATCGATAATTTCGTCTGCAAAACCGAGGCACAGCATTTTCTGTGCCGTGGCGGTCTCGATGCCGCGTGAACGCATGTAGTAGATCTGCTGCGGATCCAGCTGACCAACGGTAGTGCCGTGACTGCACTTGACGTCATCCGCATAGATTTCCAGCTGGGGCTTGGTATCCACCTCGGCGGTGCGGGTCAGCATGAGATTGGCGTTGTGCAGATGGGCATCGCTCTTCTGGGCGTTCTTGTCGACCAGAATACGGCCATCGAAAACGGCCCGGCCTTTGCCATACAGAAGACCGCGAAAATTCTCCTCACTGGCACAATGCGGCCTGGCATGATCGATATCCAGATGAAAATCGGTCAATTGTTTCTCACCCACTGTATACAGCCCGTTGAGACGGCATTCCGCTTCCTCATCAAGGAATTTAACCTTGTATTCGGTCCGCGCCCAGGCACCACCCAGTGCCACTGCCGTGCCACGGTAGCGGCTCCGTTTCTGTTGGGAGAGAAACAGATTACTCAGATGATACGCCTGGCTGCTTTCGTCCTGAACCCGATGATGAGTCAAGGACGCGGATTCATTGAGAATGATCTCGCTCAGATTGTTGTTGAAATAAACGGACTGGCCGGTGCTGACAAAGCGCTCGATCAGGGTCGCCTCGCTGCAGGCGTCCATCACCACCAGATTACGGGGATGGGCAACCACGGCATCTTCCAGCGCCAGACTGAGATACAGAACCTCGATGGGCTTGTCCAGCTTCACATTGGATTCGACATGAATAAAGACGCCATCGTTGATCAAGGCGGTATTCAGAGCCGTGAACAGATGTTGAGAGTGATTGGCCGTTTGACCGAACCAGGTTGCCAGCAGATCCGGATCGGTCGTCAATGCCGCGCGCAGGCTGCCGACGCGCACACCTTCGGGTAATTCGCTGGTCCGGGAAAGGTGCGGAACACAACGGCCGTTGGCGAAGACCAGCCGATAACAATCCATCTCCGGCAGCAGCCAGTCCTCCAGATCCACCGACTGCAGCGCGGTAAACGGGTCATTGGCCGGCTGGAATTCCTGCTTCAGCAGGCCATCGATGCTGGTATAGCGCCACTCCTCCTGCTTGCGATACGGCACCGGCAGGGTGTTGATAGCCTGACGCGCCTGTTGCCGGGCATCGTCGAGCCAGCCGAGCTTTTCGCTCGGCAGCTCAACCTGACCGGATTGTGCCAGTTTCTCAAACCATTGACGGGACTGTTCGTTGCCTGCACTCATGCGGCTGCTCCCTCTTTGAGCCAGCTGTAGCCTTTCTCTTCGAGTTCGTGCGCCAGCTCCTTGCCGCCGGACCGTACGATGCGACCTTCGGACAGTACATGCACATAATCCGGCTGGATGTAGTCCAGCAGACGTTGATAATGCGTGACCAGCACCACGGAGCGTTCCGGGCCTCGCAGTGAATTGACCCCTTCTGCAACAATCCGCAAGGCATCGATATCCAGTCCGGAGTCGGTTTCATCCAGCAGCGCCAGCTTTGGCTCCAGCAGGGCCAGTTGCAGAATTTCGTTACGTTTTTTCTCACCACCGGAGAAACCGGCGTTGACGCTGCGCTTGAGCAGTTTCTCGTCCAGCTCGACCAGTTTGGCCTTTTCCTTGACCAGTTGCATGAACTTGACCGAGTCCAGCTCTTCTTCACCGCGTGCGCGGCGAATCGCGTTCAGCGACTCTTTGAGAAACACCATGTTATTCACGCCGGGTAATTCCACCGGGTATTGCATGGCGAGGAACACGCCCTTGTGGGCCCGCTCCTCGGTTTCCAGTTCCAGCAGGTCTTCACCCTCGTACAGGATCTGCCCGTCGGTAACTTCATAGCCTTCGCGCCCGGAAAGGACGTAAGACAGGGTACTTTTTCCGGAGCCGTTGGGGCCCATGATGGCATGGACCTCGCCAGTACCGATTTCCAGGTTGAGGCCGTTAAGTATCGGCTTGCCTTCGATACTGACGTGCAGGTTTTTAATTGACAACATGTCGTTATCCTCCAAACTTGATTGGGTTAACCGACGGCACCTTCCAGGGTGACGTTGAGGAGCTTCTGTGCTTCGACAGCAAACTCCATGGGCAATTCATTGAAGACTTCCTTGCAGAATCCGTTGACGATCATCGACACGGCGTCTTCTTCAGACAGGCCACGCTGCCGACAATAGAACAACTGGTCTTCACTGATTTTCGAGGTGGTCGCTTCGTGTTCCATCTTGGCGGTGGGATTACGCACCTCGATATACGGATAGGTATGCGCCCCGCAGGTATCGCCAATCAGCAGCGAATCACACTGAGTGTGGTTGCGCGCGTTCTCCGCCCTGGGTGTCATGCGTACCAGCCCGCGATAGCTATTCTGGCCCTGGCCGGCGGAGATGCCCTTGGAGACGATGGTGCTTTTGGTATTGCGCCCCATGTGAATCATCTTGGTGCCGGTGTCAGCCTGCTGGCGACCCCGGGCCACGGCCACCGAGTAAAACTCGCCGGTGGAATCGTCACCGCGCAAAATGCAGCTGGGATACTTCCAGGTGATGGCCGAGCCGGTTTCCACCTGGGTCCAGGAGATGTGCGAACGATCGCCGCGGCAATCGCCACGCTTGGTCACAAAGTTGTAGATCCCGCCCTTGCCTTCGGCATTGCCGGGATACCAGTTCTGGACGGTCGAATATTTGATCCTGGCGTCGTCCATGGCAACCAATTCGACCACGGCGGCATGCAGCTGGTTCTCGTCGCGCATCGGCGCGGTGCAACCTTCCAGGTAACTGACATAGCTGGCTTCTTCGGCCACGATGAGGGTGCGTTCGAACTGGCCGGTGTTGGCCTCGTTAATCCGGAAATAGGTGGACAGCTCCATCGGGCAACGCACGCCCTTCGGGATATACACAAAGGTGCCGTCGGAGAAGACCGCCGCATTCATGCAGGCGAAGAAATTATCCGTATGCGGCACCACAGTACCCAGGTACTGCTTGATCAGATCCGGATAGTCCTGAACGGCTTCAGACATGGAGCAGAAGATCACGCCGGCTTCGGACAGTTTCTCCCGGAAGGTGGTGGCCACCGAGACGCTGTCGAATACCGCATCGACGGCGACCCCGGCCAGAGCCATCTGCTCTTCCAGCGGAATCCCCAGCTTGTTGTAGGTTTCGATCAGCTCCGGGTCGACCTCGTCCAGACTCTGGGGGCCGTCGCCGGCTTTTTTCGGCGCGGAATAATAAGAGATAGACTGATAGTCGATCGGCGGATAGTCCAGATGAGCCCAGCTGGGCTGCTCCAGGGTCAGCCAGTGCCGATACGCCTTGAGGCGCCACTCCAGCATCCACTCGGGCTCGTTCTTCTTGGCCGACAGGGCACGAATGACGTCTTCATTGAAACCCGGCGGGAAGGTGTCGGACTCGATCTCGGTGATAAAACCGTGCTCGTAACCACGATCAATGAGTTCATCCACTGTATTGGGTGTCGCCGTCATCCTCGATAACCTCCGGACTATTTCCGAGTAATTTACTAGGTTTTATACTGGCCTGGTGATGAAATTTCAACGCCTTATCTTGTAAGGTTATATGTTGAGTATTTTACTTGGTTTTTAACCGGAAAGCAGCCTCACCAGGACAATTTCTTGATCTGGGGGCGACACACGCCTGTTTAAAGACGAGAGCACCCTGCAAAATCGAGTCATTTATCCGGTAGCAACAGGAAGCCGACTCGGTAAAGGTATCGGCCCATTGACGACGGGGCTCCTCCAGTCGCGATATGCAAAAGCTATTTTACCTTGGGGAAAGCATTATTGCGAATACACGAAGCGGCTTTGTCCCGCCTGGCGCGTGGCTAGCGAGAACAACAGTCCCCGTTTTCCAGACTTACACTCTTTGGCCAAACGAGTGGCCGATCATCAGGGTCAACGAACCCACTTCCAGTGCAAGATAACAATGAAACCCAACCGCCAGAGACAAAGAAAGCCGGAAAAACCGGCCTTTTTGTTGTTTGGTAGCGGGGAGAGGATTTGAACCTCTGACCTTCGGGTTATGAGGGGTCCCGGTTTTTCTTTTTCATCAATGACTTAGAGCGTTTCTTTTGGGGAAAACCAGTACTATATTTCCCCATTTTATGCGGGTTTCCGAGTGCTTTTGGGGAAATCAAATCGTGCAAATATGGCGCCCTCTCCCCGACCATAATCCCTTATAAAAAAGTTTTGTGATATCTGATTCAATCCTCCCAGATCGACACCTACTCTTATCAGCCGTTATTATTATTTTGCTCTGGGACGGAATCCACCAGCCAGGACCGCCTTCCCCTTCTTGCGGAGAACGACCCACCTATTATCCGCGCAATATGCGGAGAATAGTGACTGGTCGCATCAATTAGGCCACCGCGTTATGCGGAGGAATACCAACCCGCAGTTGAAATACTACGGCATCGGCGCGGCGATGCTTCAATGAGGCCTCCGCGTTATGCGGAGGAATACCTGCCGGCCGGTTGTATAAGCTGGGAATCGATCCGGAAGCTTCAATGAGGCCTCCGCGTTATGCGGAGGAATACCTTTCGCCAGGGTGTCGGCATCGTCGAATTGCTGGCGGCTTCAATGAGGCCTCCGCGTTATGCGGAGGAATACAACAACGGCTGGTGCGCCCACTGCTCAACGCCAAGATGCTTCAATGAGGCCTCCGCGTTATGCGGAGGAATACAATACTGACCAACCGTGACATAGCCACCTTTGACCTTGCTTCAATGAGGCCTCCGCGTTATGCGGAGGAATACATACGTCCACGATTAAAAGAAAGCACAATATAGCCATGCTTCAATGAGGCCTCCGCGTTATGCGGAGGAATACCTACCTCCTAAACCACAAATTTCCTACAGAGCAGCAGCTTCAATGAGGCCTCCGCGTTATGCGGAGGAATACCAGATATGCAATGCACTATTTGGGAGGTGGGACGATGCTTCAATGAGGCCTCCGCGTTATGCGGAGGAATACCTCATTCGCTCATCATGTGTCTGGTTCGTATGCTCGCTTCAATGAGGCCTCCGCGTTATGCGGAGGAATACCTGGCACAGGAGATGGCAAAATGAATGATGTAGTGATGCTTCAATGAGGCCTCCGCGTTATGCGGAGGAATACTTGACCAGCCCCGCACCCTTGCTGTTCTTGATAGCGCTTCAATGAGGCCTCCGCGTTATGCGGAGGAATACTTAACCGGCTGGTGGATGGGTTGTGTGTGCAATGCCGGCTTCAATGAGGCCTCCGCGTTATGCGGAGGAATACCAGCGGCGTATTTTGCCGGAGGACGATGAAATACGGGCTTCAATGAGGCCTCCGCGTTATGCGGAGGAATACGGAAATCGAGGGCGGACTACCAAGAGACCAGGCCGAGCTTCAATGAGGCCTCCGCGTTATGCGGAGGAATACATGACTCACCTCCGTCTTTCTTGGTCAGCTTCTTACGCTGCTTCAATGAGGCCTCCGCGTTATGCGGAGGAATACGGGACACTTGCTGCTGAAGGGTACTATTATTCTGACGCTTCAATGAGGCCTCCGCGTTATGCGGAGGAATACGAAGGCCGTATCCAGACAGACAAGTGGACTGACAAGGCTTCAATGAGGCCTCCGCGTTATGCGGAGGAATACGAAGCCTACTTCGACCGTATCGTTGACGCCGGACAGGCTTCAATGAGGCCTCCGCGTTATGCGGAGGAATACCTTCCTCACTCATGCCGATCCAACATATCCACGATTGCTTCAATGAGGCCTCCGCGTTATGCGGAGGAATACCTTGAGGCGCTGGCCGACGAGGTAGGGGCCAACAAGCTTCAATGAGGCCTCCGCGTTATGCGGAGGAATACGTCCATCATCGCCATCGCATTCACATGCACACCACGGCTTCAATGAGGCCTCCGCGTTATGCGGAGGAATACAACAGCACACGCCAGTTGTCGTGCTGCGCCAGATCGCTTCAATGAGGCCTCCGCGTTATGCGGAGGAATACAGTCCCTTTGCAATCCCTTGCGCCAGGCGGCTTTGCGAGGCTTGGTGCGAGTAGTGATTAATCCTATACTCAACCCTGCCGCTATTCAAATCCATAACCATTTCTACCCTGGATTTCATACTGGTAATCAACAGGTTACACATCGCGAGCGCTCCCCGGGGTTTTGGCCAGCGTCCCAGCCCTCGCGACGCGCCGGCACAAAATTTACACGACGATCGGTTCACGCTGTACCGGCTCGAAGCCCGATTTGCCGAGGCTGACAACTTTGGGCGTGACAGCCGTCACCAGTCCCAGGTCCATCAGCAAAACATGATCTTCCTTGTGATGAATTATCTCGTCAAGCGTGGCCACCAGATCGGCGTGCCGCTGGCGGGTCAGCCGGCATTGAAAAACGGATAGTTGCAGCCATTCGCCATAGCCTTCCATCAGCTTGAAGACCGCGCGCCACCGTTTCGGGCAGGCAATGTCGTAGGTAATGATATAGATCCGTTCATCCATTGTGTTCACCGTGTCGTAAAGTTCGGATAGTCGTCCAGATCGTCCAGTAGATAGCGCCCCAGCAGTCGCGCCTGTAGTTCCAATAAGCGACGATAACTGACTTTGTAACCAAACAGCGGATGGGTCACTTCCTGGGCCATGCGTCGTTCGAAGGCGGTGATGAAGCGCTTGCGCCCGTCCGGTGTCAGGTTGACGCTGCCGGCGGCGCTGACAAAATCACTGGGACGTACCTCGCCGTTGTTGATTGCGGTCAGCACACTGGAGTCGGCCAGCAGGGGCCGAAACGGCTCCATCATATCCAGTGCCAGGGCCGGCCGACCGTAACGGGGTTGATGATAAAAACCGCGATAGAGGTCGAACCCCACCGCCGTCAGGGCCACCGACCAGCTCCGGGTCAGCAGACTGTAGGCATAGGAGAGCATGGCATTGACCGGGTCGGCCGGCGGACGACGGTTACGGCGGGTGAAGTCAAAGGCGAAACTGGCCGCGTCGCTCTCTTTTTTGATCAGATGCGTAAAGGCGCCGAAGTAGCGCGCGGCGGCCGTGCCTTCAATGCCCAGCAGTTCCGATAATGCATCGACCCGCAACGCCGCGTCGGCATCCCGCTTGAGCGCGGCGACAATCTCGTCCGGCAATTCCTCGCCCCGCCAGTTACGCCGCAATAAGGTCCGACTGTTGAGGATCTTGGCCCGCACCAGGCCTCGGGCCAGATGCAGGCAGGTTTTGTGGTCGAAACTGGTTTTGTATTGCGCGGTGCGCAGCTCGACGTTCTTGTGCCCCAGGCCCACCGTATGGCCGAGAAACCAGCCGCCGTAGGAGTGCCAGCTTATTGGTATCTCCCGGCGCATGAGTTCGTGCAGGGTCGGGGTGGTCACATAGACATTGCCCATCAGCACCAGTTGGGATACCTCGCCGAGACGGGCGTCGGTGACCTTTTTGTCATCCACCGACACCTCCAGCCGCTCGCCTTTTTTGGAGACCTTGGCGTGGGACGCCTGCACGTACAACGGCAGGGCGTGATCGTGGCCCACCGACATGGGCCGCGGCTCGATTTGCTGACCCTGGCGCAGGTAGTTGACCTCGTCGGGCAGGCAGATACTCACCAGCGAACAGCGCGGGCATTTGGGGCTGTCCTCCAGCGGCGGCGGCATCTGCCCGCCGGCGGCGATCAGCCGCAGGCCATCCACCGCCGCCATGGTTTGGGCGCGCAGCTCCTCGTCGAACACCACTTTGACCCGTTCCTTCGAACCGGCGAAGTAGAGCACCCCTTCGGGGCAGTGGTAGCCATGCTCTTCGAGAACCAGCCCCTGGATACAGAGCTGCACCCGCTCCGGATCGTAGGCCCCCTTCGCCACGTGGGGCCGCTTGCCGCGCTTGTAATCCACGGGAGTCACCGTGTCCCCCTCGGCCTCGACCAGATCCATTTTGGCGATCAGCCCCAGGCGGTTGGATGAGAGCGTGATGGAGCGGGCATGGAGTTTCTCCCCGTCGCCCTCCTCCTCCTCCCCGGCCGCAGGCAGATCGCCCGAGGGCTTGTCCACCCGTTTGTGCACATGTCGCCCCTGAACCGTGTCGGCCGAGTCGGCCCACTCGCCCTGCACCCACTCCAGATAGGCCAGCCGGGGACAGTAGCTGTACTCGTTCACCATCCGCGCCGGCAGCAGCGGCAGATCCCCGCTCAGTTCGGGAAACGGCAGCGGCAGTTCGCTTTGTTGCTCATCCATACCCGGCTCCCTGTTTGGCCAGTAACCTCTTAAAATATCGGAGAAATCGTCCCTCTCTTTAATATTCTGATCTTGAGGAAGCCCCGCTAGCCGTCCACAAACCCCATGACGCTGGGTAACACTTGCTCACGATCATTGTTTGCGCTAAATTATGTAATACATATCGTCATACATGGTGAACCACATGAGCGCAATCAGCCTCCGCCTGCCGGAAGAAATCGAAACCCGTCTGGCCGAAGAAGCCCGCGCCGAAGGCCGTCCCCGTTCCGAAGTGATTCGCGAGGCCATCGCCGAGTACCTGACCCGCCACGAGCGGGAACGGTATATGACCCGGATGGTCGAAGCCGCCCGGGCAATCGCCGAAGACCCCGCCGCCGGTGCCGAGACAAAGGCACTCGCGGAAGAAGCCATTGAGTCAGGCAACGAGGCGATGGATAGCGCGGAAGGCCGCCAACCGGGTGCGCCCTGGCCGAAGGAATCCGATGAAAACTGGTGGCGCTGATGCGCCGGGGCGAAATCTGGATCGCCAGGCTCAATCCCAATCAGGGCGCCGAAGCAGGCAAATTGAGGCCGGTCATCATCCTGCAGGATGATGCCCTGCTCGCCAGCGAACTGCCTACCGTCATCGTCATTCCGCTTACGACGCAATTCCGTCCCGCCTTCGAGCCTCTGCGGCTGCGGATCGCCGCTCGCGACCGGCTACTCAAGGATTCCTACGCCATGGTGGAACAACCCCGCGCCCTGGATCGCAGCCGCTTCGGCGATGGGCCACTGACCACACTCAGCCCGGAAGAAATGGCCGCTGTCGAAAAAAGCCTCAAGGCCGTACTGGGGATAGCAGAAACAGCATATTTACAATGAGGCCACCGCACCCCGCCCCGAAGGTGCGGTGGAAAATTTAGATTCCGAATTGTTAAAGAGCGTTCAAACCTTATTCGGTTGGTTTGAACAGACCCAGACCGAAGTGGCAGCCAAAACCGAGTGCCAGTGGACCTTCGATCGGTTCCGCAAAGATCAATCGCCAGAACCCGCCAAGCCGATCCGGTTGCTGCAGTCCCCGTTTGGTGCGAAAACGCTGGAAATGAATTGGCCCTCGTTGACGTCGACCAACTCGGATACTTTCAATTCGTTGTAATTCGACTAGCTCCGGAAGTCCCCGCTTGCGGCATTCGCGACGCATCTGCTCCTCGACGCCGAAGCCTTTTTTTGCATGCCACGGGTGCAGATATGGTGTTAATGATATCCAAGCAGCTGATTGCGAAGATAACGGTTCTGTAGAGCTATCGTCACCGATACTTTCCAGTATCAGCCGCCATTCATGTCCGCCTGGCTGCCAGATTTTGCGTAATCCCTCAATAGTATGCCGGGCTTCGCTCCCAAATCCTGCAGGCACATGAATCAGCACGCGATCGATTCGACCATCGCCATCGGCATCCCAGGGCAAATAAAAGGCATGTTCGTGGCGACTATCCGCGGGCAACCCGTGACCAGAGAATTGCGGTGGCGCCAGATGATTTCCTTTTTCATCCTTGCCGAAGCGAGACATCACCGCACGGCGGACAAGCTCCCCGATTCGCACACTTTCTTCTACACGTGGCAACGGTTTACCCACCACCAAAAAGCGCGCGGTCGTAACTGTCGGTAACGTTGTCTGGCGTGGACGACGAACCGGCCGCAATGCATCGGTAGGCCTCACATAACTGATCTTTTGCGCCGCTGGCGGCAGGTTCCAGCCTGCTTTTTGTAAATCGGCGTTTTCCACGCAGAGGGCGTTGAGCCATTGCTCCGGCAAGGTCACGACAAGTTTCTTGGACTGTTTTTTACCCGAAAGAAAATGTTGCCGTCGTTCGTTATAATTTGCAGGGGATAATGCTGCCTGCAATTCAATCACCTCCCCAAGCAATTCTCCCGTACTGCGGTCAACGGTATTATCGCCAGGAACACAATTGGGCTCGGGCGGTTCCTCAACGCGTTGCGCCTCCACCCAGGATTCTGCCCGCCCCAAATAACCGAGGTTTTCCAACAGTCTGTCGAGCAGGCCGAGTTGATCTTCCGATAATTCAAGATCCGGCCAGATGCAATACAACGGCGAGTCCCGACCCACCACTGCAAAAGCATCGAATACCAGCGAAGTATCCCCCGCTTTCCATTGCGGCAAATAGTGCCGTGTATGGCTATGACTGGCGGGTGGCAGTGCATACTGTGGCGGTGTGGTGGCAAGCTGCTCAAGCAATGCGATGAGAGTTTGCTCATCGTCTTGCACCTGATTTGCAAGCTTGTGGTGCCAGGTGGCGATCAGCGCACGAAGCAGCCGCCAGGGTTCCGGCGGCCACGCCACATCGCCTTCATTGACATGCCGACCCCAGGGCGTGGCGTGGTAGCGACCGGCCGGGAAAGTAAAACGCAGCGCGAGCATGAGTTATTTCCGGTAGGTGACGGTGGTGGTCTTAAAATCCGCCCCGGCCTGGCGTGCTGCCTCGATCATGCCCGGTAACTCGGCCTCAAGGGTTTCCAGTTCGGGCAACACAAAACCCTCGGGGCGCTGCACTTCTACCTGTTCACATTCCAGATCACAGGCAGTGCGCAAGCGAAGGCCCGTGTTCAGAAAACGCCGCATCTTGAACAGGGACAGTGCCACCAGTAGATGATAAATCGGTTCGGCGAATCCATACCCCCGCAACTGGGCCAGATCCAAGTTGAAATAGGCATTGATGGAGGGTGCCACATATTCGTCTCGGGAAAAGGGCACGTTACCATAGCCTTTTGACGTATCGCCGCTCGGATTGACCACGTCATTTTTAACGCCGCCACTGGCTGCGACTTTCACATTCTCCGCTTCGATGAAGCCTGACAGCGCGCGCGGCAGACGCAATCGTCCACCCGCCAGATCTTTCTTGGCCAAAAACACGCCATGCAGCAGTGCATTAGAATCAAGCATCAGCAGAACCTCACCCAATCGGCGTATATTCACGATCCCCTCTTCCATCGAGGCCAGTTCCGATTTCAATTGGTCAAAAACCGATTTGTCCTTCCCTTCCAGTATGTAAGGGGAATTGATGCGGTGTGCCTCGAGCACGGAGTTAGTCAGCGTCTTGCCATCCTTGTCCAGCACCTTGACAACGGACAGGCCCTTGAGTGGGGCAACCCAGTCATCTTCAACGGTATCCCAGCAGACCGCCTCCAGCCGGTTGGCAATGCTCTGGGCCGATTCGACCAGCAACATCGGTGTGCCATCGGGCCCCTCGTATTCGGCCGCGCCGATTTCGGGGAAGCCGGTCGGTTGGAAGCGCGTTCCCTGCACGGGCCGTAAGGCGGCCCTGAGCAACAGGCGGGGGCTGTTATCGAGGTTATTCAGTTCAAGGCTCATGATGTTCTCCTGTGTAATAATCTAATGTATGTTTTTCAGGCCGACTCGGCGACTTCAGACTGTTTGAGCTCAAGTAGTGTCCTCGCCAATTTGCCAGTAGCGCCATAACTGAGCGGAATGAGCAACGCCGCTGCCACTCGACGCGGGTCGATGCCATTAAGTTGCGGGCAGTTTGTCAAAGGCATGGCAGGGGCCAGACCGGAGCCGCGCAAGCGACGCCAGGCCGACTGTACCGCGCGCTGCGCCTGAGCCGGGTTGCCACTTTCAAGCAATCCCACCAGACCAGGTGGGACCGGCACCTTTTGGTCTTTTGGAAGAGAAGCAACGCCGCGTAACTTTTTGTCAGCGGTAAATACAAGCTTGAGCAACCCGAAGGCCGCCGGCAGCGTCTCGCCACCTGCAGTTTTTTCCGTCTCCGGAATCTCACTGATTAGAGAAAAACCAGGTAATAGGAAGGCAATGGTCTGATCCATATCCGATTCCACCAGGAAGTCATGCAAATCATCCAGCCCAACGCCAGCAGAGGCATTCAAAGGCTTGTCGTCCAACTCCAACTGCTCTGCCAGCCACAACCGACGCTCCAGTAGTTGACCAAGCGATCTGACAAACCGGCCGCTCCAGGGAGTCGTCAGACGAACACGACAGGCCGGATCCTTGTTTGATCCGTTGGCATTGCAGGCTGATTCAATCCAGTCATACCGAGAGGGGTGAACAGGGAAAAGCTGTGCCCGCAACGATAAAGGTCGATTTTGCTCGCCATGCAACGAAGCCAGCGCCCGAGCGATACGGTAAGCCGAGCTCCCATCATCCGCTCCCATAATCCAGCGTGCCGAGAGCAACGGGACAGGACCCACATTCGCCTCATGCGCTTTGGTACTTTGTGATAGAGCAAACTGAATTTCGCCGAGTAAAGCAAGCAGTGACTGCACCTGTGTCGGGAACGCATGCTTGCCGGCAAACTCAAACAGGGCATCTTCCAGACGTTTGCGCAGCATAATAAAGCGCCGAGCCACCTGCTCGCCCTGGGCAAACCGCCGAAAGCGGGAGAGCCACTCATGTTGTTCGAGTTCATCGATCCATTCCACCTGGGCGTTTGGTCGCACTGAAACGCGCTGCAAAGGGGTGGCGATATAGGCCTTGCCTGATCGCCTTAGCAAGCCATAGCGCTGAAAACGATCCACACCACGATAGGCCCCCAATTGATGCACGGCGCGAATAAAATCGAGTGCATCCCGAGCCTGTCGGCGTCCGACCGCTACACGACCTTCTGAAAGCAACGTACGAATCTCGGAAAATGTGGTGAATGCAGACCAAAGGGGCATCCACAATTCACCACGCGACGAGTCAGCGTCCTCGACACCAAGATTCCCGGCACCGGCGGCCACGGCGCGCACAGTGAAGGGATAACTCAATACACCCGGTCCTTCCTCGGCAGCGCGACGAACCACGGCTGCCGCAAACCCCAGCGCACCTTCTATCATCAGAACAAAATCCCAAGGATTGATTCGTCCCTTGTCTTCATAACCGGTGGTTGAATTCGGGCCACCTACCTGCCCGGGTGAGAATTGGCCGATCGCGCTTTTGATCATTGCGGGTGCAGGTTCGGCGAAAAGCGACATGGCGAGCCAGTCACCAGACTGCGACGTGGGCGCGCCGCTTTCGACGTCCATAATATCGATAATCCGTTGCATGAAATTGTTGGTAAAGTCGAGTCGCCCATCATTGCCTCCGGTTCCCAACAGTGGCGGAAACTTGAGACCATCGCCCGAAATCATGACCGCCGCATCAAGCCAATCCAGAACAGTGTCCGGCAGCATGCCTCGCAGGCGTGTCAACAATCCTTGCTTTTCTTCATTTTTTGGACTCTCACTTCGATTAACACCTTCCAGAGCTGTCTCAACTGCTTTCAGTACCTCTCTATACTCCGCCAATCGCGCTGAATGGCCTGATTGAATCGCCTGCAGTGCTCCTTTGTTGTCTTTTTCGTAAAAACCGCTTCCGCCATTCCATGGCGCCAGGATGGGCGTAGGTTGATATTGATGCAGCAGATAATCGCATATCTCTTCAGAGGTTATTTTTGTGCGAATAACAAAATGTTCGCCCAGCCAGGCGCCACGTAATGTTGCATCGGCGCCTGTCAATATTCTCAACAGACCAATCGCCTTGAGGTAGTTTGAAAGCGGAGTCGCGGTGCAACCGGACAGGACAATCTCATTCATCTCTCTTCCCCTTTTTGCTCATTGGCTGAGGCACGCCAATCGGACAGTCGCACCAGCGTCTCCAGCCAGGCCAGCCGGAACGGACCGTGTTCGGACAACAACACCTGGACCCGTTCCGTCCAGGAATGGCCCTGCTCGCCTTCGCCAAGTTCCATCAATGCCAGCCGCAGCGTGGTTGTATCACTATGCTCGCCGTCAAAATCCAGGGCCGGGAGGACGTCCCCTTCCCACACACCGCGCGCGAAGCGCTTCATGTCCGGGGCCGCTGCTTCTGTGGGCATGGCACGCAGACTCATGCGCACCTTGCCATGGTGTGCGACTATTAAATAGGCAATCAGATCGGCATCTTCTTCGCCGTCGTGCTGATCCAGCCAGGCCAGCATGGAGGCCAGTTCATGCCGAAAATATTTCCGATCGTGGCGACCCCGACAAGGCGATTTGGCCAGATATCCTTCGGGGGCCTTGTCACAGCGATGCATGGTGGCATCGAATACGTCATGAGCCTTGCCCAAATCATGCCAGCGCCCCGCTCTGACAATGGTCTCCTGTTTCACCGACTCACCAACTGCTTCACACAGCTGTCGTGCCTGCTCCGCGACATGGGCAAGATGCTCGGGCAATCTGACCGGTACAGATTGTTGCGAACGCCAGTCCTCGTCATAAACTTCAGGTGTCGTTCCATTCTCTGGAGTAATGATTTCAACCGGCAACTTGTCGAGACCGATATTAAAACCAATCTGTGAGTCATAACCACCATCGATGGCGCGCAACAGCAACGTCATTCCTGGTCGCGGTTCCCGGTTCATTTTGACCCAACGTCCGATAAGAGTGTCCCAGCGCCAGGCACCATGCTTATGCAGGCCCTTGGCCTGGGCGATGGAGATGGGACACAACTCGTGGCGATCCGGTGCCGTCTGGGCTTGCGACTGATTGGGATCGTCGAACTCGCGCCAGTACACCTGCAGACCGGGCACACCACTGTCGCGGATATAATCCGACACATCGATATCATAACCAGACAAATCCGGTTCGGTATTGAACAGCTCGAGTATATCCTTGCGACGCAGAACCGCATTGAGAGGCCGTTGATTATCAGTTGGCGGCAGGTCACCGGGGCTAGCACTGGTGATTTTCGAGACTTTGTCCCGTGCCGCCTTCAATGTTTCATCCTGATAGGGAAGAAGATCCGCATCGTCTTCAATATCGATCCAGATTATGTTTGCACCTCCGGTGGTATTATGTTCGCCATAGCGATTACAACGGCCAAAACGTTGGGCCAGTGACGACCACGGCGCCAATTCGGTAAACAGTATCTTGGAAGAGACATCAACACCGGCCTCAATCGCCTGGGTTGCAACGATAATCCGGTCTGTGCCCGGCTCATTTAACAAGCATCGGTTTTTTGCCTCGCGTTCCGCGCTGCGGAACCGGGCGTGAATCAACATATCCCTCGATTGAGGCCTCCGTTCCCTTATCAGTCGAAACAACCCTTGCGCGCGCTCCACCCTGTTAACAATAACCAGGGTTTGAGTTGATTCGTCGTGATTTTCCAGTACCGCATCACACAGTGCTTTCAGGTAGGCATCCAATCCCGTCTTGTTGCCGGCACTTTTATCAAGGATGAATGGTGCCTTCTTGACTTTCTTGATGGCATCGAGTCGATCACCGGCCTGTTCTCTATCCATATCGCCTATCATCAAGCTATTAAATGACGGGATATGCGGCTTGAGATCGACGGTCGTCAACCAGTCGGGGTTCAGCGTGGCTGAAAGCCACAACGAGTGACTGCCTGAGGCTATGGGAAACGTTCGCCGGAAGGCCTCCAGTTGAGCGGAGGTGGAAATCCCCGCTCCCATCAATTGCACCTCGTCAAATACCCATAGTGCGTCGTTATGCAACAAGGCAAAGTGCATTGGCCACTGGTAACGGCTCATCCCGTAGCCCCGCATCAACGCACGGGAGAGCAACATATCCTGCGTGCCAATAAGGATCATATCGGCTTCCGGGTGCTCCGCCCACTGGGCTTTTGTTACCGCTTCACTTCCCCCCATAAGGACATGGACAGATATTTTTCCGTGCTCTCCCGCCTCACCCAGCAGTCCGAGATTGCTCAGCCATGTCTCGATACTGCTCTGCGTCTGCTCGACAAGCACTCTCATCGGCAGACACCAGATCAGACGCCGGGGCGTATCCGAATTGTGTTTTATCTTGCGCTTGTAAACCCAGGCCAGTGTCGCCGCTGCCGTTTTCCCCATACCGGTAGGCACATTCAGCAGTTCTGGCCAGGGCTCATTCGCCAGTCTGTTCTGGTAGGGATATGGTTCCGAAGAGATACCCGTTGCTTTTCTAAAAAAATCGTCAAATTCCATGCCCAATATGCCTATTTATTATTGTGCCAAAACAGCTGTTTATTAATTAAACTTAAAGGCAAATCCTTATCGCAGCATTAAACATTAACAGTCGATAAAGGTTTCCAACTAATAATATACGACCATCTATTCGCACCTTTCACACTTACCTACCTCATGCCATACGTTAAATATTCCATATTGCATGAAATTGTCTATCGATATTATTCATAAACTTGCACCGTTTTTTTGAGTATCCCCCGTACCCGCACACGGAGATTTTTTGGTTCAAGGACTTCCACATCCGGTCCAAATTTCAGAATATCCATCAGCAACTCCCGTGGATCGCTAAACGGAACGCTCAACTGATAGTAACCCGCCTCATCAAATCTACCTTCCTGATCTGGATGCCATTGTTCCTCGGCCACCCAGCGCGCCCGCTCTGGACTAAACCGTAACACGGCCCGCTCATGCGGTGAGCCGGCGAAGATACCGTAGCTGTCGCCCAGTTGCCCGTCGAGCAGCTCGGGGGCCATCTCCTCGGCCGGTTCGCTGCCCAGGCGCACCTGGCGGATGGATTCCAGGGCAAAGCGGCGGAACTCCTGGCGGGTGTGGCACCAGGCATCCAGGTACCAGTTGTCCCGGTAGTACAGCAGCCGCTGGGGCGAGAGCTCGCGCTCGGTGGTTTCGTCCCGGGCCCGCACGTAGTAGCTGACCGTGAGCCGGTGGCGGGCCAGCACGGCGCTGCTGATGATCTCGAAATAGCGCGGCTCGACCGGCCGCCGCCCCTGCGGCAGGATCCGGATGCGCTGGCGCACCTGTTCATACGAATGGTCCCCCGAGTCCAGCAAGGTATGCAGCCGGGTCATCAGCGGCTCGATGTGCGGGGTCAACAACCCCGGCTGGACCTGGCTCAGCAGATGCTGCATGGTCAGCAGCGCGTGCAGCTCCGTGGCGTTGAACCACAGCCCCGGCAGCACATAGCGATCCCCGTCCGCCAGATCGTAGCGGTAGCCGCGGCGTACCGGATCGTAGACGATGGGCGCCTGGAGGCGATCGCGCAGGTACTCCAGATCGCGCTTGAACGTCGCCTCGGAGACGGCCAGCTCCTCCAGAAACCGCGCCTTGCTCACCGCCCGCTGGCTCTCAAGTAATTGCTGAATTTTGTAAAAGCGTTCTGTGCGATCCACCGGCTGACTCCCCTCATTCCCCCATCCTGACGCCCCTGCTGGCTCACAGCATGAGCTACCGGTCACTGTATCCAAGTCGAACACGTTATTGTATTGGGGGATTCCCCTAGAAACGGGGAAATATTAAGCCATGATCGGCAGACACAGCGGATTGAGACGAGACAGCGTGTCAAAGCGCCCTGCGCAAACCCGGTAGATTATCCCGGCCTGTTTGCGGACTCAAACACCTGCTTGAGATACGCGACAGCCTGGGCGTGAATCCCCGGACAGCGATGCTCACCGGGGCCGGCAATGTTCAGGGTTTGAATGGCGTGGGTCGTGGCCCAGGCGTGGACCGCTTCGGGGTCCCCGCTCTGCTCGAGATCGATGATAAACAGCGGCTTGTGATGCTTGCGGGCCAGATTGGCTGTCAGGCGGCTGCCGCCGGCGAGCTCGCCCCGGTTGAGGATCAGGGTGCCATCGGCCATTTTGACGTTTTTCACCGTGCGGACCCGATAGCCCCCGGAAACCTCACGCAATGGGTAATGTGCCGCTATGGGGCCATCCTCCGCCATCCGACCCTGTGGGCACCATCCACCACAGGCCAGGCCCAGTTCGAGCGCGACATCCAGGGCGGCGCGGTCCACGCCTGTCTGGCCGCCGGATATCAGACAGTTGAGGTAGCGTATGGTCAAAACAAGCTCATTTGCTGTCGCTGCCCCGCTATCACCAGCCACGCTTCAATGGCATCCCAATCCAGGCGATGTTCCTGCAGTAGTGCGTCGGCGAGCACCTCGATACGTTCCCAAACACGACTGTCCATCACCCAGGTTTCGACTTCGCCCTGTAATCCCAACAGCCCCTGCGGGACGTGTTTGTCGAATAATTCCCGGACATGCGCCTGCGCCAGAATCTCATTGATCATGTCATGATCGACAAAATAGGCCGTACCCGGACCATAGTGCGGTAATTTGCGCACTTCATATTCCGCGGCAGGTCCCGCCAACAGGACATAAATACGTTTGAGAATGCAATGCAGTCGTTCAACGGGCGATACAACCGCCTGCGAACCGGTTTGACAGTGCAGATAGGGTACGTGTGACTGGCGCATTGTCACATACCCCGTCGATGGCGTAATCACTGCGATTTGTGCTATCGAAAAATTACACTCGAGCGCCATCACGGCATGCCCTGCTTCATGATAGGCGGCAACCAGCATGTCATAGCGCATAACAGGTTCCTTGCTGACAGTCAGGACTGCTGCTTGCACGCCGATCTGATTTTTCGTCTCCAGGCATCATAGTCTTTGTACAATTCAGCATAGTCGGGGTTATCCAGGAACCAGATACACCCGTCTGCCTCGAAAAAGTAACAAAACAGCCGCAATTCTCGGGTGTCGCATCCCGGCTCGAACCAGTATTTTGCCGCCGTTATCATCGCAGACCAGTATGATATAGGACCACCCAGGCGCTCTATCATCCAGTGTTTGATGGGCCCAACGCCGGTCAGTACCGATGGATGTCTGTCACCGCTTGGGGGATACTGATAGTCAGGGTGCGTGGCCAGATACTCCTCAAGCAAGTACTCGATACCTGTTTTTTGTGTCACCGTATCATCCCCCGCTTCTCGCTTTGCTCGCCGATATCTTCCCCAAGGTTTTATCCCTGATTAGACAAACGGTCAATATCGAGACCAGGGCTGCGACGGCCAGACACCTTTTACTCGGGATGTTAAATCGTCCGGAGTCACGATACTGCCCTGACAGGCTCATGGGGTGAGACAGGGCCCATGCTGCCGAAATGGAGGCACACTGGATATAGGGGGTTTCCCCTACATTAGTAGTTGGCAGCCCCGGAGCCTAATATAGATAGAGTAACTGCCTCTTGGCGTGCGCCGGGTTGACGGAAAATCCAGATACAGAAGCAACGGCATAAAAACCCGGGCAGGCAGGGCTTTAAGTTCTGACAGAGGGGGAAGCTGAAACACTGGACCCCGGCCCCGGCTTAGAGCATGCCGGGGCAGGCTCTAAGTCGGGTGACAGGAAATCCAGGTGTCGAAGCCGAAGCCATAAAAAAAGCCCTGAATATCAGGGCTTTAATCAATGTTTGGTAGCGGGGAGAGGATTTGAACCGCTGACCTTCGGCCCATGATTCGATCCAGCGAGCCCGACGAGCGCATCGCGAGACGGGTTCATGACCCGAAGCCATAAAAAAAGCCCTGAAAATCAGGGCTTAATCGAATTTGGTAGCGGGGAGAGGATTTGAACCGCTGACCTCCGGCCCATGATTCGATCCAGCGAGCCCGACGAGCGCATCGCGCGGCGGGTTCATAACCCGAAGGCATAAAAAAAGCCCCGATAATCAGGGCTTTAATTCATATTTGGTAGCGGGGAGAGGATTTGAACCTCTGACCTTCGGCCCATTAGAGAACCAGCGAGACCGACGAGCGTGTAGCGCGTCGGGTTCATAACCCGAAGGCATAAAAAAAGCCCCGATAATCAGGGCTTTAATTCATATTTGGTAGCGGGGAGAGGATTTGAACCTCTGACCTTCGGGTTATGAGCCCGACGAGCTACCAGGCTGCTCCACCCCGCAATCGATGGCGCGTAGTCTAACCACTGCTCAGGATCTTTTCAAGAAAAGATGCAAAAGTCCCTGAATAAAAAAGAAATTTCCGTATTGACCCGGGTCGCCACCGGCGTGAGCGCCGATCCTTCTTCGCAGCTGGTCCGGGGTTGGTTGCGGTACGGATTCTGCAACCGGGTGCGGTGCAGTTTGCAGTCCCTATTCCCCATTTTCATAACGGTATTTTTCTATCTCGTTGTTTTTACTGGAGTATAAAACATGGCATGAAAGCTGCACATAGATATTCATAAATTATGACACAACACGCGATACACCATCATGAGGATTAAATTTATGCAGCATACACGTCGTCTCTTCCTCAAGGGTACGATGGCAGCCGGCACCCTGGCCGTCGCCGCGGGCGCCAATCTGCTGACACCAGGCAAAGTTCTGGCGGCCTGGCCGGAAAAAGCCTTCACTGCCGAGAAAATGGACTCTGCCCTGTCAGAGATGGAAGGCAAAACCGAACTGGTTAACAGTGACAAGATCACCGTCAAAACCCCGGATATCGCCGAAAACGGCGCGGTAGTCTCGGTAACCGTACGGACCGAACTGCCTGATGCGGAGAATATCTCGATTTATGTCCCGGTCAACACTTTCCCGTTGACCGCCAGTTATGAGCTCACCGACAAGTTTGGCGGTGAGATCACCGGCCGTATCAAGATGGCCAAGACCTCCGATGTGATTGCCGTGGTCAAGGCCGGCGGCAAACTCTACACCGCGAAAAAAGAGGTCAAGGTCACTCTCGGCGGTTGTGGCGGTTGATCCCGCGTCAGACTAAACAGATTTCAAGGAGTCCATACTAATGGCAAACGACATCAAAATCCGCGCCTGGATCGACAGCGGCAAGGCCAACGTCAAGGCGATCATCTTCCATCCAATGGAAACCGGTTTGCGCAAGGATAAGAAAACCGGCGAAAAGATTCCGGCACATTACATCACCGAAGTCCATTGCGAGCACAACGGTAACGTCGTACTAAAATGCAACTGGGGACCCGGGGTCTCTAAAAACCCGTTCATGGCATTCACCTTCAAAGGTGCCAAAGCGGGGGATACTTTCAAACTGCGCTGGAAAGACAACCAGGGCACATCCGGCAGCGAAGAAACCAAGATAAGCTGACCCACGCTTTACCGCTCTTCTTCAGGTGAAGTTCTGGCGTACCTTTCTCTCCGGGTACGCCTCTTTTATAACAGGGGCGAGGGGCGAGGGACGAGTAACGAGGAACAATCTATTTTTCGACCTCTGTACGAATTACCGTTACACCATCATACTTCAAAATATAATCCCTGTATCTTTTACCCTTCCGCGTAACCTGCAGGGATGTACTCATGTCACAGATTGATAAAAAAACGGGCGCCGATGGCGCCCGTTTTTTTCGTTGTTAAGCCTGTTACTTACGGCTTAACGTACAGGTAACCCTTCTGCTGCAGGTGGGCAACGTGCGCGACACCGGAGGGAATAACTTCCGCATAAGAGCTGACCTTGTTCTTGTCGATCTTCTTGCCCCGAATGGTGTTGGCGCAGATCTGGAACTTCACACCACGGTTGGCCAGGCCGGCGACGGTATCCCGGAAGTCATAGACCTTGCCATCACTGTCTTTCTTGCCCATGGAACCGTCGACCAGTGAGAAGGCACCGCTGCTATGGGTGACCACGATCAGTTCAATGTTTTCGTCGCCAATGGCGTTCAGGTGATTTTTGACGTTACGCAGAGCGCCGGTCGCTGTGTGGATATTATTAACATGGTAGACGACCTGTTGCTTGTCATAACCGTTTTTAGCGCTGCCCGCCTGGGCGGTGGCAGCCAGTCCCAGCAGGGACACACCCAGTACCAGGCTCGTTGAGAGGCTAGATTTCATCATACTCGTTCTCCTCATGGTTTTAGAGTAGTTATGTGTACTCTATACATAGCAAGTATCATTCCATCTGCGTCAAAAAGTAGCTTGTTCATTGTTTTCAACAACTTATATAAAAAGCATATTGCTATACAATAATTTACTTATAACCATATGTTGCAGAATGCAGAATAAGAAGAGCCGGGAGAGTGTAATTTACACCGCTTCTTCGGTCTCGATGCGGCGCAACTTCCGCCACAGCGTCGTTTTGTCAATTCCCAACACTTCGGCGGCCTTGGTCTTTTTGCCATTGAAGCAGCGCAACACATGGTGAATGTACTCTTGTTCCAGTTCATTGAGTGAAAAGAACTCCTCCTCGGAGAAATGGACCGGCAATTGCGAGTCGGACTTCTGCGTATTCCCGCCTTCCCAGGACAATATCGGGCCCTCTGCCAGAATCACACTGCGCTCAATGGTATTGCGTAACTCGCGCACATTACCCGGCCAATCGGCATCACACAGACGCTGCAGGGAAGCCTTGTCATAGCCCTGGACCTGTCGGCAATAACGATCGGCAAACTCCTGCACCAACGCTTCAACCAGTGCCGGAATGTCCTGACGCCGTTCGGAGAGAGACGGAACATGAATATTGACCACATTCAGACGGTGATAGAAATCGTGGCGCAAGTGCCCCTCTTCCACCATCTGCTCCAAATTGCGATTGCTGGCGGCAATCACCCGCACGTCCACCGGCACCGGGGTATTGGCGCCGACGCGCGTCACGTTACCGCTTTCGAGTGCACGCATCAGCTTGGTTTGCATGGTATCCGAGATGTTGCATATTTCGTCGAGAAACAGCGTGCCACCGTCAGCCTGTTCCATCAGGCCGTATTTTCGTTGGGTGGCGCCGGTAAATGCGCCCTTTTCGTGACCGAATAATTCGCTCTCCAGCAAGGTGGTGGTCAACGCGCCGCAGTCAACTGCAACGAAGGGGGCATCCTTGCGCGGACTGTAATCGTGCAAGGCCTTGGCAACCAGTTCCTTACCGGTACCGGAATCACCGGTAATAATGGCGCTACAACTGACTTCGGCGACTTTCTCGATGGTGTTAAACAGCGTTTTCATTGCCGGGGTGTCGCCAATCATGCCAAAGTGATGACGCTTGTCACCCAGCCGTTTTTTCAACAGTCGATTTTCATTGCGCAGGCGTGCCGATTTGAGTGTGCGCTCCACCAGCAGCCGCAACTCGGTGAAATCAAACGGTTTTTTGATAAAGTCCGAGGCGCCACGTTTCATGGCCTCGACCGCATTCTCCACGGAAGAATAGCCGGTCATCACCAGCACCGGTACATCGCTATCGACTTTGCGAATTTCACTTAACAATTCAAAACCGTTCATCCCCGGCATGCGCAAGTCGGTAATGACGACATCCGCACCTTGCTTGTTGAACAGCGCGAGACAATCCTCGCCATTTTGAAAAACTTCACAAGCATAATCGGCATTGACACAATTACGCTGCATGACCCGGCAAGTCACCATGTCATCATCGACAAACAGAATCTGTGGCGCCTTATCCGACATGTCTCGCCTCCAGTATTTCAAAGGTATCCAGTTCCTGAAGTTCACTGTGTCTGGGTAATTTGATATGCACACGCACGCCGGCATGCCGGGAGTTTTCCAGCGTAATGCTGCCTCCATGGCGTTTTATGATGCCGTAACTGACAGACAGCCCCAGACCGGTCCCCTTACCTTCCGGCTTGGTGGTGAAAAACGGGTCGAAGATCTTGGAGAAGTCTTCAGCCTTGACCCCCTCACCTTCATCGATAATCTCGATATCGATATGCTCATCGCTCGAACGGGCAGAGATGTGTAATCGGCATTTAGGCGGCGTGGCCTGAATCGCATTGAGAATGATATTGACCAGCACCTGCTGCAACTGACGTCCATCGCCTTCCATCATCAACGGCGTTTCTATCAAGCTTTGCAACTCGATCTCCTCTGACTCGAGGCGATGGCGCAGGAGTTCCAGCGTCTCGTTCAACAACACCGCCATATCAAATTCTTCAAACTTCGGTTCGCTCTGGCGTGCAAAATTCAGAATCCCCTGGACAATACGGGCGCAACGTTGTCCTTCTTTTTGCAACAACTTCAAATCGTTGCGTTTCTCGGCGTCGCTCTCGGGCAATGACTCTTCAACCAGGGAAGCGAGTGACATGATGTTCATCAACGGATTGTTGATTTCATGACCGATTCCGGCCGCCAGCTGTCCAAGTGCCGCCAGCCGTTCCGACTGACAGGCGGCACGCACGGCGGTTTCGCGTTCTTTTTCAGTACGATCCAGGCTCTCGGCCAGATAGTTGAACGCCTTGCCGGCCTGGCCGATTTCATCGGCGCGACCGGCGTTGACCCTGACCCTGGCTTCACGCTGGCCATCGGCAAAACGCCGGATAATCTCGGCCAGTTGGTGAACCGGGGCGGTCAGACGGCCCGATGCCCAGACGGCGAGTAACAGGCTGATGAATACCAGCGCACCGAGCAGAAGCCAGATGGATTTGCGCATGTTATTAATCGGCGCAAACACTACCGCAGGATCCGCCTCGATCACCAGTAACCACTGAGTCGGCTTGTCCGGATACGGTGCCAGTTTCTGATAAAACAGCATGCGCTGACTGTTACGCAACAGCGATCCGCTCTTCTCCCCTGCCTTGATCGTCTGCCAGTCGGCCGGGTCCAGTTTACTGGTCAAGCGGTGCTGAGAACCGAGCTGATCGGCGAACCGCTTGTCATCATCGGGATGATAGAGATAAATCCCGTCGCGCTTGGCATTGGGTGACAGCTCGACAATATAGGTCTTGCCGGGAAATCCGCCCAGGGAGGAGGTCATGGTGGAATCGAGCCGGGAACCCCACATGTTGACCACCAGAACTCCCTCAAAGTCCCCCAGTTCGTCCAGCAACGGCACCGAGTAGCGCACCATGGCCGGACAAAAATCCGCATCCTTGGCCACCTGTCCCAGTTCAAAATCAGACATAATCACCCGGTTACCGGCTGTTTTCGCCTCCTTGAAAAACGGCCGGTTGGACTGGTCGGCAATAAACCTGTGTCCGGCGTCCTGTTCGGAATAGACCGGCTCGACCGACTTGCCTTCCTTCACCTTGACCAGAGTTTTGCCGTCGGTATCAATAAAGCGCACCGCCTGGATACTGGGAACGGAATCCTGATAACCGAGCAGGAACTGCTCCAGCGCCTCGGCACGCTGCTGGTAGGTGTCGTTATCAAACCGCTGCGGATAACGGGCCACCGCAGCGAATTGCCGCACGACCGGGATCCGACCCAGACCGCTGGCCACCGATTTCTGGTTTTCCAGAATCAACTGCAGTTCGCTGGCCATCTTGTCGAGGGAGCCGTGCAACTGGGTTTCAGTGCGAATGGTCACTTCCCGTTCCATGCGCTCAACCACGCCAAACAGCAGGATCAGCAGGGGAATGCTGGTCAGCAGGGAAAGAACAATAAAAAACTTATGTCGCAGATGCATGGCTGCAAATTACCAAATCCGGTGCAGGATGCAGTAATTATGACAGAACCGCCACCGACGGCAAGTTCAATCTGGGGAAATTTTGTACATTAACAAGCGCTAATGTACTGGTGATGGCAGAGTCTGTTGCAGAATGCACCTATCTGGGGTGATGACGTTGCAACAACGGCCGAAGCTGATAGCGATAGACAAAACCGGGGATCGCAAAGACCACGAACAGGCAAAGGGTAACGACATAAAACTCCCAGTCCTGCGCATAACGCTCACCAGTGGCTTTCTGCTCCAGGCCGACCGCGACCAGTCCGACCAGCACATAGAGCACCAGCCATTCGAGCAGCCGCATCCAGGCCCGTTTGTCCTCACCGCCCGGCGGCTTGAAAAAGAAGAAGAACCGCTCACCAATCCAGGGCAGGTTGGCGGCGACGATGGCACTGATGAGTAAAATCCAGATGAAAACTGCTGACATAAGACCGCCTGCGAAAGTGAGCCGCCATTATGACCCAGACAGCGCGGCCAGGCAAAGGGCCAGCAGACCGCCGGGGAAGAGTCCCAGCAACAGGACACCCAGTCCGTTGGCACTGAGCAGCAGGCGCATGTCCAGCGCAACTTCCAGCCTGGCGGTATCCACGGGCTTGTCGAAATACATCAGCCGGATCACCCGCAAATAATAGAAAGCCCCGATAATCGAGAAAAGCACCGCCACCACGGCCAGCCACACCATGTCCGCCGCGATCACTTCCTTGAGCACGGACAGTTTTGCCCAGAAGCCGATGAACGGCGGTACCCCGGCCATGGAGAACATGACTATCAACATCATGAAGGCGAACCAGGGACTGCGCTGGTTGAGGCCCTTGAAATCATCCAGTTTGTCGGCCTCGAAGCCCTCCCGGCTCAGCAGGATAATCATGCCAAACCCGCCCAGGGTCATCAGGACATAGGCCAGGGTATAGAACATCGCCGCGGCATAGCCTTCGGCGGTGCCGGTCAGCACACCCAGCATCAAAAACCCGACATGTGAAATGGTGGAGTAGGCCAACATGCGTTTGATGTTGCTCTGGGCGATGGCGACGATATTCCCCACGCCCATGGAGAGCACCGCCAGAATGATGAGGATGTCCTGCCACTGGGCATGCAGGCCGCCCAACCCGTCCACCAGCAGACGCATCAGCATCGCAAACGCGGCGATCTTGGGCGCGCTGCCGATAAACAGGGTCGTGGGGGTGGCCGCGCCGTGATACACATCCGGCACCCACATATGAAACGGCACCGCGCCGAGCTTGAACGCCACCCCGACGATCAGAAAGACCAGCCCGAAAGTCAGTAGCAGCTGTTTTTCCGTATCGGGGATCTGCCGGGCCACTTCAGCCAGATCCAGGGTGCCGGTCACGCCGTAGATCATGGAAATGCCGTACAGCAGCATGCCCGAGGCGATGGCGCCAAGAACGAAGTACTTCATCGCCGCCTCGGAGGCGGTGACCGAGTCGCGCTGCATGGCGACCATGGCGTACAGCGACAGCGACAGCAGTTCCAGACCCAGGTAGATGGTCAGGAAGTTGTGCGCCGAGGTCAGGATCATCATCCCCAGAATCGCAAACAGGCCCAGGACAAAGAATTCACCTTTGAATATCTGGCGAGTCTGCAAATAATCGCGGGAATAAGTAAACGTCACCAGCCCGGCAATGAAGATACAGGCCTTGAGCACATCAGCCATGGGATCGCGGACAAAGGTGTCGCTGAAGGTCAGCACCCTGCCCTGACTGAAATCCGTCACAATCAGAATGAACGCCACCACCAGTGTCGCCTGGGTCAGCAGATAGGTCACGAACCGCTGGCGATCCGTCAAAAACAGATCAATCACCAGAATCAGGCATGCCATCGAGAGAATGAATATCTCGGGCAGTGCCGGGGCAATATTGGGCATAGTAAAAGTCATCATCACTCTTGCCGTTATTATTGAATGACCTTGGACTGGGTCATATGCAGTAACAGGTTCTCGACACTGGCATCCATCACTTCGAGCAACGGCGCCGGCCAGATCCCCAGGGTCAGGACCGCCACGGCCAGTATCGCCAGGATCAGGAATTCGCGCCGGCCGATATCCTGCAGCGCCGCCACCTGGTCATTGGCCACGGCCCCGAAGATCACCCGTTTGACCATCCACAGGGTATAGGCCGCACCGAGGATCAGGGTCAGTGCCGCCAGGAAGGCATACCAGAAATTGGCCTTGAAACTGCTCAGGATCACCATGAACTCGCCGACGAATCCGGAGGTGCCCGGCAGCCCGGCGTTGGCCATGGCAAACAGCACCATAAAGGCGGCGAAGACCGGCATGGTGTTAACTACACCGCCGTAATCGCTGATCTGCCGCGAGTGCATGCGGTCATACATCACGCCGACACAGAGGAACAGCGCTCCCGAAACAAAGCCGTGGGAGATCATTTGCACAATACCGCCGGAGATCCCCATCGCCGCGCCGCTATAGCTGCCGGTATTGTCGTAAATCTGCCAGGCGATAAAGAAGCCGAGCGTCACGAAGCCCATGTGCGAAATCGAGGAATAGGCGATGAGCTTTTTCATGTCCTGCTGCACCAGCGCGACAAAGCCAATATAGACCACGGCGATCAGCGACAGGGTAATCATCAGCCAGGCCAGCTCCTGGCTGGCATCCGGGGTAATCGGCAGCGAAAAGCGCAGAAAACCGTAGGCACCGAGTTTAAGCATGATCGCCGCCAGGATCACCGAGCCGCCGGTGGGCGCCTCCACGTGCGCATCCGGCAGCCAGGTATGCACCGGCCACATAGGCACCTTGACCGCGAAGGCGATCAAAAACGCCAGGAAGATCAGTATCTGCGGCGTCATGCCCAGCGGCTGTTGATGGAAATCGAGAATCGCAAAACTGCCGGTCTGAAAATAGAGATACAACAGCGCAACCAGCATGAAGACCGAGCCGAAAAAGGTATACAGGAAAAACTTGATCGTCGCATAGATGCGATTCTGCCCGCCCCAGACACCGATGATAATGAACATCGGGATCAGCATCGCTTCCCAGAACACGTAAAACAGCGCCGCATCCAGTGAGGCGAACACGCCGTTCATCAGCCCTTCCATAATCAGGAATGCCGCCATGTACTGGGCGACGCGCTCCTTGATCACTTCCCAGCCGGCGATCACCACCAGCACGGTCATGAAGGTCGTCAGCAGGATCAGGGGCATGGAGATGCCGTCGACGCCCAGGTGGTAGTAAATCCCCCAGGATTCGATCCAGCTGATTTTTTCGCTGGTGAACTGCATGGCCGCGGTGCCGGTATCAAATTCGGTATACAGCGGGATCGAAATCAGGAAGGTCACCACCGACCAGAATAGCGCCGTCAACCGGGCCAGCGGCGCCTGCTTGTCACTGCCCGTAACCAGTACCAGGATCCCGCCCAGAATGGGGATCCAGATCACAAGGCTTAACAATGGCCAGTCTGAGAACATGCGTACGACCCTTTTTATTTATTCTTTATTGGTTAAGAAACACAAACAGCCCGAGCAACACCACCACGCCGATAATCATGGCAAAGGCATAGTGATACAGATAACCGGTCTGGACATGACGAATACGTCCGGCGAACCAGCCCACCAGCGCAGCCGAACCATTGACCACCAGGCCATCGATCAGTTTGACATCACCGATGCGCCACAGCTTCTGGCCCAATTGACGCCCGCCACCGGCAAACACGATCTCGTTGAAACGATCCGCGTAGTATTTGTTATCCAGCAGGGTATGCAGCCACTGGAAGCGATCCTGAATCCGACCGGGAATGTCCGGGCGTTTCATATACAGGAACCAGGCGGTAAACACGCCGGCGGCCGCCAGCCAGAACGGCCAGGTCACAAAGGCATGCAGCGCCATCGCCCACCAGCCGTGGAATCCGGCGGCCCACTCGCCCAGTGCGTCGTGCTCGGGCAGTACGAAGATCGCCTCGCCAAAGAAATCTCCGGCGATCATGTCGCCCATGAAGATGGCACCGATGATCACCGAGGGGATCGCCAGCAGGATCAGCGGGATAGTCACCACGGGCGGGGTTTCATGCAGGTGCTCGCGAGTGTGTTCGTCCATGCGCTCCTTGCCATGGAACACCAGAAAGTACATACGGAAACTGTACAGCGCGGTAACGAACACGCCGGTCAACACAGCAAAGTAGGCAAAGCCGGAACCGGCAATCTGCGAATGGGCCACCGCCTCGATGATCGAGTCCTTGGAATAGAAGCCGGCAAACAGCGGTGTGCCGATCAGTGCCAGCGAACCGATCAGCGAGGTGATCCAGGTAATGGGCATGTATTTACGCAGCCCGCCCATCTTGCGCATATCCTGCTCGTGATGCATGGCGATGATCACCGAGCCGGCGGCCAGGAACAACAGCGCCTTGAAAAAGGCGTGGGTCATCAGATGGAAAATCCCGGCAGCATAGGCCGAGGCGCCCAGCGCCACGGTCATGTAACCCAGCTGCGACAGGGTGGAATAGGCCACCACCCGTTTGATGTCGTTCTGCACCAGCCCGAGGAAACCCATGAACAGCGCGGTAATGGCACCGATCACCAGCACCACGGTCAGCGCGGTCTCGGAAAACTCGAACAGCGGTGACATGCGCGCCACCATGAAGATACCCGCGGTGACCATGGTCGCGGCATGAATCAGTGCCGAGATGGGGGTCGGGCCTTCCATGGAATCGGGCAGCCAGACATGCAGCGGGACCTGGGCCGACTTACCCATCGCGCCGATGAACAGCAGGATGCAGATGACGGTAATCACCGACCAGGCGTTATCCCCGAACAGGGTGATGGTCTGACCGTCAACCTGCTCCACCTGGCCGAAGACGGTCGCGTAATCGAGCGAGCCGAAGTACATCAATACGGCGGCGATCCCCAGCAGAAAACCGAAATCCCCCACCCGATTGACCAGAAAGGCCTTGAGATTGGCGTAGATGGCGCTGTCGCGGGTATACCAGAAACCGATCAATAAATAGGAGACCAGGCCCACCGCTTCCCAGCCGAAGAACAGCTGCAGGAAATTGTTGGCCATCACCAGCATCAGCATCGAAAAGGTGAACAGGGAAATATAGCTGAAAAAGCGCTGGTAACCGGGATCCTCGTGCATATAGCCGACGGTATAGATATGTACCATCAGGGAGACGAAAGTTACCACCACCATCATCATGGCAGTCAGGTTATCGATCAAAAAGCCGATCTCAAAACGAATGCCTTCACTCACCATCCAGGTATAGAGCGACGCGTTATAGACCTCGGCGCCGTCGATCACCATGTGTTTGAAAGTGATCGCGGAGAGTACAAAGGCGACGGCCACGCCGATGATGGTCACCCAGTGGGCACCGGCGCGACCGACTTTTCTGCCGAACAGACCGGCGATGATCGCCCCGATTAACGGTGCCAGCACGGTCCAGAGATAGACATTTTCCATATTATTCATCAGCCTAGCCTTTCATGCTGTCCAGTTCGGTGACGTTGATGGTGCGCTTGTTACGAAACAGCACCACCAGGATCGCCAGCCCGATGGCCGCCTCGGCCGCCGCCACCGTCAGAATAAAGAACACGAACACCTGGCCCGCGGTATCGCCCAGAAAATAGGAAAAGGCGATGAAATTCATATTCACCGCCAGCAGCATCAGCTCGATCGCCATCAGCAGGATAATGATGTTTTTGCGGTTAATGAAAATCCCGGCGATGCTCAAACCGAACATCACGGCACCCAGAATCAAAAAGTCGGATAACGCTAGCATCGCACTCTCACCTATTTCTTCTCTTCGGACTTCATTTTGACCATTCGTACCCGGTCATCGCGCTTGACCGAAACCTGGCTGTCCGGATTCTGGTATTTGGTTGTGGGCCGTTTGCGCAGCGTCAGGGCAATCGCGGCAACGATTGCCACCAGCAGAATGACCGCGGCAATTTCGAAGGGGTAGACGTACACGGTATACAGGACGTTACCCAGTTCACGGGTATTGCTGTAATCGGCGCCATGGCGTTCCGGCGCCGCCATCTTGTCCAGACTGAAGTTGTCCGGTCCGACCACGCCAACCAGCATCACCACCAGGAGGATGGCGACGCCAATCCCCACCGGCAGATAGCGGATGAAGCCTTCCTTGAGCTGGGCCGTGTTGATATCCAGCATCATCACCACGAACAGGAACAACACCATGACCGCCCCGACATAGACCAGCACCAGGGTAACGGCGAGGAATTCCGCTTCCAGCAACATCCAGATGGCGGCACTGGCGAAAAAGGTCAACACCAGAAACAGCGCCGCCCGCACCGGGTTGCGCACGGTGATCACCATGGTGGCGCCAAAGACCATGATGATGGCAAATACGTAAAAGATTAATTTTTCAACCATATCGTTATTATCTTTTAATTGTCTTTCATCGTTAGCGGAGCTTAACGGTAAGGCGCATCGTCGGCCCGGGCCGCGGCAATTTCTTTTTCGTACTTGTCACCGACCGCCAGCAGGCGATCCTTGGTCATGTAGAGATCACCGCGTTTTTCGCCGTGATACTCAAAAATATGCGTTTCTACGATGGAATCCACCGGACAGGACTCCTCGCAATAGCCGCAGAAAATGCACTTGGTCAGATCGATGTCATAGCGCGTGGTGCGCCGGGTGCCATCGTCCCGTTGTTCTGACTCAATGGTAATCGCCAGCGCCGGGCAAACGACTTCGCACAGTTTGCAGGCGATACAACGCTCTTCCCCGTTGGGATAACGGCGCAGGGCATGCAATCCCCGAAAACGGGGTGACAGCGGGGTGTGCTCTTCCGGATATTGCAGGGTGACCTTGCGTACGAACAGGTGTCGCCCGGTCAGTCGCATCCCCCTGAACAACTCCAGCAGGAACAGACTTTTGAGAAACCGTACTGCGGTGTTCATCATGAGCGCCTCCTGTTCCTAGTCAAACCACCAACCGAAACCGGTCAGAATCATCAGGCCCACCACCATCAACCAGACGATAGTGATCGGAATAAAGACCTTCCAGCCCAGACGCATGATCTGGTCATAGCGATATCGCGGGAAGGTGGCGCGGAACCATAAATAAAAGAACAAGAAAATAGCCGTTTTAATCAGCAGCCAGTGGACACCGTGTCCCAGTAACCAGCCGATACCGATGATTTCAAACCAGGCCTCGGGTACCCAGCCTTCAAACGGCGACAACCAGCCGCCCAGGAACAGCACCGCGGCCAGGACCGAAATCAGAATCATGTTGGCGTATTCGGCCAGGAAGAACACGGCGAATACCATGCCCGAGTATTCCACATGAAAACCGGCTACGATTTCCGATTCCCCCTCGGCCACGTCAAACGGGGCGCGGTTGGTCTCGGCCACGCCGGAGATAAAATAGATCACGAACATCGGCAATAGCGGCAGCCAGAACCAGTGCAGCGGACTGCCGGCCTGGGATTCGATGATGGTGCCGATATTCAGACTACCGGCAGCCATGACCACCGTGACCAGCGCAAAACCCATGGCGATTTCGTAGGCGACGATCTGCGCGGCGGAGCGCATGGCGCCCAGCAGCGCATATTTGGAGTTGGAGGCCCAGCCGGCGATGATGACGCCGTACACCCCGACCGAGGTAATTGCCAGAATATACAACAGACCGGCATTGATATCCGCCAGTACGTATTCCGCATTGAAAGGAATCACCGCCCAGGCGGCCAGGGCCGGCCCAATAGACAGAATCGGGGCAATCACGAACAGCACCTTGTTGGCGCCGGTGGGAATGATAATTTCCTTGAAAATCAGCTTGAGCGCATCGGCAATGGGCTGCAGCCAGCCGCGCGGACCGACCCGGGTCGGTCCCATGCGCACCTGCATGGCACCGATAATCTTGCGCTCGGCAAAGGTCAGATAGGCTACCGCCAGCATCAGCGGGCCGACAATCATGACGACCTGCAACAAAATCAGCACCGCCGGCTGGGAAAACCACCAGACCGTGAAATCGGCAACTGATTGATATGTTGAATTAAGCCATTCCATTTGTTTCGTCTTAACCCCGTTGCAATTCAATCGGCCCATAGGCGCGGGTCAATGTTTCGCTGCCGGCGACGCCATAGGGAATCAGCACACATTGCGCGGGTACCGCCTCGTCAATCACCAGAGGCAAACGCACTTCGCTGTTGTCCTGTCGTACCAGAACATACGCCCCATCACTGACCCCGGCCTCATTGGCGGTTTGCTCATTCATATAGGCCGCCGCGGCAATGGCATCGACCGAGTCCTGAAGCGGTTGCGCCCGACGCACCAGAGAATCCACCGCATAGATGGGCAAGTGCCCGATGCGCTGTAAACCGGAACCAGACGGTGCCAGTTGCGGACATTGCCAGGCACTTTGATTGTCCATGGGCGGCTGGCCGCTGATACCCCGCAGCTCGTCGCGCACCTCCTCGGAGGTCACCTGGTCGAAGCCGTCAAACTCAAACAGATTGCCCAGCACGCGCAGAACCTTCCAGGCGGGCTTGGCTTCCTCCACTGGGTCGACCGCGGCAGAGAAACTCTGCCAGTTACCCTCGACATTAATAAAGGTTCCCGACATCTCGATAAACGGGGTTATTGGCAGGATGACATCGGCACAGGCTTTGAGACTGTCACTGACGTAAGGCGACAGCGTCACCACAAAATCACTCTCCTGCATGGCCTTGAACGCCTGACTGCCATAGGCCGAGTCGAATTCAGGCTCGACATTCAGCAACAACATGGCGCCCTGGGGTTGTGAAAGCATCTCGCCGGCGTGGCGTCCCGGCGAAGCAAGCGTTTCGCCACCGGCCTGACGATGCGGCACGGCACCGGCCAGCCAGGCGCCGGCGCTGTTGGCCCCTTCGGTCAGATAACCGAACTTCGCGCCGGCCAGACGTCCGATCAGTTCGGCCAGATTCTGCAGTTCGCCGAATTCGATCTGACCCATGGCCTGTGTCCCAAGCAGCACGAGCGCGTTGTCGGCACTGTACAGGTGTTTGGCGATCGCCAGATGATCATCGTGGCTGGTGATATTTTCCAGTTTGGCCCCCAGATCCGCCGGGGCCGATTCGCCGCTCAAGGTCAGCAATGCCCTGGCGATCCCGGCCAGGGTTTGTGGCATGTTAGCCGGTGCGGTCACAATGGATTCGGCCAACGGGAAGTTGACATCATAGTCGATCGCGTTGACCGACATGATGTTGGCCCCGTTGAGGGCCGCCTTGCGCAGCCGATGGGCGATGATCGGCTGGTCCTTGCGCACACAGGAACCGATTAATAATCCCGCCTCGATCTGTTCCAGTTCGGCAATCGTGCAACCCAGGGAGGGATAACGCGATGCTATATCACTCTGGGAGAAATCGAGCTGACGCAGTCGGTAATCAATATTGTGACTCCCCAGACTGCGCAACAGTTTTTGCAGCAGATACATCTCTTCCAGGGTCGCACTGGGCGAGGTCAGCGCGCCGATCTGTTCACTGCCACTACCCTGTTGCACCGTTTTGATGCCCTCAACGGCGTAATTCAGCGCAATCTGCCAATCCACCTGCCTCCATTGATCGCCCTGTTTGATCAGGGCATGACGCGTCCGTTGTTCGTGATACAGACCGGTATAACTGAATCGATCCCGATCCGACAGCCAGGTCTCATTGATGGCTTCATTCTCGCGTGGCAGGACACGCATTACCGTATTACGGCAAACTTCCACTTCCAGGTTGGAACCGACACAATCGTGCGCGGCAATACTGTCGCGTTGCTGATTTTCCCAGGGGCGGCCACGATAACGATACGGTTTGGAGGTCAGCGCCCCGACCGGGCAGAGATCGATCACATTGCCGGACATCTCTGAAGAAACAGCGCTCTCCATATACGTCCCGATTCGGACATCCTCGCCCCGTCCGTAGGCGCCCAGCTCCATGATGCCGCCGATTTCCTGACCGAAACGCACGCAACGGGTGCAATGAATACAACGCGTCATGTCGGTGGCGATCAGGGGGCCGATATTCTTGCTCGGCACCACGCGCTTTTTCTCGGCAAAGCGCGACACATCCTTGCCGTAGCCCATCGCGATGTCCTGCAGATCGCACTCGCCACCCTGATCGCAAATCGGGCAATCCAGTGGATGGTTGATCAGCAGAAACTCCATCACGCTCTTTTGCGCCTCGAGAGCGAATTCGGACTTGGTGAAGACTTTCATGCCCTCGGTGACCGGCGTGGCGCAGGCGGGCAGCGGCTTGGGCGCTTTTTCCACTTCCACCAGACACATGCGGCAGTTGGCCGCCACCGACAGTTTCTTGTGATAACAGAAACGCGGAATGGTGATCCCGGCCTCATCAGCCGCCTGGATCACCATCGTGCCCGGCGCCACCTGAAGCGGCATTCCGTTGATTTCAATGTTGATATCGTCTGACATTCAAGCGTTGCCTGTTAACGTTATGAGCGTCCACCGACCAGGCATTTGCCATGATCGATGTGATACTGAAATTCCTCGCGAAAATGCTTGAGAAAACTCTGCACCGGCATTGCCGCCGCATCCCCCAGGGCGCAGATAGTTCGCCCGGCAATGCGCGAGGCGACATCATCTAGCAGTTCCATATCTTCCTGTTTACCCTGACCGTGTTCGATGCGATGTATCACCCTCGACAACCAGCCGGTGCCTTCGCGACAGGGTGTGCACTGGCCGCAGGACTCTTCGAAATAAAAGTGTGACAGCCGCGCCAGCGCGTCCACCATGCAGGTGGTTTCATCCATCACGATCACCGAGCCGGCGCCGAGCATACTGCCCGCCTTGGCCAGCGAGTCGTAATCCATGTCGGTGTCCATAATGATCTCGGCGGGCAGCACCGGCACCGAGGAGCCACCGGGAATCACGCCCTTGAGCTTGCGTCCGTCGCGCATGCCACCGGCCAGCTCCAGCAGTTTGGAAAACGGCGTCCCCAGCGGCACTTCGAAGTTGCCGGGGTTATTAACGTGGCCGGTGACACTGAACAGCTTGGTACCGCCGTTGTTGGGCTTGCCCTGCTCCAGGAACCACTGACCGCCGTGTTGCAGGATCACCGGGACCGACGCCAGGGTCTCGGTATTATTAATGGTAGTCGGCTTGCCATACAGCCCGTAACCAGCTGGAAACGGCGGCTTGAAACGCGGCATGCCCTTCTTGCCTTCCAGGGATTCCAGCAGCGCGGTCTCCTCGCCGCAAATATAGGCACCGGCACCCAGGTGATTGTGCAGCTCAAAATCAAACCCGCTGCCCAGAATATTCTTGCCCAGCAGGCCGGCGGCGCGGGCTTCTTCCAGGGCCGCTTCAACCCGCTCATAAGGCTCCCAGAATTCGCCGCGAATATAGTTGTAACCAACCGAGGCGCCGATGGTATAGCCGGCGATAATCATGCCTTCGATCAACTGATGCGGGTTATAGCGCATGACATCCCGGTCCTTGCAGGTGCCCGGCTCGCCTTCATCGGAATTACAGACGATATATTTCTGGCCGGGCGCATTGCGCGGCATGAAGCTCCACTTGAGTCCGGTAGGGAACCCCGCCCCGCCGCGGCCACGTAACGAGGAGGTTTTCAGCTCCTCGATAATCTGTTCCTGCGGCGTCTGCTCGGCGAGGATTTTTTTCAGCACCTCGTAGCCGCCGACACTGCGATAATTCTCCAGTGTCCAGGGCTTGTCGAGGTGCAGCGTGCGGAAGCAAACTTCATTTGCCATCTGTCACTCCCCCACCCGGTTGATTGTTATTGTAGTCATCATGTTCCGGTTTCAATCGAGGCCTTCGAGAATTTCATCAATACGTTGTGGTGTCAGTTTGCCATAGTAGTTGTCCTCAAGCTGGAACATCGGCGCATCGACACAGGCGCCGAGGCACTCCACTTCCTTGAGTGTGAAACGACCGTCATCGGAAGTTTCACCCAGACCGATACCCAGTCGTTCCTGCAAATGCTTGACCACATCGTCCGAGCCGCATAACTTGCAGGAGATATTGGTACAAACACAGATCTTGTGGCGCCCGACCGGCTCCAGTTCATACATGGAATAGAAGGTGGCCACTTCATAAACGGCGATCGGCGGCATCTCGAGATATTCCGCAGTCGCCTCGATCAGATCGTTATTCAAATAGCCCTTGTTCTGATCCTGTAAAATACGCAGTGCCGCCATTACCGCCGACTGTTTCTGATCCTCGGGGTATTTGGCAATCCACCGGTCAATTTCGGCGCGCGATTCGTCATTAATCAGGTGCAGTTTGCTCGCGGATTTTTTATGTTGCGCCATCATCGATCGATCTCTCCGAATACAATATCCATGGTGCCGATAATCGCCACCACATCCGCCAGCATATGCCCCTCGCTCATTTCGTCCATGGCGGCAAGGTGAGAAAAACCGGGGGCACGGACCTTCAGTCGATAAGGCTTGTTCGCCCCGTCGGAAACCAGATAGACACCCAACTCGCCCTTGGGATGCTCGATGGCGGTATAAACCTCGCCGGCCGGGAGCGTGTAGCCCTCGGTAAACAGTTTGAAATGATGGATCAACGCTTCCATGTCATCCTTCATTTCCTCCCGTTTGGGTGGAGTGAATTTGTGATCGTCGAGGATCACCGGACCGGAATTATTACGCAGCCACTCGATGCACTGCTTGATGATCCGGGTCGACTGGCGCATTTCCTCGATCCGCACCAGATAACGATCGTAGCAATCCCCGTTAACACCGACCGGAATGTCGAAATCCATCCTGTCATAAACTTCATAAGGCTGCTTCTTGCGCAGGTCCCATTCGATCCCGGAACCCCGCAACATCGGACCGGTAAAGCCAAGTTGCTGGGCGCGCTCGGGAGACACCACGCCAATGCCGACGGTGCGCTGCTTCCAGATGCGATTGTCGGTCAACAGCGTTTCGTATTCGTCGATGTTGACCGGAAAGCGCTGTACAAACTCCTCGATAAAGTCGAGCAGCGATCCGCTGCGCGCTTCGTTCAGTCGTTTGGTCTCGGCTTCGTTCTTGTACTTGCTGCTCTGGTACTGCGCCATCTTGCCGGGCAAGTCGCGATACACACCGCCGGGACGGTAATAGGCGGCATGCATGCGTGCGCCGGAGACCGCTTCGTACATATCCATCAGATCTTCGCGTTCGCGGAAGCAATACAGGAACATGGTCATGGCGCCCACGTCGAGTGCATGGGTACCCAGCCACATCAAATGATTCAGAATCCGGGTAAGCTCATCAAACATGACCCGGATGTACTGCGCACGTATCGGCGGTGTGATATCCAGCAATTTCTCGAGCGCCAGCACATAGCCGTGCTCATTACACATCATGGAGACGTAATCGAGCCGGTCCATGTAGGGAATGGTCTGGTTGTACGGCTTGCTTTCCGCCAGCTTTTCGGTCGCGCGATGCAGCAAACCGACATGCGGATCGGCGCGTTGAATCACCTCGCCGTCCATCTCCAGTACCAGACGCAACACGCCATGCGCGGCCGGATGCTGGGGCCCGAAATTCAACGTGTAGTTTCGGATCTCGGGCATGAATTACTCCTCTTCTTCCTGCAGCAGACGATCGGCATAACGATGATCGTCACGGATCACCCGTTGTTGGGCAACCCGCGGCTCGATACTGACCGGCTGGTAGACCACACGCTGTTTTTCCGGGTCGTAGCGCATTTCCACGTTCCCGATCAACGGGAAATCCTTGCGGAACGGATGGCCGATAAAGCCATAGTCGGTCAGGATGCGGCGCAGATCGGGATGGCCTTCATAGACGATGCCGTACAGATCGAAGGCCTCGCGTTCGAACCAGTTAGCCGAGGCCCAGACGTCCACCATGGATGGAATCACCGGCGGTTCGTTATCCAGCATAACCTTCAGACGCAGACGGTGATTGTGTTCAATCGATAACAGGTGATAGACCGACGCAAAACGCGCCCCCTGCCACTGCCCTTCGCCGCCATACTCGCTGTAATCCACGCCACAAACATCGATCAACTCGGCAAATGCGAATTCGGGATCATCACGTAAGGTCACAGCCACATCCAACAGTTTATGCCGGTCGGCAACGATCGTCAGCTCACCCCAGTCCACGTCACAGGACTGGATGCGATTGCCAAATTTTTCCCGGACCTGCTCGGCCAGTTGTTTATAGTATCTGGACATATATAAGGAATCAGCGCGCTATGGTGTTGGTTCTTTTTATTTTGTTCTGCAACTGCATGACGCCATACAGCAACGCCTCGGCCGTGGGCGGGCAGCCCGGGACATAAATATCCACCGGTACAATCCGATCGCAGCCGCGGACCACGGAATAGGAATAGTGATAATAACCGCCGCCGTTGGCGCAAGAGCCCATGGAGATCACCCAGCGCGGCTCGGCCATCTGGTCATAGACCTTGCGCAGGGCCGGCGCCATCTTGTTCACCAGGGTACCGGCGACGATCATCACATCCGATTGCCGTGGGCTGGGCCGGAAAATCAGACCCATGCGATCCATGTCGTAACGAGCCGCTGCGGCATGCATCATCTCCACGGCGCAACAGGCCAGACCGAAGGTCATGGGCCACATCGAACCGGTGCGCGCCCAGTTAATCAACCGATCAGCCGTGGTCGTAACGTAACCTTCTTTGAGTAACCCTTCTATTCCCATTCCAGGGCTCCTTTTTTCCATTCATAAATGAAGCCGATAACCAGAATCCCCAGGAAGATCGCCATGGCAACGTAACCGAACATACCAATGTCCTCGAGAACCACGCCCCATGGAAACAGAAATGCAATTTCCAGATCGAAAATAATAAACAGAATCGCAACGAGATAATAACGCACGTCGAACTTCATGCGGGAATCCTCGAACGCCTCGAAGCCGCACTCATAGGGAGAGAGTTTTTCACTGTCAGGACGGCTCGGCGCCAGGACAAAGCCAAGCACAATCATGACGACGCCGACGGTCAAACCGACAATCATGAATATGAGAACCGGCAGATAGTTCTCTAACATCGTTGTGCTCCTCCGCCGCATCCCGCAGTGGCTGCGGATGTATTTAAAACCGCCCCGTCGGACGATTTTGTTTATTATTGTTTTGCTCTGTGATCATCATTGATCAAAGCCGAACCAGTCTAGGCTAGCCGCAAACTTTGTGTCAAGTTTGTATAAAGCGCGAAAAACCTTGCATATCAAAATGTTAGCTTAATTTTAGGGGTCTATAAAAAGATTCAGGGGCTAGGGGCTAGGGGCTAGGAACTAGGGGCTAGAAAAAGCGCAGAACCGTAAAACTGGTAAAATCGCTAAAAGTGTCTAGAACTAAACTCTTTTCCTAGAACCTAGCCCCTCGCCCCTAGAACCTCACAAACAAAAAGGCCTCCCGGGCATGCGCCCGGGAGGCCTTTTTGTTTGTGTTGGTGCCGAAGGCGACGCACAGGGATGTGCGAATGCCGCGGGAGGCAGGATGCCGGGAGCGGCCGGACATCAAAACAGGGCCGGTTCGACCAGAAAAAAGCCGTGTATGCAACCCATGCACGGCCTTGATTTGAAAGATGGTGCCGAAGGCCGGACTCGAACCGGCACGGCTTACGCCACTACCCCCTCAAGATAGCGTGTCTACCAATTCCACCACTTCGGCAAGGATTTGCGGATCTACTCCGACTTCGGCACGTCCACCGGCGCGCCGTCTTCCGGAGCAGCCGATTCGGGCGCGGCCGGCACGGTGCTTTCCTGCGACTGCCGCTCGGCCTGATCCACGATGCTTTCGGGTTTGCTGACATCCCCGGCCAGGGTAAACAGCGCCAGGGACAGGCCGAAAAACAGAAACGCCAGCACCGCCGTGAAACGGGTCAGAAAGTTCGCCGCGCCACGCGAGCCAAACATGGTGCCCGAGGCGCCGCCACCACCGCCGCCACCAAACGCGGCGCCGGCATCGGCGCCCTTGCCCTGTTGCAGCAGCACCATCACAACCAGTGTCACGGCAACAATGACATGCAATACCAGAATAATGTTATACAACATACTTTCAGAGTCTCCCGGATTTATCCTAACCCGCTGCCTGGCAGATGGTCAGAAAATCCTCCGCTTTGAGTGAGGCGCCGCCGATCAGGCCGCCGTCGATATCCGGCTTGGCCAGCAGTTCGGCGGCATTGGCGGCGTTCATGCTGCCGCCGTATTGAATCCGCAAGCCTTCAGCGACCGCCGCATCGTGTTTGACAATCTGGCCGCGAATAAAGGCATGGACCTCCTGGGCCTGTTCCGGAGTCGCGGTCTTGCCGGTGCCGATGGCCCAGACCGGCTCATAGGCGATCACGCCGTCGGCCAGCGCCGTTACCCCGGCGTGCTGGATCACTGCGTCGATCTGACGAGCCACCACCTGTTCGGTGATCCCCTGCTCCCGCTCCTCGAGCGATTCGCCGACACACAAAATCGGCTTGAGGCCGGCCTGACGGGCCACTTCGAATTTCTCGGCCACCAGCGGGGCATCTTCGCCGTAGAGGCTGCGGCGCTCCGAGTGACCGACGATAACGTATTTGCAGCCGAAATCGAGCAGCATGGCGGCAGAGATTTCACCGGTAAAGGCGCCCTTCTCTTCCTTGCTCAGGTTCTGGGCGCCCCAGGCGATGGAGGTCCCCTCCAGCTGCAGCTGGACATCCGCCAGATAGACATAGGGAACACAGACGGCCACTTCCGCTGCTTTGACGTCGCCGATGCCCGCCTTGATCCCGTCCAGCAGGACCGTGTTATCCGTGCGCGAACCGTTCATTTTCCAGTTGCCGGCGATCAGTGGCTGACGCATGCCCTCTCCTTCTTCTCGTTCGGTTGACCTTATAAAAGAGCGCGAAAGCTTACCGTTCAGGCCGCAATAAATCAATGAAAAACCGGGTTATTTGGCGGATGAGAAGGGGTCAAGGCCCCATTCCAGGCGGTCCGTGGCGTAAGTGTCGGAGCGCGCTCAGCCGGGACCGAGCGCCCGCTCCACGACGCCGGCCAGCTCGTGTGCCACCCGCGTCACCTGGTCGGCATCCTGGCCCTCGACCATCACCCGCAGCAGGGGTTCGGTACCGGAGGCGCGCAACAGTACCCGGCCGCGGGTGGCCAGTTCCGACTCGGCGGCGGCCACCGCCGCCTGTACCTCGGGCGCGCCCAATACGTCGACCTTGCGGGCCAGGCGGACGTTGATCAGCTGTTGAGGGTACTTGTGCATGCCGGCCACCAGATCGGTCAGGCTTCGCCCGGACTCCACCACCGCCGCCAGCACCTGCAGGGCGGCCACGATCCCGTCACCGGTGGTGGTCTTGTCCAGGCAGATCAGGTGCCCGGAGCCTTCCCCGCCCAGTTGCCAGCCTTGTGCCTGCAACTGCTCCATCACATAGCGATCCCCGACCCTGGCCCGCGAGAACGGAATGCCGGCCACCTGCAGGGCATGCTCCATGCCCAGATTGGTCATCAGGGTCCCCACCACCCCGCCTTCCAGGCGCCGCGTGCGCTGACGATGGGCGGTGATCACGTACAGCAGTTCGTCGCCGTCGACGATCGCGCCCTGACTGTCGATCATCAACACCCGATCCCCGTCCCCGTCGAAGGCAATGCCCAGATCGGCGCCCTGCAACTGGACATTTTTCTGCAACCATTCCAGGTGGGTGGAGCCGCAACCGTCGTTGATATTGAGGCCGTCGGGATCGTTGCCGATCACCGTCAGTCTGGCGCCCAGTTCGGCGAAGACCTTGGGTCCAATCTGGTAGGTGGCGCCGTTGGCGCAATCGAGCACGATATGCAGGCCGTTGAGATCGAGATGCTCGGGAAACGTGCTTTTGCAAAACTCGATATAGCGCCCGGCCGCGTCGTCCACCCGGGTGGCACGGCCGAGTTTATCCGGTGCGCTGGTGACCAGCTCCTGGTCGATCATCGCCTCGATCGCCAGCTCCACCTCGTCGGGCAGCTTGGTCCCCTCGGCGGAGAAGAACTTGATGCCATTGTCCGGATAGGCGTTATGCGAGGCACTGATGACGATCCCGGCGCGGGCGTGCAGGGTGCGGGTCAGATGGGCAATGCCGGGCGTCGGCATCGGGCCCAGCAGACAGACATCCATGCCGGCGGCCGCCAGCCCCGCTTCCAGGGCCGATTCGAAAATATAGCCGGAGAGCCGGGTATCCTTGCCGATCAGCACCTTGCCGCCGCCATTGCCCAGCACCCGCCCGGCCGCCCAGCCCAGCTTGAGAATAAACTCCGGCGTGATCGGGAACTCCCCGACCCGCCCGCGGACCCCGTCGGTACCAAAATATTTACATGACATAAAACAACATTCCCCTTGCCGCCGGCACGGGCCGGCCAGGCCCTGTTTCAGCGATTATAAAGCAATCACCCCGCCGATACTCAGGCCTGTTGCACAGCCCGGCACATCGCCAGGGCATCGGCGGTCTCGCGTACATCATGCACCCGCAGGATGGCCGCCCCCAGCCAGCCGGCCAGGGTTGCCAGGGCGAGACTGCCCGCCAGGCGCTCTTCCACCGGCCGCTCACCCAGCAGTTTGCCGATTAACGATTTGCGCGAGACCCCCACCAGCACCGGGTAGCCGGTCTCGACAAAACGGCCCAGCTCACGGAACAGGGTCAGGTTATGCCCCGCCGTTTTTCCGAAACCGAAGCCGGGATCCAGAATCACCTTGTCCGGCGTAATCCCCACACCCTGACAGGCCTCTATCCGCTGCAGCAAAAACGCCAGGACCTCTTCGACCACATCCTCGTAATGCGGATTGGCCTGCATGGTCCGCGGCTGGCCCTGCATGTGCATCAGGCAGATCGGCACACCCAGTTCGGCCGCGGCTTCCGGCGCGCCGGGTTCCTGCAACGCCCGCACATCGTTAATCAGGCTGGCGCCGGCGGCCACCGCCGCGCGCATCACCGCCGGCTTGCTGGTATCCACCGAGATCGGGATGGGACTGTCGCGACGGATCGCCTCGATGACCGGAATCACCCGTGCCAGTTCATCCTCTTGTGAAACGGCCGGCGCGCCCGGGCGGGTAGACTCGCCGCCGATATCAATCATGTCGGCGCCCTCCTCGATCATTCGCCGCACCCGTTCGATCGCCGCCGAAGGCTGATTAAAATGCCCTCCATCGGAGAAGGAGTCCGGGGTCACATTGAGTATCCCCATGATCAGGGGCCATTGTTCGGGACTGAGATCTATCGCCATGCTTGATTCATTCCGGGTATCTGCTGCCGTAGTTTAACAACATTCGACGACGGCGACCGGCAAGCAAACCGGATCCATTCACGCGCCACAACCACCGGCTTGTCGAAAACGGCTCCTGGCGGGCGTTACATGACCGCCACTGGCAATCGTTGCCGGGCAAAACGAAAAACGCCCCGTCAAAACGGGGCGTTGATTGTACTTAACGGCGGGATGGCTCAGTGTTCACCGGCCGGACCGCCGATCTTGCCTTCCCCCTTGTCCGCGCGGGAGGGTTTCTTCTCCTCGTCATCGGAGGGGCTGTGCGGCGGCTCGTGATCATCCCAGTCGGCGGGCGGCGGTGGCTCGTTACCGCTCATGATGGCATCGATCTGCCGCTTGTCGATGGTTTCATACTTGATCAGCGCCTGTGCCATCAGGTGCAGCTTGTCCATATGATCGGTCAGCACCGTCTTGGCCCGCTGGTAGTTGCGATCGATGATGGAGCGAATCTCTTCATCGATAATATGCGCGGTCTCATCGGAGAGGTTCTTGTGCTGGGTCACCGAATGACCGAGGAACACCTCGCCTTCGTCCTCGCCGTAAGTCATCGGACCGAGGCGTTCGGACAGACCCCACTTGGTCACCATGTTGCGAGCGATCTCGGTGGTGCGCTGAATATCGTTGGAGGCACCGGTGGTCACGTGTTCGTTGCCGAAGATCAGCTCCTCGGCCAGGCGCCCGCCGAACAGGGAGGCGATGGAACTTTCCAGCCGCTCCTTGGTATAGCTATAGCGATCCTCTTCGGGCAGGAACATGGTCACACCCAGCGCCCGGCCACGCGGAATAATACTGACCTTGTAGACCGGATCGTGCGACGGTACGCTCAGGCCCACGATGGCATGGCCGGCCTCGTGATAGGCGGTGAGCTTTTTCTCTTCCTCGTTCATCACCATGGACTTGCGCTCGGCGCCCATCATGATCTTGTCCTTGGCCTTTTCGAACTCTTCCATACAGACCAGGCGCTTGTTGCCGCGCGCGGCAAACAGGGCGGCCTCGTTGACCAGATTGGCCAGATCGGCCCCGGAGAAGCCGGGTGTGCCGCGGGCAATCACCATCGGTTCGACATCATCACCCACCGGCACCTTGCGCATGTGGACCTTGAGGATCTGCTCGCGGCCCCGCATGTCGGGCAGCGGCACGACCACCTGGCGGTCGAAACGACCGGGACGCAGCAACGCCGGATCCAGCACGTCGGGACGGTTGGTGGCGGCGATCACGATCACGCCCTCGTTGCCTTCGAAGCCATCCATTTCCACCAGCAGCTGGTTGAGGGTCTGCTCACGCTCGTCATGACCGCCGCCCAGGCCGGCACCGCGATGCCGACCGACCGCATCGATTTCGTCGATAAAGATAATGCACGGCGCCTGCTTCTTGGCCTGCTCGAACATGTCGCGCACCCGCGAGGCGCCGACACCGACAAACATTTCCACAAAATCGGAACCGGAGATGGTAAAGAACGGCACCTTGGCCTCGCCGGCAATCGCCTTGGCCAGCAGGGTTTTACCGGTACCGGGCGGGCCGACCATCAGCACACCGCGCGGGATCATCCCGCCCAGCTTCTGGAACCTGCCCGGGTCACGCAGGAATTCGACCAGTTCCTGCACTTCATCCTTGGCTTCGTCACAGCCGGCCACATCGTTGAAGCGGATATTGACCTGATCCTCACCCAGCATGCGCGCCTTGCTCTTGCCGAACGACAGGGCACCGCGGCCACCGCCGCCACCCTGCATCTGGCGCATAAAGAAAATCCACAGGCCGATGATCAGCAGGAACGGGAACCAGGAGATGAATATCTGAGTCCAGATAGACTGCTCCGGCGGCTTGGCCTTGATGGTCACGTTATGCTTCATCAGGTCGCCGATCATGGCGGTGTTGTCTGTTTCAGGACTGAAGGTCTTGAAATTTTCACCCCCTTGAGTACGGCCGGTAATATTACGCCCCTGAATAGTGACTTCCATCACCTGGCCGCTTTTCACATCCTGCATGAATTGTGAATAGGGCTTTTCAGTCGCGGGAGTTGTCGTGCTCAGATTCTGGAACACCGACATGAGGATGATCGCCACGATCACCCACAACAGGATATTCTTGGTCAAGTCGTTCAATGGTCTACCTCATGGCCTGCCATCACAGGCGTTTGCTGTCATGCAAAATACACTACTACACATTATAGCCCCTCGCCAGCAGATAAATCTCGGGAGAACGGGGCCGTGAAGCCTTCGGTTTTCGGACAACCAATTTCGCGAAATGTTGCCGGATTTCGCGTTTAAATTCATCCAGACCCTCGCCGGTAAACGCCTTGATCAACATATCCCCGCCCGGCTTGAGGACTTTTTGCGCCAGCTCCAGACTCAGCTCGGCCAGATACATAGCGCGCGGCTGATCTACCGCCTTCATACCACTCATATTGGGGGCCATATCGGACATTACAAGGTCTACCGGCCGCCCCTCGAGCACCGCCAGCAAGCGCTCGTAGACCGGCTCTTCGCGAAAATCCCCCTCGATGAATTCGACGCCGGCAATCGCGTCCATGGGCAGCAGATCCAGCGCAATCACCCGCCCCTTGTCGCCGACTTTACGCGCGGCATATTCCGACCAGCCCCCGGGGGCCGCACCCAGATCCACTACGGTCATACCGGGTTTGAGCAGGCGGTCCCGCTCGTCAATTTCGATCAGCTTGTAGATGGCGCGACTGCGCCAGCCCTCCTGCTGAGCTTTTTTGACATAGGGATCGTCAAAATGCTCGGTGAGCCATTTTTTGCTGGTTCTGGAACGGGCCATGGGAATTCCAGTCGTCAGTTAGCAGTTGGCAGTCGTCAGTGGGGGTATGAATTGGTACAATTTACGGCCTTCACCATCCGGATTCCGCTTTCATGTCCCTGACCAGCAACCAGAAAAAATTCCTGCGCCAGCGCGCCCATCACCTCAAACCCGTGGTCATTGTCGGCCAGCATGGGCTGGGCGAGAACATCCTCGCCGAGGTCGACATCGCGCTGGCCCATCACGAGCTGATCAAGGTGCGGGTCAACGCGGCGGATCGCGAAGAGCGCCAGCAACTGATTGAACAGATCAGCGAGCACAGCCAGGCCGAACAGGTGCAGCTGATCGGCCATGTCGCGGTCTTTTACCGTCCGGCCGACGAGCCCAAAATTCAGCTGCCGCGCTGAGTATCCGGCTCCAGCCCGAAGATCACCAACACCAGGCCCGCCAGGCTGTTAAACAGAAACAGACTCGAAGAGAGGCCATGCAACATGCCAAAGCGCTGTTGCGCGGCGCTGCCCTCGTCCAGTCCCAGAGCCTTGAGCTCGGCCATCATCGGCTGCAGCACAAACTCACCCATCACGATCACCAGCAGCATAGCCAGCAAAACCCAGCGGCGCCACTGGCGCCAGCCGTTGAGCCAGTTTTTTTGAAAATGGGTCAGTAACAACAAACCGACGCAGACCAGCCCCACATAACTCATCGCACTGAACATCCTGCCCGCCAGCATCCCGGCCAGCGCTCGTTCCTCCAGCACCGAGAACAGCATTGGCGCCACCAGATACCCGGTAATCCACATCCCCCCGACCCACAGGGTCAGGGCAATGCGTTCAGGAATCGCGTAATTCATGGACATCATCCTGTAGAGAGTTCACTGGAAAATAACGCGGAGGGCGCAGAGGCGCAAAGACGCAGAGAAAACAAAATCATTTTAAACATTTTGATGTTGGGCACTGAAGTAATACTGAACCGCGATTCAAAATTTAAAATTCAACATTAAAAATTATCTTTCTCCGCGCCTCTGCGCCTCCGCGTCCTCTGCGTTCATTCCCAGAAGCACATCTACACGTATTTAACAGACACGATTTCGTAGTCGCGGTTGCCACCCGGCGCCTGGACGGTGACTTCGTCGCCTTCCTGTTTGCCGATCAGGGCGCGGGCGATCGGGGAGGTGATGGAGATCAGGTTCTGTTTGATGTCCGCTTCCTGTTCGCCGACGATCTGGTAGGTCACTTCCTTGTCGCCATCGATGTCGTACAGTTCCACCGTGGCACCGAATACGACCTTGCCGCCGGCGTTTTTGCCCACCGCCTGGACGTCGATGATTTCGGAGTTGGACAGGGCCGCCTCAATCTCCTTGATCCGGCCCTCGATGAAACTCTGTTGCTCGCGCGCGGCATGGTACTCGGCATTCTCCTTGAGATCGCCATGTTCGCGCGCGACCGCAATCGCTTCGATCACTTTCGGACGTTGCACGCTTTTCAGATCCTTGAGCTCGGCGCGCAGTTTATCGGCGCCGGCAGCGGTCATCGGTTGACGACTCATGCATTCATCTCCTGATGCAGATCCTGCAAACAATGTACCTTGATGTTGTTCAGATAGCGCAACGCCTCGCAGGTCGCTCGCGCGCCGGCCACGGTCGTGGTATAGCCCACCTTGTGATTCAACGCCTGGCGGCGGATTTCGTAGGAATCGGCAATCGCCTGCTGGCCTTCGGTGGTATTCACGATAAAGTTGATTTCGTCGTTTTTGATCATGTCGACGATATGGGGACGGCCCTCATTGACCTTGTTGACCCGTTGATTGGGCACACCGGCTTCGTTTAACGCGTCCGAGGTGCCACTGGTAGCCACCAGGTTGAACCCATGTTCGACCAGCTCCCGGGCCACCTCGACCGCCGCGCTCTTGTCGACATCGCGGACGCTGACAAAGGCGGTACCGGCGGCCGGCAGGGCCACGCCGGCGCCCAGCTGGGCGCGCCCGAAGGCTTCACCAAAACTGCGTCCCACTCCCATCACTTCGCCGGTGGACTTCATCTCGGGACCCAGCAGGGGATCCACGCCCGGGAATTTGACAAACGGGAACACCGCCTCCTTGACCGAATAATAGGGCGGAATACGCTCGCTCGTCATGCCCTGCTCCGCCAGGGTCTTGCCGACCATGCAGCGCGCGGCGATCTTGGCCAGCGGCAATCCCACGGTCTTGGAGACAAACGGCACCGTGCGCGAGGCGCGCGGATTGACCTCGATGACAAAGATCTTGTCACCCTGCACGGCAAGCTGGGCGTTCATCAGACCAATGACCTTCAGCTCGATGGCCATGGCCTTGACCTGTTCGCGAATCCGATCCTGAACTTCCGCGCTCAGACTGTAAGGCGGCAGGGAACAGGCCGAATCGCCGGAGTGCACACCGGCCTGCTCGATATGCTGCATGATGCCGCCGATCACCACACTCTTGCCATCGCACACCGCGTCCACATCCACTTCGATGGCATCGTTCAGGAAGCGGTCCAGCAATACCGGCGCGTCGGGGTAGACCTCGACTGCCGTGCGCATATAGCGGTCCAGATCCTCGGGCTGGTAGACGATCTCCATGGCCCGGCCACCGAGCACATAGGAGGGCCGCACCACCAGCGGGTAACCGATCTCCTCGGCCAGTTTCATGGCCTCGGCCTCGCTGCGCGCCGTGCGATTGGGCGGCTGTTGCAGATTGAGTTTGTCGATCATTGCCTGGAAGCGCTCCCGGTCCTCGGCCAGATCGATGGAGTCGGGTGAGGTACCGATAATCGGCGCGCCAGCCTCTTCCAGGTCCCGGGCCAGCTTGAGCGGGGTCTGGCCGCCGTATTGCACGATGACCCCGATCGGCTTCTCGATTTCGATCAGCCCCAGCACGTCTTCGAGTGTCAGCGGCTCAAAATAGAGCCGGTCCGAGGTATCGTAGTCGGTGGAGACCGTCTCGGGGTTGCAGTTGACCATAATGGTCTCGTAACCGTCCTCGCGCATGGCCAGTGCGGCGTGCACACAACAATAGTCGAACTCGATCCCCTGCCCGATGCGGTTGGGCCCGCCGCCAAGCACCATAATCTTCTTACGATCGGAGGCCTCGGCCTCGCACTCTTCTTCATAGGTGGAGTACATGTAGGCGGTATTGGTCGCGAATTCAGCGGCACAGGTGTCGACCCGTTTGTAGACCGGGCGAACATCCAGCTCGTAGCGATGCTGGCGCAGCACTTTTTCGCTGACCCCGACCAGTTTGGCCAGGCGGGTGTCGGCAAAGCCCTTGCGTTTGAGCTCGCGCATGCGTTCGGCGGTCAGCACCTTCATGCCCCCCTCGCGAACCTGCGCTTCGAGCTGAATGAGCTCTTCGATCTGGACCAGAAACCACGGATCGATCGCCGTCATCTCGTGCACGTCTTCCACGCTGAAACCGGCCCGGAAGGCATCGCCCACATACCAGATACGCTCGGGTCCGGTATTCTTTAACTGGGTACGGATCTTCTCCAGCGCATCGTCATCGTTGAGATCCACCATTTCATTGAAACCGTCGGCGCCGGTCTCCAGACCGCGCAGAGCCTTTTGCAGCGACTCCTGCTGGGTACGGCCGATGGCCATCACCTCGCCCACCGATTTCATCTGGGTGGTGAGTCGCGCTTCGGCCTGGGGGAATTTCTCAAAGGTGAACCGCGGTATCTTGGTTACCACGTAGTCGATGCTCGGCTCGAAGGAGGCCGGCGTGGCGCCGCCGGTAATCTCGTTTTGCAGCTCGTCCAGGGTATAGCCGACCGCCAGCTTGGCGGCCACCTTGGCAATCGGAAAGCCGGTGGCCTTGGAGGCCAGCGCCGAGGAGCGGGAGACCCGGGGATTCATCTCGATGATGATCATCCGACCATCGTCGGGGTTGATGGCAAACTGCACATTGGAGCCGCCGGTATCCACCCCGATCTCGCGCAGCACCGCCAGCGAGGCGTCGCGCATGATCTGGTATTCCTTGTCGGTCAGGGTCTGGGCCGGTGCCACGGTGATCGAGTCACCGGTATGCACCCCCATCGGGTCGAGGTTCTCGATGGAACAGATGATGATGCAGTTGTCCTTGTGATCCCGCACCACCTCCATTTCGTATTCCTTCCAGCCCAGTGCCGACTCCTCGATCAACAGTTCGTTGGTCGGCGACAGCTCCAGGCCACGCTCGCAGATCTCGACGAACTCTTCCTTGTTGTAGGCGATGCCGCCACCACTGCCGCCCATGGTAAACGAGGGACGGATGATGGTCGGAAAACCGATCGTCTTCTGCACCTCGTTGGCCTCGTCCATGCTGTAGGCCACTTCCGAATGGGGGAACTCGAGCCCGATCTTGCTCATCGCCTTGCGGAAACGATCCCGGTCCTCGGCCTTGTCGATGGCATCCATGGAGGCCCCGATGAGTTCCACGCCGTACTCCTCCAGCACCCCTTCGCGATCCAGATCCAGGGCACAGTTCAGCGCGGTCTGGCCACCCATGGTGGGTAACAGGGCATCGGGACGTTCGCTGGCGATAATGTTGCGCACGGTGGTCCATTCCACCGGTTCGATGTAGGTGCGGTCGGCCATCTCCGGATCGGTCATGATCGTGGCGGGATTGGAGTTGACCAGGATGACACGGTAACCCTCTTCCTTCAGCGCCTTGCACGCCTGCGCGCCGGAGTAGTCAAACTCGCAGGCCTGACCGATAACAATCGGCCCGGCGCCGACGATGAGAATGCTTTTGATGTCGGTACGTTTTGGCATAAGTCTTTTTAACCACCAAGGCGCCAAGACGCCAAGTTTAATGAGTTTTCCAGAATCATTGCATCACGCGGGATATCGCATAACACATGCATTTGCTTGCAACAAAAACCAACAAGTCACTTCTTGGTGTCTTCGTGTCTTGGTGGTTCACGCTTTTTGCTTTTTCAGCATATCAATGAACTTGTCGAACAACGGCGAAAGATCGTGCGGCCCCGGGCTGGCTTCGGGGTGCCCCTGAAAACTGAACGCCGGACGGTCGGTGCAGGCCACACCCTGTAGCGTGCCGTCGAACAGCGACCGGTGGGTCGCCTGAACGTTATCGGGCAGGGAGTCCTCGTCGATGGCAAAACCGTGGTTCTGGCTGGTAATCATCACCTGCTTGCTCTGCAGATCCTGGACCGGATGGTTGGCACCGTGGTGACCGAACTTCATTTTGACGCTTTTGGCGCCATTGGCCAGCCCCAGCAGCTGATGGCCGAGACAGATACCGAATAGCGGAACGCCTTTTTCGAGGATATGTTGTATCGCCTCGATAGCATAGTCACAGGGCTCAGGATCGCCCGGTCCGTTGGAGAGAAAGACCCCGTCCGGGTCCATGGCCAGCACCTCCTCGGCCGGGGTCGTCGCCGGCACCACGGTTACCCGGCAGCCACGATTGACCAGCAGGCGCAGGATGTTGCGTTTGACGCCATAGTCATAGGCCACCACCCGGTAGGGCAGCGCCTCTTCCACCATGGCGGGGACATTGGGATAGCCTTCCCCGGGGTTCCACACCCCTTCCAGCCAGTCATAGGCCGTGCCGGTGCTGACCACTTTGGCCAGATCCATGCCCTTGAGGCCGGGGAATTCACGCGCGGCCGCCAGCGCCTGTTGCTCGTCGATGCTGCTGCCGGCCATGATGCAGCCGTTCTGGGCCCCCTTTTCGCGCAGGATACGGGTCAGCTTGCGGGTGTCGATATTGGCAATCCCGACCACGTTGTTGCGCTGCAGATAGTTGTCCAGGGTCTCCTGGCTGCGCCAGTTACTGGCGGTGAGCGGCAGATCGCGAATGATCAGGCCATCGGCGAATACGGCGCGGGATTCTTCGTCTTCATGATTGGTGCCAACATTACCAATGTGCGGATAGGTCAGCGTAACGAGCTGTTTGGCGTAGGAAGGGTCGGTCAGAATCTCCTGATAACCGGTCATCGCGGTGTTGAACACCACCTCGCCCACGGTCTGACCGTCTATGCCGATAGACTCACCGTGAAAAATGGTACCGTCTTCCAACGCCAGCAGTGCCGGTTTTTTCAAGAGTCCTCCCTTGCGCGTGGCGCCTGCAAAAAGCGGGAGATACCAAACTGGAGTCTCCCGCTATGCAAAAATTCGCTTCAATTGTTCAGTCCGAGTTTAATTCAGACCTTCTTTATTCTAACCAAGTGGTCTTACGACCACAAGGAACGAGTGACGAGTCACGAGTCACGAGGGCAACCATAAAGCCGGCTAACCACCTGATTTTATTCCTAATATAAACAAACAATCATACCCGCAGAAAATAGAGTCGACTCACAAGTTCTCCTCGTCACTCGTCACTGTATGTGACGAAGGCCGAGGACGTCCTGCATGTCAAATAGCCCTGATCATGCTGCATGATCCAGTTGGCGGCGCGTACGGCGCCGTTGGCGAAGGTCATGCGGCTGGAAGCCTTGTGGGTAATCTCGACCCGCTCGCCCGCACCGGCAAACATAACGGTATGCTCGCCGACGATATCGCCGGCCCGGATCGTCTCAAAACCGATGGTCTGGCGATCCCGCTCGCCGGTATCGCCTTCGCGGCCGAACACGGCGCATTCCATCAGATCCCGACCCAGGGCATCAGCCACCACCTCGCCCATGCGCAGGGCCGTGCCGGAAGGCGCATCCACTTTATGCCGGTGATGGGCCTCGATGATCTCGACATCCACGCTGTCACCCAGTACCCGGGCGGCAATATCCAGTAATTTAAACGAGAGATTGACCCCGACACTCATGTTGGGGGCGAAGACGATACCCATGTGTTTGGCAACATGGGCAATCTGTTTTTTCTGCTCATCAGTAAAACCGGTGGTGCCGATGACCATGCGCTTGCCGGCGGCGCGGCAGATCTCCAGATGCAGCATGGTGGCTTCGGGACGGGTAAAATCAATCAGCACGTCAAACTGATCCGCCACCCGGGTCAGACTGTCATCCACCTTGATCCCAATCTTGCCGAGACCGGCCAGCTCCCCGGCATCCACGCCGACCATGCTGCTGCCCGGCCGATCCACCACTGCGCGGATCTCGGCCTGTGTATCCTGGTGTGTCGCTTCGAGCAGCACCCGTCCCATGCGCCCGGAGGCACCCACAATTGCAACCCTGGTCATGAGAAAACCCCTTTTTCAGAACCTCATATCTTCGAAGAATTTTTTCACCCCATCCAGCCAGGAGGCGGCACGCGGGCTGTGTTTGATGCCGTCTTCCTGCATGGCCTCATCGAGCTGCTGCAGCAGCTCTTTTTGCCGGTTGGTCAGGTTGACCGGGGTCTCCACCGCGATCTTGCACAGCAGGTCGCCCACCGCCCCGCCGCGGACCGACTTGACGCCCTTGCCGCGCATGCGGAACTGCTTGCCCGACTGGCTTTCCGGCGGCACCTTGAGTTTGACCCGCCCGTTCAGGGTGGGCACTTCCAGCTCGCCGCCCAGCGCCGCGACACCGATGCTGACCGGCACCTCGCAATGCAGATCGCTGCCGTCGCGCTGGAAGATGGGATGTTCCTTGACGTGAATGTGCACATAGAGATCACCGGGCGGCCCGCCGTTCTCGCCCGCCTCACCTTCACCGGCCAGACGAATACGATCGCCGTTGTCCACCCCGGCCGGCACCTTGACCGACAGGGTCCGGGTTTGCTCGACCCGACCGTGACCGTGGCAGGCGGTACAGGGATCGGTGATGATCTTGCCCGTACCCTGACAATGCGGGCAGGCCTGTTGGAGCGAGAAGAAACCCTGTTGCATCCGCACCTGACCGAGCCCTCCGCAGGTCGAACAGGTTGTCGGAGAGGAACCCTTTTTCGCCCCGCTGCCGTCACATTCTTCACAGGCGACATGGGTGGGAATGCGTACGCTGACGTCGCTGCCCTTGACCGCCTCTTCCAGGGTCAATTCCAGGTTGTAGCGCAGATCGGCGCCGCGATAGACCCGCTGGCCGCCGCGTCCGCCGCCCCCGCCGAAAATATCGCCAAACACGTCGCCGAAGATGTCGCTGAAGCTGGCGCCACCGAAGCCACCACCAAATCCGGCACCGCCACCGGCCGACCCCTCAACACCGGCGTGGCCGAATTGATCATAAGCCGCCCGTTTTTGCGGATCGCTCAGCACATCATAAGCTTCGCGGGCCTCCTTGAATTTTTCCAGGGACTCTTCATCATCCGGATTGCGATCCGGATGATATTTCATCGCCATGCGCTTGAAGGCTTTTTTGATCTCGTCATCACTGGCGTTTTTGGAAACACCCAGTGCGTCGTAATAATCCTGTTTGGCCATAATCGTTATTACTTTGTAGTGAGTGTGTTCGGTGTTTTCAGTGGTTTCGCTTTTACCGTACTACAACGCCGAAACTTACACAGTAATTGGCTGGATGCAGTTACCTGCATCCAGCCAGGGTAGTGACAGCCGAAAAAGTGACGACTTATTTCTTGTTGTCGTCCACTTCCTCGAATTCGGCGTCGACCACGTCTTCCTCGGCCTGGCCACCTGCTTCCGAGGCGGCTTCCGCACCGGCCTGAGCACCGGCACCGGCGGCACCCTGTTCAGCGTAGAGCCGTTCAGCCATCTTGGCGGATGCCTCGGTCAGGGCCTTGGTCTTGGCCTCGATCTCGTCCTTGTCGTTGCCGTTCATGACCTCTTCCAGATCCTTGATGGCCGCCTCAATCTTCTCCTTCTCATCGGCTTCCAGCTTGTCACCCAGCTCTTCCATGGACTTGCGGGTGGCATGAATCAGGTTATCGGCCTGGTTGCGGGCATCGACCGTTTCGTGGAACTTCTGGTCCTCGGCCGCATGGGCTTCGGCATCCTTGACCATCTGTTCGACTTCCTCCTCGGACAGACCGCTGGAAGCCTTGATCACGATCTTGTTCTCCTTGCCGGTCGCCTTGTCCTTGGCCGACACATTCAGGATACCGTTGGCGTCGATGTCCAGCGTGACTTCAATCTGCGGTACGCCGCGCGGGGCCGGCGGAATATCCTGCAGATCGAACCGGCCCAGCGACTTGTTGGCGTCGGCGCGTTCGCGTTCACCCTGCAGGACGTGGACGGTCACCGCATTCTGATTATCATCCGCGGTCGAGAACACCTGGGTCGCCTTGGTCGGGATAGTGGTATTTTTCTCGATCAGCTTGGTCATGACACCGCCGAGGGTTTCGATACCCAGTGACAGCGGGGTCACGTCGAGCAGCAGCACGTCCTTGACGTCGCCGCCCAGAACACCGGCCTGAATGGCTGCGCCCAGGGCCACGGCTTCGTCCGGATTCACGTCCTTGCGCGGTTCCTTGCCGAAGAACTCCTTGACCGCTTCCTGAACCTTGGGCATACGGGTCTGACCGCCGACCAGAATGACATCATCCACATCGGAGGCGGACAGGCCGGCATCCTTGAGCGCGGTCTTGCACGGCTCCAGGGAACGGGTGATCAATTCCTCGACCAGCGATTCGAGCTTGGCGCGCGTGATCTTGACGTTCATATGTTTCGGACCACTGGCATCGGCTGTGATATATGGCAGGTTGACATCGGTCTGCTGCGCGGAAGACAGCTCGATCTTGGCCTTCTCCGCACCTTCCTTGAGGCGCTGCATCGCCAGCGGATCGCCCTTGAGGTCGATGCCCTGTTCCTTCTTGAACTGTTCGGCCAGATAATCGATCAGGCGCTTGTCAAAATCCTCACCGCCGAGGAAGGTGTCACCGTTGGTAGAGAGCACCTCGATCTGGTGCTCGCCGTCGATGTCGGCGATCTCGATAATGGAAATATCGAAGGTGCCGCCGCCCAGATCATAAACCGCCAGTTTCTGGTCACCGCGCTTCTTGTCCATCCCGTAGGCCAGGGCGGCCGCGGTCGGCTCGTTGATGATGCGCTTGACGTCCAGCCCGGCGATCTTGCCGGCGTCCTTGGTGGCCTGGCGCTGGGAGTCGTTGAAATAGGCCGGCACAGTAATGACCGCTTCGGTCACTTCCTCACCGAGATAGTCCTCGGCCGATTTTTTCATCTTCTGCAGGACCTTGGCGGAGACTTCCGGCGGAGCCATTTTCTTGCCGTTGACTTCCACCCAGGCGTCGCCGTTGTCGGCCTTGATGATGTTGTAGGGCACCATGTTGATGTCCTTCTGGACTTCATCATCCTGGAATTTGCGGCCGATCAGGCGTTTGATGGCAAACAGCGTATTTTCCGGGTTGGTGACGGCCTGACGCTTGGCGGACTGGCCCACCAGGGTTTCGTTGTCCTTGGTATAGGCCACGATGGACGGCGTGGTGCGGTCACCTTCGCTGTTTTCGATTACCTTGGCCTTGCCGCTTTCCATAATAGCGACACAGGAATTGGTAGTACCAAGGTCGATTCCGATTATCTTACCCATTGTTCAGTTCTCCACATTTTGCGCGTTGTTCGATTCTCAAAAACTGTTAGTGACTTCATAGATAGGGGCATTAGCAGTGAGATCAAGCCTGCTGATCCCCCTTTGTACCCTTGTCGTCCGTCTCTGGCGCCCGGGAGACAATCACCATGGCCGGGCGAATCAAGCGATCATTGAGCATATAGCCCTTTTGCATCACGTTTATGACGGTATTGGGGGCCTTGTCCGGGGTTTCAACCGTCGACATGGCCTGATGTTGCTCCGGATTGAAGGGTTCATCCAGCGGGTCGATGGGCTGGATATTGAACTTGTCCATAGCGCCCTCGAGCATGCGCAGGGTCAGCTCGGTGCCCTCCTTGATCTTCTCGACGCTGGCCTCTTCCTGCTCGGCGGCGGCCACGCCCATTTCCAGACTGTCGCGCACCGCCAGCAGCTCCTGGGCGAAGCGTTCCAGGGCGTACTTGTGGGCATTTTCCAGCTCCCGCTCGGTACGGCGGCGCAGGTTGTCCATCTCAGCATTGGCGCGCAGCAGGTTGTCCCAGTTCTCCTGGGCGCGGTTTTCGGCCTCGGTCAGTTTGGCCTGCAACTCCTCGACGCTGTCGGCCTCCAGGGGGGCGCGGGACTCGCTCTCGTGCCGGGCCTCCGTGTCGCCGGGGTGGTCCTGGGACTGTTGATCGGTCACGTCTGTGTCACTCATGCTCTACTCCGAAGCGTTGCGATTACCTGAAAATTGTTCGAATCTGTGTGGAATTATGGGGGAATATGGGGATGATTATTCCGAGGTCAAGAGTGACCCCAGTAATTTGGCGGTCACATCCACCACCGGAATCACCTGGTCGTAGGCCATGCGGGTCGGACCGATGACCCCCAGTACCCCCACCACTTCATCCTGCATCTTGTAGGGCGAAGTCACCACCGAGCACTCCCCGAAAGCAGCATAGCCGGACTCCTCGCCGATGAAGATCTGCATCCCCTCGGCGTGAATCGACTTGTCCAGAATATGCAGGATGTCCTGCTTGGTCTTGAGCGCCTCGAACAGCTGACGCATACGATCCATGTCACCCATTTCGGCGTAACTCATCAGATTGGTCTCGCCGTGCACCACATAGTCGGCACTCTGGCTGGTCTGGATCACCTCGTCGGCCATCTGCACCGCCAGTTGCATGATCTGGTGCATGTCGTCGCGAATCTCTTCCATATGTTTGAGGACTTGCGAGCGGATACCTTCGAGATCGTGGCCGGCGAATTCGCTGTTGAGATAGTTGGCGGCCTGCTGCAGTTCCGACGTCGTATAGCTGCGGTCCGTGTGAATGATGCGATTCTGGACCTGTTGATCATTGATCACCAGAATCACCAGCACCCGGTTGGCCGACAGCGGCAGAAATTCGATATGTCGTAACTGTACCGCGCCGGGACGCGGCAGCATGACCAGCCCGGCCATACGGGTCATGCTGGAAAGCAGATTGGAGGCCTGATCGATTAACACCTCGGGATCGTCGATACGATACAGCTCATCCCGAAACTGCTCGATCAGGCTGCCGCGCAACGGGCGCACGGTCAGCAGATTATCGACAAACAGGCGATATCCGCGTACTGTGGGAACGCGACCGGCGGAAGTATGCGGCGCCTTGACCAGCCCCATATCTTCCAGATCCGCCATCACATTGCGCACGGTCGCCGGGCTGAGATTCATCCCCGACTCACGGGACAATACCCGCGAGCCGACCGGCTGACCGTCCTGGATATAACGTTCTATCAGCGTTTTTAGCAGCAACTGGGCGCGATCATTTATAATCGGATCGTTCGTCACGGCACATCCCGGTCTGGTCAAATGGAGGTATGATTAGCACTCGTCAGAATAGAGTGCCAGTCGCGAATTTGCAACTGGCCGCGACCGCAGTCAGGCCCGCCCGACTGCCGTGCCGGGGGAATCGAAAACGGGAAGAATAACAATGAACAACGCTTTCAATACCATTGGACTGATTGGCAAATACGCCGACCCGGCGGTCAACGCCGCCATTCTCGAACTGGGCCGGATACTGGAACAGCGCCAGTGCGAGATCCTGATTGAAGAGAGCACCGCCCGGGATTTACATCAATGCGATTATCCGCGGATCAGCCTGGCCGAACTGGGACAACGCTGCGATCTGGCCATGACCATCGGCGGTGACGGGACCCTCCTCAACGCCGCCCGTTCCCTGGTGGGATACAACGTGCCCTTGCTGGGCATCAACCTGGGGCGACTCGGTTTTCTGGTGGACGTCTCGCCCGATGAGATGGATACCCGGATCAACGAAATCCTCGATGGCAAATTCGAGGAAGAGCACCGCATCATGCTGACCACGGTGATCCACCACCACGAAGGGCCGCCCAGCCAGAGCGACGCCTTTAACGACGTGGCCCTGCACAAGTGGGAGGTGGCGCGCATGGTCGAGACCGAAACCTACATCAATGGCCGGTTGCTCAACAGCATGCGCTCCGACGGGCTAATCATCTCCACGCCCACCGGTTCCACCGCCTATGCCCTGTCGGCCGGCGGTCCGATTCTGGAGCCGGACATGGACGCCATGATCATCGTCCCGATCTGTCCGCACACCATGAGCTACCGGCCCATCGTGGTCGACGGCGACAGCGAGATCGAGGTGGTGGTCAAAGAAGATCCCCACTCCCACGCTCAGGTCACCTGCGACGGCCAGATCAACCTGGGTGTCGTCTCGGGCGAGCGGATTCTGATCCGCAAAAAGGAGACCGTGGTCCGCCTGATCCATCCCCGCCAGCATAATCATTATGAGATACTGCGCCGCAAGCTGCACTGGGGCGAACATTTCTAAGCTGTGCCGGTAATGATGGTAAAAAGGATGAGCAAAACCCCATGCTGACGCATATCCATATCTGGAACTTCGCCATCGTCGAAAAACTCGACCTGGCCATGGACAACGGTCTGACGGTATTCACCGGCGAGACCGGTGCCGGCAAGTCGATCCTGCTCGACGCCCTTGGCCTGGCACTGGGGGATCGGGCGGACAGCGCGGTGATTCGCCACGGCGCCGACAAGGCCGAGATCAGCGTCACCTTCAGCACCGTCGATGCCCCCGACGCCGAAGCCTGGCTGGCCGAACGGGAACTGGCCAGCGAAAACGAGTGCATCATTCGCCGTACCATCAGCAATAACGGTCCTTCCAGAGCGTTTATCAACGGCAAGCCCAGTCCGATCCAGAGCCTGCGTGAGCTGGGGGAGATGCTGGTGGATCTGCACGGCCAGCACGAACACCAGTCGCTGCTCAAACGCGATATCCAGCGCCAGTTACTGGACGACTACGCCGCTCATCAGGGACTGTTGCAACAGCTGCGCGAGGTCTATCAACGCTGGCAGCAACACAAGAGCGAGCTGGACAATCTGCTCAAGGCCAGCGACGAACGTGACAGCCGGCTGGAGCTGCTGCGTTTTCAGGTCAATGAACTGGAAGCTCTGGCGCTGGGCGAGCAGGAGCCGGCACAACTGGAACAGGAACACAAGCGTCTGGCCAATGCCAGCCGTCTGCTGGAGACCAGCGAACGGGTCAGCCAGTTGCTACAGGACAATGACGAAACCAATGCCAGTCAACTGCTCAGTCAGTGCAGCAGCGAACTGCAACAACTGGCCGACACCGATTCACAACTCAAGGCGATCGCCGAGCTGCTCGACAGCGCGCTGATCCAGGTACGCGAGGCCGGCAGCGAACTGCGCCACTACCTCGATGCGCTGGAACTGGATCCCGGACGTCTGGGTTGGGTCGAACAACGCCTGGCCGACATGCATGCGCTGGCACGCAAACATCACGTGGCCGTCGAGGAATTGCCCGGGGTACTGCCCCAGCTGCAACAACAGCTCGAATCCCTGGAACAGGCCGACGTACAGCTGGGTCAGTTGCAACAGGCACTGACGGAAGCCGAGGCTGACTACCGCCAACTGGCACAGCAGCTAAGCGATGGCCGCCAACAGGCCGCCGGCCGACTGGCCGAACAGGTCAGCCAGAGCCTGCAGACCCTGGGCATGGAAGGCGGCCGTTTCGATGTGCAGCTGGAACCCCGCGAGGACGGCTTCTCACCCAACGGCCTGGAACGGGTGGAGTTTGTGGTCAGCGCCAACCCCGGTCAGCCGCTACGCCCGCTGAGCCGGGTCGCTTCCGGCGGTGAGCTGTCGCGCATCAGCCTGGCGATTCAGGTCATTACCGCGCAGGACACCCGTATTCCGACCCTGATCTTCGACGAGGTGGATGTCGGCATCGGCGGCCGCGTCGCGGAGATCGTCGGTCTGCAACTGCGCGAACTGGCCAGCCATCGCCAGGTGATCTGTGTCACCCACCTGCCGCAGGTCGCCGCGCTGGGCCAGCACCACTTCCAGGTCAGCAAACGGGCCGCCTCCGACGTCACCATCAGCGAAATCGTCGAACTGACCCCCGAACAGCGCGTCGACGAAGTGGCGCGCATGCTCGGCGGCATCGAAATCACCGACCAGACCCTCTCCCACGCCCGCGAAATGATCGATCGCGCCCAGGCGGGTTAAACCACTTTTTCAAAATTTACCGGGAATAACGCGGAGGACGCAGAGTCGCGGAGGCGCGGAGACATATAATTTTTAATGTTGAATTTTAAATTTTGAATTGCGGAGAAGCATTTAATTCAGAATTCAACATTAAGAATTCAAAATTGCTTTGCGACCTCCGCGTCTCCGCGCCTCTGCGAACTCCGCGTTAAAAATCGAATCCCGAAAAGGTTACTTGTCTTTTTTCTGACAGTCGGGGCAGATGCCGTATATATATAAAGAATGGTCGGTCATGGTGTAGCCGAGTTTGTCGGCGATGGCGTGCTGGCGCTCTTCGATGATCTCGTCCATGAACTCATCAACGCGGCCGCATTTGACGCACAGGAAGTGGTCGTGATGGGTGCCTTCGTTGAGCTCGAACACTGACTGGCCGCCTTCGAAGTGGTGACGGGTCACCAGGCCGGCGGTCTCGAACTGGGTCAGGACGCGATAGACCGTTGCCAGGCCGATTTCATCCCCACTTTCCAGCAGGGCTTTGTAAACCTCTTCGGCCGTCATGTGCCGCACTTCGCTGGCTTCAAGGAAATTCAATATCTTGAGTCGCGGCAGGGTGGCCTTGAGTCCGGCTTTTTTCAGATCCTGGCTTTCCATATCACTCTCGCTACAACCTGTCTGGCGCATGATGTATCATGCAAGCCAAGTATAACCGTATCCGGGATAAAAATGCGAAGCCTTCTCATTATGATTTTGCCGGCTCTGCTCCTCGCGGGAGCTGGCGGCTGCTCGATCTACAAAATCGACATCCAGCAGGGCAACACCCTGGAAGCCGAACAGGTCGAGCAACTCAACACCGGGATGACCCGCGAACAGGTCGCCTATCTGCTCGGGACGCCGCTGATTCAGGATCCGTTCCATGCCAATCGCTGGGACTATGTCTACAGCTTCAAGCCCGGTGGCAGCAAGCCGAAGAGCCAGCACCTGACACTTCACTTCGAGAACGGCAGCCTGGCCAGAATCGACCGCGACCAGTTCCAGGATTATAAAAAGCTCTACACGCCGACCAACCGGGGGCTGCCCGATACCGCCAGCCAGAGTACCGGGGTCGGCAACACTGGTCCTGCACCACCACGCCCCCCCCCAGGCGGCGATCTGCCGATGCCCTGAGGGGCCCACAGGGCGTCCGCAGCGGAGCCGCTTACTCGGCCCCTTGCTCCGTTTCGCCCGGCGCGTCTTTTTTGGCCGCGCGACGTCGGCGGGACTCCTTGGGATCGGCAATCAGCGGCCGGTAGATCTCGACCCGATCCCGCTCCTGCAGTTCGGTATCGCCGCGAGTGATCTTGCCGAAAATGCCCAGCTTGTTTTGCGCCAGATCGATTTCAGGAAACTGCTCGAGAATCCCTGACAGCTCAATCGCCTGCTGGACGGTCGTCCCCGGCGCCACTTCCAGGGGGATGATCTCCTGTACATCCGGCCTGGCATAGGCCACCTCGACCTGCAATTTCTTGCCCTGCTCAGCCATACACCACTTTCGCCCGCTCGATAAACGAGTCCACCAGGGTGCCCGCTATTTTGTTGAACAGGGGACCGAAGGTCATCCCCATTAACCTGCTGGAAAATTCAAATTCCATCTCCAGCGACACCTTGCAACCGGCGTCACCCAATGGCTCAAAACGCCAGACGCCCCGGAGACTTTTGAATGGCCCTTTCACCAGGCTCATTGCAATCTGATCATGGGGCCGCAGTTCATTGCGGGTGGTAAACGATTTGTGCAGACCGCTATGGGCAATCTCCAGACTCGCTTCCACCTGTGCCTCGGTACGGTGGTGCTCCTCGGCATGATGACACCAGGGCAGAAATTCCGGATAGGCGGTAATGTCATCGACCAGAGCGTACATCTGATCCGGGCTGTAAGGCACCAGCGCGCTTTTGTTAATAGTCTGCATGAGACTTTGATTTATCTCCGGTTTGGTGTCGGGACTTAAATAACGCCGATCAAGTTCAGGAAGACCAGCAGGATCGCCGCCGGCGTCACAAATTTGACCAGAACGCGCCACAGATTGTAGCGCACCCCGTCGCCCAGTCCGAGCTCATCCCGACTGGCCTCCCGGCTCATGAACCAGGCGGCGAAGATAGCGATAAACAGCCCGCCCAGCGGCAGCATGATATTGGTGGTCAGAATGTCCAGAATATCAAAAACCCCGTTCTGCTTGAGCTGGCCGGCAAACTCGAATTCGAAGGCCCAGTCACTGAAGGAGAAGACGCTGACCACACCCAGCAACCAGGTGAGGATCCCGGCGTACAGCGTTGCCGTGACCCGGCGCCAATGGAACGTTTCCACCAGCCAGGTGACCACCGGTTCCAGCAACGAGATGCTCGAGGTCCAGGCGGCAAAACTCAACAGCACGAAAAACAGCGTGCCGAACAAGACACCTGCGGGCATGTGACCAAAGGCCAGGGGCAGACTGATGAAAATCAGCCCCGGCCCGGCGCCCGGCTCCATGTGGTTGGCGAAAATAATCGGGAAAATCGCCACCCCGGCCAGCAACGCGACGCCGGTGTCGGCAATGGCAATCATGAAGGTCGTGCGGGCAATCGACGCCGAACGCGACAAATAGGATCCGTAGACCATAATCGCCCCCATCCCCAGACTCAGGGTGAAAAAGGCCTGGCCCATGGCGGTCAGCACCCCGCCCCAGCTCAGGGCGGAAAAATTAGGCCGGAACATGAAGTTCAAACCGCGCATAAATGCCTCGCCCTGACTCATGGCGTAACCCACCATCACCAGCAGCAGCAAAAACAGCGCCGGCATCAGAAACTTCACGGCCGACTCCAGCCCGCTTTTCACCCCGCGGGCAACGATAATCAGGGTCATCGCCATAAACAGCGTGTGCCAGAACAACAGGGTTTCCGGATGGGATAAAAAACGCTCCAGAAACAGACTTTCCACCCCGTCGGCCGTGGCGCCGGTAAAGGCTCCGCTGGCCGAGCGAAACACGTAGGCCAGCGACCAGCCGGCCACCACGCTGTAATAGGAGAGAATCAGGAACCCGGCCAGCACCCCCAGCCAGCCCAGCCATTTCCAGTTGGGATTGTGCCCCGACTCCACGGCCAGATCGTACATGGTGTTGATCGGGCTCTGGCGGCCGCGCCGACCCAGCATGATCTCGGCCATCATTACCGGAATCCCGATCAGCGCAATGCAGGCCAGATAAACCAGCACAAAGGCCCCGCCGCCGTTCTCCCCGGTGATATAGGGAAACTTCCAGATATTACCCAGCCCAACGGCCGAACCGGTTGCCGCCAGGATAAACGCCCAGCGCGACGACCACTCGCCATGCATTGATGTCCGTGCCATGAGTTACGCCCCGTTATTGTCGTTGTTGTGTCCGGATTTTCGGTGAATTCGTCCCCCGGCTCAACCTTGACGCCAGCTTTTGTGTCCGCGCGGCTATCTGCCCCGCTCCCCCTCCGCTATAATGCGCGGCCATGGCCAAACAGCAGAAAAAATCCGCCCGCCCCGGCAGCACCATTGCGCTGAACAAGAAGTCCCGCCACGACTTCACCCTGGAGGATCGCTTCGAGGCCGGGCTGGAATTGCAGGGCTGGGAAGTCAAAAGCCTGCGCGAGGGCCGGATTCAGCTGCGCGACAGCTACGTGATTCTCAAGGGCGGCGAGGCCTGGCTGCTCGGCGCCGTGATCAGCGCCCTGCCGACCGTCTCCACCCATATCCAGCCCGAACCGCAACGCACCCGCAAATTGCTGCTCCATCGCGAGGAGCTGAACAAGCTCATCGGCGCCGTCGAACGCAAGGGCTACTCACTAATCCCGACCGCCATGTACTGGAAAAAAGGCCGCGCCAAACTCGAAATCGCCCTCGCCAAGGGCAAACAGGCTCACGACAAACGCGCCGCCATCAAGGAACGCGACTGGCAGCGGGACAAACAGCGCATTATCAAGAACAGGGCCTAGGGACGAGGTACGAGTGACGAGGAAAACACACCTTCCTTCCCGGTCCGGCCCTCGGCCCTCGTACCTCGTCCCTTGTTAATGCCCGCAGACCCCCTATATATACCCGGAACTATCCGCTAGAATAACTGTCAGATAAATAGTACCAAGGGGGCGACCTGGATTCGACGTGGGTTGCGAAACCGGAGGTGCATGCCGAGGATGCAGGTTTCCTCGTAAATCCATCTGCAAAAATATAGTTGCCAACGACGACAACTACGCACTCGCCGCTTAAAACCCGGTAGGGTGCCCTCTGACTGAAGCCGTGCCTGTGCGTTCAGATTCTAGGGGTCATATCTCACAGGATCGCGTCAAAGCTCGTCCGGGGCAGCGACGTTAAAACCTAACCGGAATCGCCGTCAGTTGGCCCTGCCCGTCGGGTTGCTGCCGGTTAAAACAATAGACGTGGATAAGCATGTAGAGCCAATGGCAGAGGACTTGCGGACGCGGGTTCGATTCCCGCCGCCTCCACCAAATAAAAAAGGGTTGCCAACAGGCAGCCCTTTTTTATTTGTGGCGGCGGTGTAGATGAGAGCCCGCGCTTCGCGGGTTGCCGAAGCGCAGGCACCTCCACCAACAAAGGAAAAGCGGGATCAAGGTTCTGGCCGACGATTCGCCAGCTCCCAATCCAGCAGCTCCTGAAATTCCACGGCAGGGACGGGTCGACTGAAATAATGGCCCTGGGCAATCTTGCAGTCTTGCTCCCTTAACAGTCGGCAATGGGCCTCTTCTTCCACGCCCTCGGCAATAACAGTAAGCTGAGGATTTTCCGCCATGGCCAAAATCGCCTTGACGATTGCCGCATCATCGGCATCGTTGACAATATCGCGGATAAAGCTTCTGTCAATTTTAATCTTGTTAACAGGAAGACGCTTGAGATAGCCAAGCGATGAATATCCGGTACCAAAATCATCAATCGTAATCGAGGCACCATATTCCTGCAGTTCAGTCAGAATACGGATACTCTGTTCCGCGTCATCCATAAGCACGGATTCGGTAATCTCCAGCTCCAGATCCGCTACTGATAACTGATAAAATTCACAGCTGTTGAGCACATAACTCACCAGGTCACCACGCTGTAACTGAATGCCCGATACATTGATCGCAATTTGCGGAACAATATACCCTTGATCACGCCAGAGGCGTAATTGTCGGCAGGCCTCGGTGATCACCCATTCCCCGATCGAGACAATCAAACCGGTCTCTTCGGCAATGGGAATGAAATTTTCAGGGGGAATCTTTCCCAGCTCGGGATGTCGCCAGCGCAGTAACGCCTCGGCCGAAAGAATTCGCCCGTCTTCAATCCGATTCTGCGGCTGATAATAGAGCTCCAGTTGTTCCTTTTTGATGGCATCGCGCAGATTGGTTTCCAGTGTCAACCTTTCATGTGCCCTGAGCGAAAGATCCATGGTGAAAAACTGAAACCCGTTACGCCCCTGGTCCTTGGCACGGTACATGGCCGCATCGGCGTTTTTAAGCAGGGTTTCGACATCCGTGCCATCGGCGGGGCTGATACAAATCCCCATGCTCAGAGTCAGATGCAACTGATTATCACTGACGGTAAATGGCTCAACAAAAGCCCTGTTAAGTTTCTCGGCAAAATAGGCTACATGGTCTTCGGACTCGATATCCTCCAACAATACAATAAACTCATCGCCGCCCAATCGCGCAACAGTATCGACCTTGCGCACATTGTTTAGCAGGCGCAATCCGGCATCAACCAGCAATTGGTCACCAAATGCATGACCAAGCGTGTCGTTAATGTTCTTGAATCGATCCAGATCGATAAAAATGATCGCCAGGCGATTATTCTCACGTCGGGACTTCTCCAGTGCCTGGGTGAGCCGATCCGTGAACAATACCCGATTGGGCAGCGTGGTCAGCGGATCATGGTATGCCAGAAAATCGAGTTTCTCCTGCGATTGTTTAATGGCACTGATGTCGGAAAAAATCGAGACATAGTTGATAACTTCCCCCGCCTCGTTACAGATGGTATTAATCGTCTGCCAGGCGGGGAATATCTCCCCATTCTTACGCCGATCCCAGATTTCCCCCCACCATACACCTGCTTTTTCGAGACTGTTCCAAAGCTCGGCATAAAACTCCCTGTTGTGAACCCCGGAGCTGAATATCCGGGGATCACGGCCCAATAATTCCTCTTTGTGATAACCTGTGATATGGGTAAGGGCGTCATTGGTTTCAACAATATGGTTATCCTTGTCCGTGATCACGACGCCTTCACTGGTGCTCTCGAACACCACCGCGGAGAGCCTCTGCCGGTTGTATTCCTCATGCCGGCGGGTGACGTTGAAAAACATAAAAATGATTTTACTGGCATGCCCCGCCTGATCGGCGATGGGTGTGACCGTTACATCGTAATAGTCAGCCTCGATAACAAATTCAGTATGGGTTTCACGCCGCCCCTGTTCGACCAGCTTTTTCAGCTCGTGCTGATTGGTTTTGTAGGGGCAGTTTTTGATCCAGTTAAAGAAAATATCGCCAATGACCTGGTACTCATCACCCAGCAGCAGCTTCTTCGCCCGTTCGTTGTACATCTCGACCCGCATGCTGTCATCGGTGACGATAATGGCGGCACCCACGGTATTCAGGACTTCACTGATCTCCGCATAAGCAATACGTAACGCTTCGGCATTCGCCTGCTGATGCTCCAGCATGGTCTGAAAGGCGTCCGCCACCCTACCGAGCGGATCCTGACTGATCAGGGCGTCATCATCGAGTTCGGCGGGATTCGGGGAGGTCGCACCCACCAATGGCAGGAGCCGCTGCAGTCTGTCACGCAAGTAGTCGATGGCATTCATCGATCAGTACTCCAATCGCCACGTTGCGGCTTTATTATCGGCAACCCGACGCGACGGCCCAGAACTGGCTGAGGGTATATGAGCTTAAATATTACCATTCACACAACCAGACTAGCTTAAAGCCCACATGGACTCAAAGGGATTATAATCGACCCGCCAGAAGACTCCCGATCGATAGCGTTCAAATACCTGATGATTCAGCTCGGATAAAACACGACATAAACATCCGTGCCGCTTATACGGCCAAACCGCAAGCGACTTCAAGCAGCTTCGGGGTTGAATGGGGAAACAATCGCTTCAATCATTGACACAGGAGCCGGTATCCCAGCGAAAGTATCGGGCGTGGGCCTTTTTGTGCAAATAGACGCCAAGCAGGATCCCCACCATGGTCATCACCGCGGGAATCTTGCCGGCACCCAGCTGGACAAAGACCATGCTCGGACAGGCCCCGCAGACCGCCCAGCCGAAGCCGAACAACATGCTGCCGGGAATGGTGCCGGGTTGAAAAAATTTTTCCTGTTTGGGGATTCGCCGGGCCAGCAGGATAAACGCCAACATTGACAGCGCAACGGCACCGGCAAAGGCATACAGCATACGCAAGTCATCCAGCACGAACATCTGGTGTAACTCGTCATAGTCTCCGAAGCCGATACGACCGACCACGTAGCCCATCAAACCGCCAATCAGCCCGTAAGACAGATACATTTTCAGTCGGGATTGCTTCATGGGATCGCCGCCTCCATCAATAACGACAGGCCGATGGCACTGAGCATAAAGACCACGGTGGATAACAGACTGGCGGGAATCAGACGCGAGCAGCCGCTCAAGCCGTGACCGGAGGTACAGCCACCGGCCATCTGGGTGCCAAACCCGACCATCATGCCGCCGAACAGCAGCGCCAGCCAGATTTCCAGCGGCCCGCCGAAGATCCGGCTGTGGGTATCACTGAGTTGAAACTCGAGCTCGAACTGACCGCTGGTCAGTGCCGCGATCAAACCGCCGCCGAACATCGCGAGCAAAAAAACCAGATGGGCGGTCCAGGGGGTGTAGCTGGCGGTTGAAGCCGCCGCCGGCGCAGCGTTATCCGGCTCATTCCCGTCCTGCCCGGCGCTTTTCTCGTCCATGGCGGAGGCACCAAACTCGGCCAGCGTTGCCGCCAACAGGGCATTTTCGATCTCGCCGTCGTCGGCCTGCTCCAGCTCGGCGGCGGAACGGCCCAGCTCGCGATCCTCCTTCCAGCCGACCACCTTCGCCCAACTGCCGGAGACGCCCAGCAGTTTACCGATCAGCAGAAAATAGCCGATGCTGACACCCCCCAGCGCCAGTGCACCAATCCACCAGGGCCAATATGCCATGCTCAGGCCTCCCTGGAGCGAAAGGGATTCAGCCGGCGCAAGAAGCCGACGACTTCCTTCATTTCCGGTTCGGCTTCCTCCGAAGCCACCGCCGCGGACGGTGCGTCACCGGGCGGGTGGGTCGCCATGTATTTGTTCAGGATATCGCGGCATTCGGTCAAACCCGATTCCTGGGCCATATCAATGGCGCGTTTCCCCTCCCGGTTTTTGGCGTGGGGATCGCAACCGTATTCCAGCATCAGTTTGACCAGCTCCGGGTTCCCGACCGCCACCGCGGCCATCAGCGGCGTGAAACCCTCTTCGGTCTTGAGCTCATAGGAGGACATGCCGGTCTTGATCAGGGAACGGACGACCCCGACACGCTGTTTCTGAATAGCATTAAACAGGGCCGAGGCACTGATCTGCTCCCTGGAGCGCCGCTCGACTATTTTGCCGTTGGGTAACAGGGTCAACGGTACCGGCTTGCCCTCCAGCGCGAGCTGATAGCGCGCGCACTGATCAAACACACCCTCGCAATAGTGTTGTTTCCATAACTTCAGCGACGCATCGGCGGCAAACTGGGCATATAGCTGACAGTTGCTGCTATGTGAACATGCCATGGTTCATCCCCTCGTAAAGCGGGTAACGGGCTCGACTCCTGAAATTGGCCCGGAATTAACTCTCCTGGGTAAAGTTGTCGGCGCCAAAAACATGATCTTTAGCACACTTTCTGAGGGAGATTAGTCCAGAGTGCGCGATTCAGGCAACCCCATGGGACGGATTTTGGAAGATTTATGCGATCGATACCGGCCTGAACCCGGCATAACCGGCTGTCGCTGGCACGATTGATCGGGGCGTGGGTCTTCTTGGTAAGCTTCGGGCGAGGAGCCGCTCAGCGGCACGTAACGTCCCTGCAGCTCGAAAGGCGGGCCGACACTTGCCAACCCCCAACCCCGGCTTTATAAAACTGTCGCGGTTTTGTCAGGTTGCCGGTAGTAATTCATGAACATGGTCAACCAGTCGTGCAACAGCAGATTTGCCTGACGTTTTTCGTCGGGATACAGCATGCCGGAATTGGGCAATTCGTAACGTGCCAGTAACCGCTCGACCCCCTGATAGCCAATCACCTCGGCCAGCCTGGCATCGTGATAGACGCGCACGCTCATACGCAGATCACTTACCAGCGAAGAGGCCCCTTCAAAGCACTGAGACAATCGCAAAAGCTGGGTATAGGGACCGAACTCAACCACCTGGACATCCATCCTGTGCTGTTCATGCCGGATTTGATAACGACCGACATGCTCCTGAGGGAGTTCGGGGAGCAACTGACGCAAAAACCGGTAGTTCTTTTCATAGAACCACATGGGCTGCCGCCGGCGATGCTGTGCAATGGTATGACTCATCAGAATATTTCCACTGTCTCTCCGGGTCTATTATCGGCCCTGTGAGCCGGAACTTGATTGAGTCAGATTACCATCGGCAATGGCGGATGTGTAGATCGGCGGAAAGAATTTAGCGGAGCAGAATGAGAGCCGGAAAACCGGGGTAAATCACAAGAGAGCTGTCAAGAGATAAAAAAACGGGCCAGCGGAAGAACCGATGGCCCGCCTGAGAGTAGCAATGAAAATCAATCAAACTCCATTACCGACTCCAGCCGTTCCATGTCATTGACGACCTTCCACTGGCCACCGCCTGACGTGACCCGCTCTTCCCACTCGGCCAGTCGGTCCATATATTCCCGCGGGTCTACATTGTCACTGGCCAGCTTTATAACGTTTAACGCAACCACATTAAATCCGTCCAGTTGTAATGGAATATCCCGCACGTAACCTTCTTTTATATCCTCTTTCATATCCGAAAAGATCAATATGGTCTTGTTACCCGGACCGACCTCATTGATATGCTCAACGGCTTGCAGAATGCCACCGGTGATATCCGTATAGGAACTCGGTTTGACGTTTTTAACAAATTGATCGATGGTTTCCCGAAAAATACGTCGCTGGGCATTGGCCTGACTCGGGCGTGTATCGAAAGTTTGCCGATGCACGATATCTTTTTCACTGAAACTGCCCGTATCAATGCGAGCAACCGCAAAGGTATCTCCCGGTTCCAGTTCGCTCAGCACATAATTGATGATTCGCTGCGCTTCTCCCAATTGCTCGGTATAGGTCCCGGAGGTATCCAGTAACATGTAGACACCGTGATCCAGCGCCTTGTTGTGTCTTGAGCAACCACCGACAACGGCCAGTGCAACCACCGTCATCAGAATAAACAGATAATTCTTTTTCATTTGTCCCCCTTAATACGCGGACGCAGTATCGATTTTTTTGCCTTTGTCGCCGGAATTCTTCGGTTCACGACTTACGGCGACCACTCGTTCAATCAAAAGAGGCGCGAAAATCACCAGATCATAAACATTCTCCAGCACCTTCGCGGCGTAACGGGAGATATTCCCGACAAACCGAAGCAACCATGCCAGACTGCGCAACAAGGCAACACCAATAATCCCCAGTACAGTACGCAGTGAATGAACAAAGGACTCCAGCGGGATCGCCACAAACACCAGGGCAAACGGCAACATAAAGCCGAGTCCCATCTGTGCGGCCGTGGTAATCCACAGATAGCCATCCTGCACGGCTTCTTCACCACCTGTCAGCATCGAGGCCTGTTTCATTTCAACCAGCCATTCGCGCATATAGGCCAGGCCGGCTTCGACGGAGGCCAGCACAAACAGAATAGTGAAAGTTATCCAGATCATGCGCACACGCATCTTGTCCGGCAAAGCGCCAATGATGGGAAACAGGCGGGTAATGCGCAATGACTCCATCAGGAACAGACCCATGGCGACCTCAACAAGTATGATCACCAGGGCAGCGACATCCGAGGTTGGCATGCCGATAATCTGACTTTTAGCACCGACCATTTCCGACATGGGCAAGGCGATAAGATTAAAGTTAATCATGGCGCCGCCAGTGGCGATGATCAAGACAAAGGCCGAGATAAAAAACTGGGTGATGGCGGACGATGACAACATCTCCAACGCACGGTTACTGCGTTTCTGGATATTTTCATACTCCTCCATGTGCCGGTCGATTGTCACAGAACGTTGCAGCAGGCTATTGACGTTCTTGTCGACCTTGCCCAGTATCTGCTTAACATTGCGCCAGTGCGGCATCATGTTGTTCAGCAGTTGGTGCCGCTTGTGGCTGGCCTTGCGGTATTCTTCCAGCGCACGGGTGTTGGCCTTGACCAGCGACTGATGAATATCCTCGAGCACATTGCCCACCATCGGATCCCCTTTGGTTGCGGGGATCTTGGCCACCGCTTCAACTGCCTTGACCCAGGCGGGGGGCTCCGGCGGGACCTCGGTGCTTTCCTTGTAGTCCTCGTCGATCTTGGTGATCTCTTCACTCAATTGACGATGCAGGGAGGGATACTCGGCCAGATCCTTGCGCACGGTCGCATCAATGCGATCAAACTCTCTTTCAACAATACGCTCGGCAGCCTCCCGCCCCTGATTCAGCAAGACCTCGCGATTGCGTTCCAGCAGGCGACTTTCCGCGCGCATGATTGCCGCAGCGGTCAGTCGCATCGCGCTATGTAGGATCTGCCCGAATGAGCGGATGGTGCGATGCGCATGGATACGTGCCGCCCATAAAACGAAACTCAGAATAATAAACCAGATCAGCCCGCTCAGAAAAATACTCCCCGGTACAATCATAAATATCTCATTTAACATTATTATCTCCTCACATCACAGCCGGTCAGAACAAGGCAGCTCCAACCCGGGCATGGTAACGGTATTCAGCAGGGCAAAACCGATAAGCGGATCACAGATTGTCCGCGGTTATTTTAGTTATCAGTCACTTAACTTAAAAGAGAGTATAGAGTATTCCGCTAAGGATGCGACATAAAGACGAATGCAGCACGCCGGTGGCTGAAAGATTTGTGCGCCATGTCCGCAAAATCCCCGCGCATTACAGAAAATGCGAACTTTGTTGTCTCCCGGTCCAGACGGACTTGTATTAGACCATCACCAGCGTGGCCGCTGTTTGCGCAACGCGCGATACGGCGACACTGTCGCGTAGTTGGAATTCGAAGAAAGGGTATATTCAGATCGATGAGGGATCAATCCCGACTGCGTTGGGTTCCCTTCCCGGCAGTGCTACAATCAACGCCATTTGCCCCGATAGCTCAGCTGGATAGAGCATCCCCCTCCTAAGGGGAAGGTCTCAGGTTCGAATCCTGATCGGGGCACCAGAAATTCAGCGGCAATACGGGTTGTTCCTCCACATTCCGCCATATTATAAGGACAAGGAAGCCGGCGATTAACGGGGGACGAGACGAAGCTCACCGACTCCCTTGTGTACTCGTTGGAACAAGCGGCACAGGCCGGCTCGAATCAGCCGGTACTCCAGGCCCGCGGCTTGATCATGCCGGCCACCTTGCAGGCCTGTTTGACATACCCGTAGGGAAACAGCTCGAACAGATGGGCCTTGGCCGTTTTCTTGTCAAACCCCTCTTCCTTGACCAGATAATCCACCACATGGCGTACGTCCGGGGCGACCTGATGCTCGGCCCAGTAGCGGCGCATGAAAGTGAGCACCGCCAGATAGGTCTCATCCAGCTCCAGCCCCTCTTCCTCGGCCAGTTCCCGGGCGACGGCTTCATTCCACTGCTCCGGATCGATCAAATAACCTTCATTGTCCCGTTCCAGTTCTGTCGCGGTCGTCATCGGAGAACTCCTTCTTGCCTGCTGTTAATGGTGTAAAAACGATATAAGTATCGCTTAATACAGTCAAACGATATTATTTGGACTATAATATCGATATTTTCGATATATAGAGGATCATCATGGACATCGACCAGGCTCGCACCTTTCTCGCCATCACCGCCAACGGCAGCTTTCTGGAGGCCGCCAGGCAGCTGCACCTGACCCAGTCGACGGTCAGCGCCCGCCTGCAGCGGCTGGAGCAGGCGCTGGGCGCCCGGCTGTTCGTACGCAACCGGGCCGGCGCCAGCCTGACCCCGGCCGGCCGCCGCTTCCTGGATTACGCCAAACGGTTAGTGCTCACTGCGGATCAGGCCCGTGCCGAAGTGGGACTGCCGGAGCGCTACCGGGCCAGCATCCGGATCAGCGGGCGCATTGCCCTGTGGGAAGGCTATCTGCCCCAGTGGGTCGGCTGGATGCGGCAGCAGGCCCCGGATGTGGTGATTCGTAGCGATATCGGCTTCGAGGAAGACATCATGCGCGGCCTGATCGAGGGCAGTCTGGATATCGGGCTGATGTACACCCCGACCCACAGTCCCGGGCTGGTGGTCGAGGCGCTGTTCGACGAAACCCTGATCCTGGTCAGCACCCGGCCCGACGACACCGGCCCCGGCGAGGATTACGTCTATATCGAATGGGGTCCGGGCTTTTATGCCCGCCACGCGCAGAGCTACCCGGATCTGGAGGGGCCGCCACAGATTGCCAACATCGGCTGGCTGGGAGTGCAGTTGATCCTGACCAACGGCGGTAGCTGCTTCCTGCCGGCACGCATGGCCATCCCGTTTATCGACGCCGGCCAGCTTTACCGGGTGGCGGATTCACCCGAGTTCCGCCACCCGGCCTATATGGTCTATCCCCGTCACAGCGATCACCCGGTCCTGGAACAGGCGCTGGCAGGATTGCGCGAATTGGGCGCCAGCCAGCATGTGATCGAGTGACAACGCCCGGCAAGCGGTTGAGACGAAATCGGGGACAACTGTCATTTGATGAACGCGGTTCTGCCGCGCCGTTTTATTCATAGAAAAGCCCGTGTATGCTAAGAGTTAGCAATAACAACGATAATCATGTCTGAACACGCCACGCTATTAATTTCCCTCGGCGCCCTGTTGCTGCTGGGTATGGCCACCGACGGTGTCGGCAAGCTTACCCGTCTGCCACGCGTGACGCTGCTGTTGCTATTCGGGTTTGTGGTCGGTCCCGGCGGGCTGGATCTGCTGCCCGAGCGCAGCGAAGCGTGGTTCGAGCTGATCACGACTATCGCCCTGACCATGATCGGTTTTTTGCTCGGCGGCAAACTCAGCCGCCAGGGCATCTTCCGGCACGGTCGCGCGGTGATGGGCTATTCGGTGCTGATTGCCCTGCTCACGACCGGCGGGGTAATCCTCGGACTGCTGCTGTTGAATACGCCACCCCCTCTGGCGGTGCTGCTGGGCGCCATCGCGGCCGCCACCGACCCGGCCACCACCATCGAGGTCATTCGCGAAAGCAACAGGGATAACCGTATCACCCGCACCCTGCTGGGGATCGTGGCGGTGGATGATGCCTGGGGGCTGATTATTTTTTCCGTGGCGCTGGCCGTGGTCGCGGTGTTGACCGGCAACGGTTCGCTCTATCAATCGATTCTGCACGGGGTCTGGGATATCGGCGGCGCGTTGTTGCTCGGGCTGGCCATCGGCATCCCGGCTGCATTGCTGACCGGCCGACTGCGGCAGGGCGAGCCGACTATTCTCGAAGCGCTGGGCGTCGTGATCCTCTGCGCGGGACTCACCGACTGGCTGGCGGTCTCGCCGTTTCTGGCCGCGATGACCCTGGGCATGGTGATCGTAAATCTGGCCCGGCATCATACCCGCCCCTTCCATGTTATCGACGATTTCGACCGGCCCTTCCTGGTGCTGTTCTTCGTGCTGGCCGGCGCGCAACTGGATCTGCTCAGCCTGCTGGAAATCGGCCTGCTGGGAACCGCCTACGCCCTGTTGCGGATTGTCTCCCGCTTTGCCGGCGCCTGGAGCGCCGGTGCCTGGCTGCATACGCCCGTCAGTGAAAGCAACCGGCTGGCCCTGTCACTGATGCCCCAGGCGGGTGTGGCCATGGGCATGGGGCTGGTCGCGGCCGAGCGCTATCCGGCCTTTTCCGAAACCCTGATCAGCGTGGTCATTGGCAGCACCGTCCTGTTTGAAATCCTCGGACCGATCCTGACCCGGCGGGCATTGAGCACACTGCCAGAATCAAACGCTGCCAAGGAACACAACTGAACCAGAAGCGCTGTTAGAGAACCTTTTCAATCAGCCTTACACAGCTATCCTGTAAAGCCAGAAGCAAACTGACAACTCACGCGTCACAGTCATAACCATGCAGGCGCAGCCCTTCTTCGAGATAGTCGGCGATATAGGGGATAGCAATGATCTGTTCGGGGGAACTGGAGAGCAGATTCTCCCCGGCCGTCTGCAGCGCGGTGTCCCACTCCTCCAGGGCATAATCCTCGCGGCCCAGCCAGCTGAGCGCCAGCAGCTGGGCCTGCTGATCCGGTTCCATATCCCCGATGGCATATTTCAGTTCCCGGTAAACAGGATCATCCCGGTGATCGGCCAGCACCTGCAATGCCCAGTCGTCACCGGGATTGTTCGGCATCTCGGGAATCACTACCGCTTCCTTGGCATGAAACTCACGGGCCAGCTGAATAATGTTGCAAACCCGTTCTGGATTGAGTTCAAGCATCGTTGTCCCTCCTCTCGTTCAGTACCCGGGCCGGATACAAAAAGTGTCGTTAGTGAACCGCCCTCAATGGCGAACGCCCGGTGTTTCAATCGGCAATCCGTTGCCACGGGCGCTCATATACACTTCCAGATCGATATATTCCTGTGAACCCGGTTCGTAAGGCATCGCCCGCAAGGTGCCATAACAGCCAATAAACTTTTCGTGCAGGCTCATGATACTTCCATCGGTAATACGATAAATGGGAAACCCATTAATCTGGGCCTGATTGAGTATCTGGCCGCGCAAGCGCTGGCCGACATACATCTGATGACAATGCACGCAGGCCATGTCACGCTGTCCGATACGGGTATGAAAAATTTCCTTTCCCGCTTCGTAATGCTTGCGCATCGGTCCGCTGATATCCACGTTCACCTTCTCACCCCGTGCACGATGACGTACGAAGGTCTCCAGGGCAATCAGTTCATCAGCATCATAAAGCATCGGAAACTCTTCCTGGCGATCGGCGTAACACCGGTTGATCTGACTTTGTAACGTCACCGGCCCGCGTTGTGAATCATACTTTGGATAAGCCGCGATCTGTTCGGGATCGAGCTTCTCGCCATCATCACCGTGACAACTGGCGCAGGACTTGCCATTAAAGCCCGGTTTCTGGAAAAGCTCGCGTCCGCGATCGACGGTCATCATGCCCGGATTGGCAAAATCATCATCCTGCATTTCTTTCAGCTCATCACTCAGCAGTTCATAACTGGACTGCGGTTCCAGTGCGAACAGCGAGCCGGACATCATTAACAAGGCGAAAGGCACAATCTGCATAAACCACCTTGTCATCATGCACCTCATTTGAGCGTCATCAGATAGGCAACCACATCCTCTACTTCCTGGGCGGTAAGCACCGTGGTTTTGTAAGCTGGATGGGGTCGGTGGTAATCGCCGGATCGCTTATAGAAAGCCGGCATGATGGTGTCGGGGTTGATCCGTTGCTCGTTAACGACCCGCAGGCGCAACTGGCCCTCGCTCAATCGGAAACCGACGCCGTCGAGCGGCGGCGCAACGGTACCGTGCATGGGTTCCTCGGGAATCGGCATGTGATGGCAGGCCAGACAATTACCGCTATCGCGATCGACCACTATCGCCTTGCCCCGCTTCGGATCGCCCTGCAGGCCGCCAAGCGGTTCGGGGATGGCAAAGCCCTCGGCCTGCCACTCGATATACTCCTCGCCATGTATCGGTCCTGACAAGGAGAGACCGGCAATGCCAACAAGTGCTGTCAATACCGACCTGAGATTGAAAAGTTTTACTATCACACTAACCATCAGAACAGTTTGAAATTATAGTAGCTCACTAACTCCAGAGGGTTGATCTGCATCAACATTGGCACGTTACTGCTTCGGATTAATCATTGCGCCATCGAGCTTTCGAGTCCGTTTGTATGCTGAAAGACCGATGCGCCACCCAGAATAACTCATTAAGCCAGAATCTCAACAACCCGATGGGTGATGCGTTTGATCGGGTTACGGCTCGCTCGCCAATTACATCGTTTTGAGCTCTGCCGAATCACGCAACCAGCCGTCCAGCCAGCTCACCAGCAAGTGCCGGGCAATATCCGGATCACGTATCTGCCCGAGTACTGCGCCGGCCGGCGCATCAAGGAGCTGGCCCGGCTCGTCGAGGAACACTCGTCCCACGCGGTGCGTCGCCTCATCACTCACATAATCCAAATAGATCTCGCCGAGCGGCGTCCCTTCTACGGTCACCAGTCGCAAACCGATACGAAATAGCTCGCCGACATAAGTCAGCTCGGCCATAGCCTGCCGCTCATGATCGGGGCCGGTGATCCCCAGATGCCGTCCCGCATGGTGAAGCTGCGATACAAACGCCCAGTATTCATTATCGAACTGCCTGTAGAGCCGCGCCACCCGATGGATGCGCTCTGATACTTCGTCATGTTCCATTCCTTGCCTCCGGTTCGCCGTCTGTTCAGTTTCAGCATAGACCCGGGATAAGCTTCTGTCCCGGAATCATTCAAGTTCGAATCTGACAGGAGGGGTAACGGATAAAACAATAAAGTGCCACCTGACAGTGACCTTTTTGTTTTATATGGCGCGCCCGGAAGGATTGCTCGGCGCATCCCTGCGCCTCGCCGCTTCGCGGCCAGCCTTGCTACGCTCGGCTGTCCAAATTCGCTCCCGGCGAATTTGTCGAACACTATTTTTAATTCGGCGGTCGGAGGTTCGAATCGCCATATCAGAGCCATATAACGACAAAAGCCCGCATAAAGCGGGCTTTTGTCGTTATATGGCGCGCCCGGAAGGATTCGAACCTCCGACCGCCTGGTTCGTAGCCAGGTACTCTATCCAGCTGAGCTACGGGCGCTTTAGAACAGGGGCTAGGTGCTAGATACTAGTTGCCAGGAAAACCACCCAAATCCTGAAGAAGGCGCAATATACTGATTATCCGGGCTGTTTTCAAGCCGAATAACTTCTAGCCCCTGGCAGCCAGAACCTGGAAACTGAATAAAAAGGCCGCCCCCAGGGCGGCCTTTTTATTCGATCTGGCGGAGAGAGAGTCCGCTGTATTTATCTACAATAACGTCCATGGCAATCAACATTAACATTTCTTAACAAGCACTTACTGTTCGACACAGTCCGAACTGATCCGGTAAAATCCAGTGAGATTGGGGGGCCCGATGGGGGACTACCCAGAAACTCTGGATTAGGATATGGCCATTCACAAGCTAACCCCTCGCAAGATCGCGACCACCAGCCACGGCAAATACGAAGACGGCGGCGGCCTGCGTCTGGTGGTGTCAAAGGCAGGCGCAAAGAAATGGGTGCTACGGTTCACCATCAACGGCAGACGTCGTGAGATGGGGTTGGGTAGCTACCCCGATGTTTCCCTGGCTGACGCACGTCTCAGGGCCACTGAGTGCCGCTTGCAGGCCTCATCAGGGGTCGATCCCATTGAGGTGCGCAGAATCGAGCAAGAGACCGTGCCCAGCTTTACCACCTGTGCGGCACGGTACATTCGGGCTCACAGACGCGGATGGAAGAACACCAAGCATGCCCGACAGTGGGTCAGCACCCTGAAAACCTATGCCCGGCCCGTGGTAGGTTCAAAACCGGTAGACGCTATAACCACCGAGGACATACTGGCGATTCTTTCCCCAATCTGGACCAGCAAGACAGAAACTGCCAAAAGGGTTCAGGGCCGCATCGAAAATGTCCTGGACTATGCAGCTGCTCACAAGTACCGGGATCCACTGAATCCAGCCCGCTGGCGCGGTCACCTGAACAAGTTGTTGCCGAAGCCCTCAAGGGTGATGGAAGTCAATCACCACCCTGCTATGCCGCATGCCGAAGTTCCTGCGTTCATGGCGGAGCTCTCAGAAAAGCAGAACGTATCGGCTATCGCCCTGCAGTTCCTCATCCTGACTGCAACGCGCACCAATGAGGTTTTGAAGGCCATGTGGGATGAAATCGATCTGGAAGGGGCCGTCTGGACAATACCTGCAGCCAGAATGAAAACGCGAAGGGAGCACAGAGTTCCACTATCGGATGCAGTCATCGATATTCTCAACGCTCTACCACGCATTGAGGGCAATCCCTATGTCTTCCCAGGTAGTCATCATGAGCGCCCCCTATCGAATATGGCACTACTGCAACTGATGCGCGGGATGGGATATGGAATCAATGGTGCTCGTGGCGACTACGTACCGCACGGTTTTCGTTCCAGTTTCCGAGACTGGTCCGGCGAGGTGTCAAGCTTTCCTCGTGATGTGGCGGAAATGGCACTAGCACATGTCATCGAGAACAAAGTGGAGGCCGCCTATCGGCGTGGCGACCTGTTCGCGAAGCGCGGAAAGATGATGCAGGAATGGTCTAATTTCGTGACCAAGAAACAGGCCACCGTGATTAGAATTACCAAGAGAGCCTAATCTGATTATATGATTTTCTTTTATCCGGGATTTATTTAGACGGCACTATTGATAAAAGTCCATTTTCAAAAGCCACCCCAATAAGATTGCATAACTCTGCTGCAGTAAGCCTTACTGTACCAGTACGATAATAATTTGTCTGGGAGGCATACAGGATTCCTGATTCGGACTCGACTGTCAATTCAAGATTACCATTCACAATGCTGCAAGTTCGAATCTGACCTTCAGACTCCATTATCTTACCTTTTGACTCTCTCGCATGATATTCATCTGAATTGACTGATTGCACTGAAATATACATAACTCACTCCTTGCTGAAATTTATTCAGAGAGATTAAATATCTCTCTCATCTCAGGGTATTTTCTGAGCTCACCCAATGTTTGTTCATCAAGATACTCAACTGGAACAAACTGACACCCGGCCAAGGCCATTGATCTGAGATGCTTTTTGTCTATCCTCTCTGCCTCGAACAACTCACGAAGACTCATCGTTTTAGCAGTTGAAATATCATCTTCATCTAACACAAAGAACTCATCCTGGTTTTCTGAAATAGTCTTTTCTTCTGTCATAACATCACCTCACAAGCTATCACGTCCCTAAGAGTAAAGATAAGATTGAAACTTGAATCGCCCCGGGTTTTGAGGAGGCTCCAAAGTCTGAGAGAATGGAGCTATGAACAAGTCAAAATCAAACCGATTTTCCCCTGAAGTCCGCGAGCGTGCCGTGCGCATGGTACTGGAGCACCGTGGTGAGCATTCGTCCTTGTGGGCGACCATCGAGTCGATTGCCCCGAAGATCGGCTGTGTGCCCCAGACCTTGCATGAGTGGGTCCGCAAACACGAGGTCGATACAGGCCAGCGCGACGGGGTTGCCAGCGAAGAGCGAGACCGCATCAAGGCCCTGGAACGCGAGGTCAAGGAACTGCGCCGGGCCAATGAGATCCTGCGTACCGCCAGCGCTTTTTTCGCCCAGGCGGAGCTCGACCGCAAACTGAAGTCATAAACGCCTATATCGATCAGCACCGGGATGTCTACGGGGTCGAGCCGATCTGCAAGGTATTGCAGGTCGCCCCGTCGGCCTACTGGCGTCATGCGGCCCGCCAGCGTCATCCCGAACAGCGCAGCGCGCGTGCCCAGCGCGACGACGTTCTGATGCTGGAGATCAGACGGGTCTGGGAGGCGAACCTGCAGGTCTACGGCGCCGACAAGGTCTGGCGTCAACTCAACCGCGAAGGCATTGTCGTGGCCCGTTGCACCGTTGAACGACTGATGAAGCGCATGGGGCTGGCAGGCGTGCGGCGCGGCAAGGTGGTGCGTACCACCGTCCCGGACCCTGCCGTACCCTGCCCACGTGATCGGGTGAACCGGCAGTTCAATGCCGAGCGGCCCAACCAGCTGTGGGTATCGGATTTTACCTATGTGTCCACCTGGCAAGGCTGGCTGTACGTGGCTTTCATCATCGACGTGTTCGCCCGACGCATCGTGGGCTGGCGGGTCAGTACGCGTATGCAGACGGACTTTGTCCTCGATGCCCTGGAGCAGGCGCTGTATGACCGACAGCCGACCGACGACCTCATCCATCACAGTGACCGTGGCTCACAATACGTCTCCATCCGTTACACTGAGCGTCTCGCCGAGGCCGGTATCGACCCCTCGGTGGGCAGTCGTGGAGACAGTTACGATAACGCCCTGACATAGACCGTCAATGAGCTTACAATACAGAGCCGATCCATAAACGAGCGTCCGGGAAGACCCGGGAAGCCGTGGAACTGGCCACCCTGGAATGGGTGCACTGGTTCAATCATCACCGGTTGCTGGAGAGCATCGGGTATGTATCGCCGGCGGAAGCTGAGGCAAACTACGAGCAGCAGCTCAGCGAATCGATCGCTGTAGCGGCTTAACTTAAACCCAACAGCCTCCGCGAAACCCGGGGCGATTCATTTTTGAGGTTTTCGGACTCTTGTCCAAACACCTGTAATGTTAAGAGTTTCCCACTCGCTCATAGCATCCCCCGAATCCCTTCCAGAATTTCCTCGCTTTCTTTGTCCAGTGTCTCGATCTCATTGATGATGACCTCCGGATCGCGCAGGGGATCTTCCTCGGCCTTGTTGGGATTTTTCACCGACAGGTCCCAGGCTTACTGATCGATGTCCTCGATATTTACCGTCCAGGATTCCTCCGAGTCGGCAAAGCTCGCCTGCAGTTCGACGAACTCTTTCAGGTCGCTGTCATTGAGCGGGTTGGTCTTGCCCAGGCTGCGGCCGGGGTCGAGGTGGTAGTACCAGATGTTTTGTGTCGGCGCGCCTTTCTCGAAGAACAGCACTACCGTTTTGACCCCGGCGCCAAGGAAGGTGCCGCCGGGGCAGTCGAGGATGGTGTGCAGGTTGCAGTTCTCCAGGAGCTCTTTGCGCAGGGCGCGGGAAGCGTTGTCGGAGTTGGAGAGGAAGGTGTTCTTGATGACGATGGCCGCCCGGCCGCCGGCCTTGAGGTACTTGATAAAGTGCTGCAGGAACAGAAAGGCCATCTCGCCGGTTTTGATGTCGAAGTTCTGCTGGATCTCCTTGCGCTCCTTGCCGCCGAAGGGCGGGTTGGCGAGGATGACATCGAAGCGGTCCTTCTCCTGGATGTCGCTCAGGTTCTCGGTCAGGCTGTTGGTGTGCTGGATGTTGGGTGTCTCGATACCGTGCAGGATCATGTTCATGATCCCGATGACGTAGGGCAGACTTTTCTTCTCCTTGGCGTAGAAGGTGCGGGTCTGCAGCGTCTCCAGATCTTTGGTGGACAGTTTGGACGGGTTGTTACCTTCAGGCCCTCTGGCCCGTAGCGCAGGTAGTCATGGGCCTCGCACAGGAAGCCCGCCGAGCCGGCGGCGGCGTCGTAGATACGCTCGCCGATCTTCGGCTTGGTGACTTTGATCATGGCGCGGATCAGCGGGCGCGGGGTGTAGTACTCGCCACCGTTGCGCCCGGCGTTGCCCATGTTGCGGATCTTGGCCTCGTACAGGTGTGAGAGCTCGTGCTTCTCCTTCTGCGAGCGGAAGCTCAGTGAATCGATCAGCTCCAGGGCATCGCGCAGACTGTAGCCGCTCTGGAACTTGTTGCGGATCTCGCTGAAGATCTCGCCGATCTTGTACTCGATGGTATCCGGTCCGGAGGCGCGCTCGCGAAAGCCCTGCAGGTAGGGAAACAGCTTGGTGTTGACGAACAGGATCAGGTCTTCGCCGGTCTCGGCATTGTCATGATCGAAACTGCCGTCGTCCTTCTTCGGCGCCGCCCAGCTCGACCAGCGGAAGTCCTCGTCGATGATGAAATCGTAGGACTTGCCTCGCAGCTCGGCCTCCATGGCCCGCTCCCGTTCCAGGTCGTCCAGGTATTTGAGGAACAGCATCCAGGAAGTCTGCTCGGTGTAGTCCAGCTCGGTGGCGCAGCCGGCCTCTTTCCAGAGCACATCGTCGATATTTTTGAAGGTTTGTTCGAACATCTGACTCGGTAATTTTATTTGTTATCAGGAAATTATCGTCAGTACTGGCGAATGATTGACCAGTTCTGGCACGCGCTGCCCTTTGTTACAGGAGGGTGCTCAGGAATAGTACCCTGTAGCGTGGGGCCCTGACCACAACAGGCTGTATCGGCAGGTCACGCCGTTCTTTCAACCTGGCTGGCGGCCGGCAGCCACCATGACTATAGTTGGGCTTATGCGCGGCCCCGATTACATAAACCAGCTTCAACAGCTCAAAGTCCCCCAAAATGTCGACCTGGGTCTGCTCTTGCATCTGCACCGCAACGGACCTGATAACGCCAGCAAGGTTATAGCCGGGCGTGAACTGGCGCGCTATATCTTCCGGCACAGTGATGATCCCGAACTACTCCGGCGGGCCAGGACTCTGTTGCTTACTGCTGCGCATAGCGCCGACAGAGCCGCCTCCTGGTTACTTGCGCTTTACTACCGCGACGGCCGGTATGGGTTTGATCAGTATCCGGAAAAAGCCCGGTTCTGGCGGGAGCGCACCGAGCGGCGGTTAGAGTCGGACGCGCATTTGATCTACGATGATGAAGAGCTGAAAAGGCAGGCCGTCAGGCGCTACCGGATCTGGAAGCAATACTGGTCGAAAGAACGGATTCGGGGAACCACGCCCGGGGATGAGCAAACTTGCTGACATCGGTGGGCAAAACAGAGAGGCTATTTGAATATGAGTGAGAAACCGACGATCTACAAGAGTGGAAACGTCATTTGGTTGCAGACGCCGGGCATCGCGCTCTCGACCTGGACTCCACCGCCACCGTACCGGACAGCAGACAACGAATCGCGCGTTACGCCCCTGTCTACGGTAGTCACGTTCCCTCATGAAAGAGTGAAAGACAGGCAGGAACAGGACATAAAAAAAACAGCAAAAGACGAAATCGTCCCCCTGGATGCGGAATCTGAGAACTGGACGTTGGACGGCAAACTGGGCGGCGAGAAGACCTTGAGACAGTTGGCGGACGAGTTCCCCGACAAGCCCGGACTGCAGCAACTCGCGCAAGCGTGGGAGGATGGCGAATTGTTCTAGCTTTGCCTCGTCGATATTTTGATAGGTGGTTTCCAGTTCCTGGCGCAACAGTTGAGACTGTGTACTTTAAGCACTAATCATATTAATGGTTTAATCGGCTCAAGCAGGTATTTCAGATAATTTGTGGCCAGATCATAGATACCGGGGTGTCGACGTTCGCTGGGCCCCGCCATGTTGATCGTTTGTATGGCATGAGATTCCAGCCAGGCCCACACATCGGCCACTTCGCGAGGATGGTCGAGGTCGATAACAAGCAGGGGCTTTTGATGCTTGTCGGCCAGGTTCGCGGTCAGGCGACTTCCTCCGATGAGTTCACCACGATTGAGAATCAGGGTCCCATCGGCCATTTTGATGTTCTTTTCAGTACGGACCCGATAACCGCCGGATACTTCGAGCAAGGGGTAGCTCGCCGGGATGGTTCCATCCTCCGCAGCCCGACCCCTGGGGCACCAGCCACCGCAAGCCATACCCACCTCTAGGGCGACATCCAGTGCGGCGCGATCAACGCCAGTTTGACCGCCGGAAATGATCATTAAATCGCGCATCATGTAATGACTAATCTACACTCTAGAGGCCGGGAGTGCTTCGAATCATGCCACGTTTATTCGCGGGACACTGGCGGGGCACTTCGCCACAAAAAACAGCGATATGGGACAATTCACGGCAAAACCCATGGTTTTTAACCCGTTGATTTTATTGTTGTCGAGTATTGCGGGTTGTCGTAAGTTATTGATTTATTGAGACTCTGACTCCGTTAGTCTAGGTTCGAATCCTAGGTCCCCAGCCAATAAAAACAAAGGCTTAGCGAAGTTGCTAAGCCTTTTTTGTTTCTATGGGGCAGTCATGGGGCAGTCATGGGGCATTATGATGCGAACATCCAGCTCACACGCCATAGTTCAGCTAGCCCTTAGCGCCTTGAAATGCCCGAATATTAGCTTTTCAGTATCACCCTCCCCAGGATATGGACTTGAAATTTGAGGGGCTGAACCCCATATCCAGTGTTTAAAGAGCAAATAAAGAGTCCTGCTCACTAGATATTGTGGCCGGATGGAGGGTGGCATGTGAATATCCTTTCGATTGATGGGGGCGGTATTAGGGGGATTTATGCCGCTCATCTTTTGAAGCAAATTCAAGATGAAATCGGTATCCAATATACCGATCATTTTGACCTGATTGCTGGTACGAGTACCGGCTCAATCCTAGCTGCCGCATTAGCCACCAAATATCCTCTCGAGAAAGTAGTCGCTCTTTATGAGCAACATGGTAAAGAAATCTTTTCTCGCCGTCCGGCCAGCTGGCTTGGTGTTCTGCGGGCGAAATACAGTAGCTCAAGTCTGAAAAAGCAGTTAGAGAGAGTATTTGAAGAGAAAACTCTCTCCGATACCGACACGAATTTACTCATTCCAGCTACTGACATTGGTAATGCCGGTGTACACGTTTTTAAGTCCCCATACGATCCTGAGTTTGTTAGGGATCGAGATATTCGCATTGCAGATGCTGTGCTGGCTTCATGTTCCGCGCCTTTGTATTTTTCACCGCATAGGGTCGACAAGTATCTGCTAGCTGATGGTGGAATGTGGGCAAATAATCCATCCCTTGCATGCCTTGTTGAAGCCCAAAAACGGTTTAACATAGAAATCAGTCAGGTAAGGTTGTTGTCAATCGGATGTGGAATTGGACATCGTTACTACAAACAAAAAAATCGAGACTCCCGTGCCTGGGGGCTTGTTTCAGGATGGGGTGGGCCGAAACTCGTAGACACAATATTAAATCTTCAGTCTCAGACCACAGCAAACATGGTTGAGCTTCTTTTGGAGCCCGAGCAGTACTTGAGGTTGAATTTTGAACACGCGGAAAAACTGACTTTGGATGATGTTGGAGTGATTCCTGAGCTGCTGTCCAAAGCCGATCATGATTTCGCACATAATGCAGCTAAAGTTCGTAAATTCCTTCAACAGGAATATGCTAATAAGGAGGGCGCTGTATGAGTCGTAACGAATTAACGCTAGAGCAGAAGCAACAATCTGCTGGCATTCTTGAGTTTGTATGCCAAGAGCTCGAGATCACTGCAACACAATATAAAGATGCGGAGAAAAAATACAAAGCAGTAGGAGACTGGCTCAGTGATAGCGATGATCTGAGGTTGGCAGATTCATCGATCTACTCGCAAGGCTCAATTCGAGTCGGCACAACTGTTAAGCCTTTATATCGTGAAGAGTTTGATGTGGATCTCGTTTGTTATGTTCCGCATGTAGAATCACCGACGCCTGCTCAAATTCGTGATTTGGTTGGCCGCCGGCTAATTGGAAACAAAACATATGAAGATCTTCTTGAGCCTCTCAACCGGGCTTGGCGAATTAACTATGCCAATAAATTCCATCTTGATATTACACCTGTTATTAGGAACCCCGGGTGTGATAATGGCGGGGTGTTAGTGCCGGATAAACAATTAAACAATTGGAAGCCAAGTAACCCGAATGGTTATGCTGAATGGTTTGATGCCAACGCAGCTGTCCAGCCATCTTATCAACGGGCGTTTTTTGAGTCAGGTATTGCTTCTCGAGATATTCAGCCTCTTCCTGACCAACAGCAACTCAAAGGAGTGTTGAGACGTAGTGTTCAACTGATGAAGCGGCATCGCGATGTTTACTTCAGCAATAAGCCAGACGCTGAAAAGGCATGCTCTCCTATATCGGTAATTATTACGACATTGGCAACACATGCATATCAGAATCTGGTTGGCTCAGACAGCTTCGATAATGACCTTGATTTGCTTATGGCTGTATTAAGGTCGATGCCTAGATATATCCAGGTGACTGACTTCGCTGGTCGAAACATGTATTACATTATGAACCCCAGTACTGACGGCGAAAATTTCGCAGAAAAATGGAATGTTCATCCTGAACGTGCTGATTGGTTTTATGCTTGGCATAAGGCAGCAGTGAATAGTCTTGAAGAATTCGTATATGGTGAACTTCAGGGAATTGACAAAGTTCAAGATCTGCTTACAGAAACCTTTGGCGCTTCTGTTTCAAAACGAGCACTCGAACATTATAGCAATGTGGTCAGCGGTGCACGGAGCAAAGGAGCCCTTTCTATGGGAGCGACAGGTGGGCTGACTACTGGTGCAGGCAGGGAAATTCCCAAGAATACATTTTACGGTGAATAACGTTTAGTTAAATGTCGAAGTTCCGTCGACCACCACTAAGTTTAGCGCAACAATTTCTCGCATTAAAGAGTGATGTGCCTGGACAAGGTGAGCTGAGTCATAAAAGATTAAGGTGGAATTTCGTATTACAACCTACTCCTCTTAGTCGTGCTTATGAGCTTATGCTTACTTATAGGCTACATGAGTCTCCAAACGTCTTTGTTGTAAACCCTGACCTAAACGAATTAGCAGAGGGCAAACCTATCCCGCACCTCTACGATCACAAACGGGTAAGACTTTGTCTGTATCTACCGAAAACAGGGGAATGGAATAAGTATATGTTGTTACGGGATACTATTGTCCCGTGGTCATCTCTGTGGCTTTATTACTTCGAGGATTGGTTGCATTCTGGTGAGTGGAGGGGTGGGGGTATCCACCCAGAGTCCAATGGCAGCAAGGATGATAAGAATGATCGTAAGAAAAAAAGGAAAAAAAAGCGGTGAATATTTGTACAACTTCTGAAGCCATGCCCCATTAGTGCCCCTGGAACTTCATTATCTAAAAAAAAGGCAGCTAAAACAGACAATTAAAAAATAAAATAAAGGATTATTCATCCGTTATTGTGGAAAAGTGGGTTTTTCGGTAGATTTTCCCTTTCTGTCGTGTATTTTTGTCGACGTCTGTTTTGGAGGGAACGATGGCCTCTATCGAGAAGAGGAAAGACCGCAAAGGGGAACCTACCTACCGGGTGAAGGTGCGTCTGAAAGGCTGCCCGACCCAGACCGCCACTTTCGAGCGCCTCACTGACGCCCGCAAATGGGCCCAGCAGACCGAGGCGGCGATTCGGGAGGGGCGTCACTTCAAAACCATGGAGGCGAAGCGACACACCGTCTCGGAGATGATCGACCGCTACGTGGCCGATGTCCTGCCCCACAAGAAATCCGGTAAAGACCAGCTCAGGCACCTGCAGTGGTAGAAGTCCGAGATCGGGGATTATCTCCTGGCTGACGTGAATCCGCCCCTGATCGTGGAGCAGCGGGACAAGCTCAGGAGCGGGACGACCAAGCGGGGAGGGCCGAGAAGTACCTCGACCGTGAATCGGTACCTGGCCGCCCTGTCGCATGTCTTCACCGTAGCGATGAAGGAGTGGGGCTGGGTCGATGACAGCCCGTTCCGCCGGGTAGCGACCCTCAAGGAACCCCGCGGCCGGGTCCGCTTCCTGTCTGACGAGGAGCGCAAGAAGCTACTTGAAGTATGCAGATCGCATAGTGATCAACTGTATATCGTAGTGGTGTTGGCTCTCAGTACCGGAGCCAGGCTCTCTGAAATCATGGCGCTGACCTGGAAGCAGGTGGACCTGGAGCGGGGCCGCATTACCCTGGAGGACACCAAAAACGGCGAGCGGCGGGCTTTGCCGCTGATGGGTCATGCCCGTGAGCTGCTCCAGGAACAGGCCAAGGTCCGTCGCATTGATACCGACCTGTTGTTCCCCTCTCGCCGGAATCCACAGAAGCCTGTGTGTATCCAGAGCATTTTCAAGCGGGCCGTGCAGACTGCCGGCATCGAGGATTTCCGGTTCCATGACCTTCGTCACTCAGCCGCCTCGTACCTGGCCATGAATGGTGCGAGCCTGGCGGAAATTGCGGACATTCTGGGACACAAGACGCTGCAGATGGTGAAGCGGTATGCACACCTTTCCGAGCAGCATACGGCCAAGGTCGTGTCAGCAATGAATGAGAAAATATTCAGTTGAGAGTAAGTTGATATATATGTTGGATACATATTTTAGCCATATAGTTAACAAAGCAATGGATGATGCCGAAAGCGTGTTAAGCGACCATGGTATATCAAAAGATGAACTTGAGGATTATCAGGCCGTATTTACAGAACATGGGATTGGGTTTGTAGGGAGCAGGCTACCTGAAAAAATAGAAAATATTATGTTCGGCGATACAGTTACGCCAATTGACGATGGCTTGCTAGAAGGTAAATATATCAACCCAATTGAAGAACCTGATAACGATCAAGAAACAATTTTGCTTGCGGCTGCGCAATTATTAGCGGTTTGCCGGTTTCTGATGAGGAAGAAAAATATTTCGAGCTATGAGGCAAGTTGTGGTGGCTATTCTGTAGGCAGATTGCGGCTCGCTATTGAGTTTCCGGAAATTGCAAAAGAAGTAGTATCAGACCATCACAGAAAAAAAGCCGACAAAACAAATAAGCCTTTTGAGGATGCGAAAGGTCGTGCGCGCCAAGAGGCGAAGAAGAGTTGGTCAGAACCACCTTATTTGAATAAAGCCAATATGATAAAAAATATCAGGGTTAAGTTAGTGGACCAAAAAGAACAGATTGGATTGCCAAGAATTCCAGCAGATATAAAAATATGGGAATGGATAAAGGATCTTGCGCCAGATGAGGTTACAAAGCCTGGCAGACCCAGAAAAAATGACCTTTGAAATCTATCAATCCGTAGCGGAAAACCATATTTTCGCTTCGAGTTGAAATATATCTGAGACTAGATAACTCACAAAATACCACCTGTTAGCAAAACAACTGGCCGCGGTCAGTAATTACAGGAGGTATTTTGTGAGCCAAGAAAAATTACCCACATCACGATTAATCCCAATCCCAAAATGGAATGAGTATCATGACTGGCCACCACCTGGCGGGCTACGTCACTTGGTTTTTTATGGAAAAACAAACGGATTCGACGCTGTAGTCAAACGTGTTGGGCGCAGGGTGCTCATCGATGAGCAGGCCTTCTTTGAATGGGTCGAGAAAAACCAAGGAGGTGCCAAGTGAGAATGTCCGACTGCCCAAAATTCCACCGCTGCAACGCCCCTGTTTGCCCCCTGGGTCCGGATGCGGCCTCGCGCCGCTATCTGGATGGGGAGCCGGTCTGCTTATACCTGCTGGAATATGCCAAACCCGGTTCTGAAGCCAGATTACAGGCTGCCATGGCTGCCGAACACTACGATAGCCTGTCCAAGGTCTATGCTATGGCAGTTAATAGCTATGGTGGTCTCAGACGCCGCCTGAGCAGGGCCAGCAAGACCGGCTCCCGTTTGAATATTCAGATTCAGGGAGGCGGCAATGATTGATCATGGATGGCTCACTGAGCTGCAGATGATGGTTCACCGCAATCCAGAGCTGGGAGTGGAGTCTGACCTACAGTCGAT